>MELE01000016.1:0-1619 GCA_001768615.1 Acidobacteria bacterium RIFCSPLOWO2_12_FULL_67_14b | reverse complement strand
CGAACAGCGCGCGCAGCCGCTCGGTGGCGCTCATCCGCTGATGGTGCCCGCACTTGGGGCAGACCAGCAGGTTCGCGACCAGGTCCTTGTGGTAGATGATCTGGGCGCACTCGTGGCACTTCACCCAGAGCCCTTCGGGGACGCGGCTGGCTTTTTCAGCCGCGGCTTCCTTCGGCTTGCGCGTCTTCTTGAACCAGGCCATCACAGGCGAGCTTAGGGGACCGGGGCGGGGCCCGTCAACCTGTGCGCGGCACGTAGTACCGCGTGCCGCGGCCCATGCCGCGGATCTGTTTCAGCAGGTCGTCGAGCGCCTCGTCCGACGTCTGCGGGTCGAAGTCCGCCGTCTCGACGACGAGCAGCGAGGAGGCGGAGTAATGAAAGAAGAAGTGCTGGTAGGCCTCGTTGAGCTCGCGCAGGTAGTCCGCGTCGGGAACGAGCGCCGGCTGTTCGGCGTGCAGGGCGCGCTCCTTGAGCCGGCGGACCAGCGTGGGGGTCGGCGTCTGGAGGTAGATCGCCAAGTCTGGCGTCGCCACGTCCTGCGCGAGCAAATCGTAGAGCTTCTGATAGATGAACAGCTCGTTGTCGTCGAGGTTCAAGTACGCGAAGATCTTGTCCTTGTCGAAGAGGTAGTCGCAGACCGTGGTCTGTGAGAACAGGCTGGCCTGCCTGAGGGACGCCTGCTGCTGATGCCGGCCGAGGAGGTAGAACAGCTGAGCCTGCAGCGCCGCGCCCGGGCGATCGGCGTAGAAATCCCCGAGAAACGGGTTTTCCGGATCCTCCAGCACCAATCGCGCCGTCAGCCGTCCGGCCAGACGCCCCGCCAGGACCGACTTGCCGGCGCCGGGCGGTCCCTCGATGGCAATATGGTGGAAGTCCAAGTGCCCGGAGTATAGCGGCGTCGTGCGGGAGGTGGGTAGTGGGCCGGCCCTCCCCGCGTGGCGGTTCCTGCGCTACGATCCTGCGCATGACGAGCTGTAACCTCCGGGCATGCGGAGTTTTGGTCGCCTGTGCGCTGTCGATGCTGCTGCCCGGGTGCGCCACGGCGCCGCCGACCATCGCCGCGCCTCCTATCAGTTATCAGACCAAGCTTTCCTGGATCCTGTCGCTCGAGGACCGGCGCATCGTGCGGGACCCGGCAGCCGTGCCCGCGCCTCCCGTGCCGGGCGCCCGCCCCCTGGGCGCCGCGACACCGCCACCCGCGCCCGACCTCGATCTGACGCGCCTTCTCGAAGACGAGGAGGCGCGCGTGCGACGCCGGGCGGCGCTGGCCCTCGGCCGCGTCGGCCTGTCCGACGCCGTGCCGGCTCTCGTGCGCCGGCTGGCCGAGGACACCGAAGAGGAAGTGCGGCAGATGGCGGCCTTCGCGCTGGGGCTCATCGGGGCGCCTGACGCCGCCGGGGGACTCGTGGCGGCGCTGGCCGACCCTTCGGCGCTCGTTCGGGGACGCGCGGCGGAGGCGCTCGGACGGATCGGCTCCGACACGGGCGCGACCGCCATCGCCGACATGGTGCGCGAGCGCCTGGACGAACTGGCGCAAATCGCGCCTGACGATCTGTCCCATCCCCTGGCGCCGTCGATCGAGTCGGCGCGGCTCGGGCTGTACGCCCTGGGGCGGCTCC
>MELE01000015.1 GCA_001768615.1 Acidobacteria bacterium RIFCSPLOWO2_12_FULL_67_14b | reverse complement strand
TCATCAACAATGGGACGGCCGCTTGCGCTGGTGATGCGCGTCTCCATTCCACGCCGCTTGACGACGATTTCAGCCGCATCGGTTGACACGCCCTTGATGGCGCGGAGCAAGGGCACGTCTTCGGCCACAAGCGCGCGCTCGGTCTTGGGGTCAGTCAATCCGTGATCGGGCCCCCAGTCGCCCGGCCGTTGCGCGATCAGCACGTCGCCCATGATCCGTCGGGCCGCGGGATTGACAAACTGCAGGGTTCCTCTTTCATCCGCAACGACAACTCCGTCCGTCATGCTCTCGATGACCGATTGCAGGAGTCGCTTCTGCGCGGCCACCTCGGCGCTGGAGCGCGCGGCATCAATGCGGAGTCGCCGCTCCGCGAGAGCCTTCTCGAGGGCCGGCGCGAGACGGCTCAGCCGGTCCTTCAGCAGGTAGTCGTCGGCGCCGTTCTTGATCGCCGCGACCGCGAGGTCCTCGCCAATCGTGCCGGACACGAGGATGAAGGGCAGATCGGGATGTCGTTCCCGGACGATGGCCAGGGCTTCCATGCCGTTGAATCCGGGCAGGCTGTAGTCGGCCAGAACCGCGTCAAGAGGCTCGTCCAAGGCGCGGCGCAATGCCTCCTCGGTCTGCACGCGCGTCCACGTGCAGACAAAACCTTCTGCCGTCAGATGGGCAATCAGCAGATCCGCGTCTGCCGGGCGGTCCTCTAGCAGGAGGAGGCGTACCGGGAATCGGCGGGCAGTCACGATGTCACCTGGTGGCGGTCTTGAGAGGCGTCGGCCGGTGGAGCTGTGTTGACGTCGAACCAGTAGAGGCCAGGGGACGAGGCGGAATGCTGAATCCGTGGAACGCTAGCACGCGAGACAACGCGGGACAATCAGACAAAGGATGAGGTCGCAGTAGGACAACAGGAATCTGCTGTCGCGGCCGGGCTGCTAGAGCAAGCCTTGTTCGAGCGCGTACTTGATGAGATCCGCCGTCGTGCGTAGGCCAAGCTTGCGGAGAAGATTGGCCCGATGGGTGCTGATGGTCTTGACGCTCAGCCGCAGCTGGCGCGCCACCTCGCTCACGGTGCGGCCGGCCGCCAGCGCGCGCAGGACCTGGAACTCTCGGTCGCTCAACCGCTCGTGGCCCAGCCGCCCAGGCCGGTCGGAACTTTCGATCACAAGCCGGTTCGCGAACTCCGGCGACACATAACGGCCCCCGCCATAAACTTTGCCGACGGCCTCCACGAGCTCGTCTGGCGACGCCTCCTTGCACAAATACCCAGCCGCCCCCGCCCTGAAGGACCGGATGGCAAACTGCTCGCTCGGATAGATGCTCAGCATGAGGATCGGCAGTAACGGGCGCTCGCCGTGCAGCTGTTTGAGTGTCTCGAGATCGTTCATGCCGGGCATGCTGATGTCGAGGACAACCACGTCGCACTCATGAGCTCTGGTGTAGGCCAACGCCTCCTGGCCGGTCGACACTTCGGCCACGACGTCGAACCCTTGATGCTCTTGCAGCAACTGGCGGAGGCCACGACGGACCACCGGATGATCGTCGGCGAGCAGGATCTTCATGCACCGACCCTTGTGCCTGCGCCTGACGAGCCGCGGGCCGGTATCACGACGCGCACGGATGTCCCCTGGTCGGGCGCCGAGTCAACATGGAGTTCGCCGCCGCAGAGGCGCGCGCGCTCCTTCATGCCAAGCAGTCCGAGCGATCCGGGCGGCACCACGGCCATGCCGCGCCCGTTGTCCGTGATCACCAGCCGGAGCCCGTGATCATCCCGATCAAGGGTGATCGCCACGGTCGTGGCTTGTGCATGCCGGCTGACGTTGGTCATGGCTTCCTGGGTAATTCTCAGGAGCTGCACGCGCGTCTCGAAGTCGAGATTCGAGTCATCCAGCGTCGCCACCACCGAGGTCACGACGCCCGTCCTGACGCTGAATTCTCGCACATGGGCCTCGATCGCCGCCACAAGCCCAAGCTGGTCCAGTTCCGTCGGATGCAGTCCCGAAGCGATCCGTCGCACCGAGCCTATCGCGTCGTCGACCAGGGCGGACATGCTTTCGCACTTCTCCCGCATGCCGCTCGTCGTGACGAGGCCGTGGGAGGCGAGCCTCCGCTTCGACCAAGCCAGATCGAGTTTGAGAGCGGTCAGCAACTGGCCGAGCTCGTCGTGCACTTCGCGGGCGATGCGGTGGCGCTCTTCCTCCTGCAGGGAATGGAGCCGGCCGGTCAACGCGCGAAGCTGTTGCTGGAGGAGGTTCGCCTGATCCTCGGCGGCGCGGCGGGCGCTGACGTCTCGTATGGCAGACAGGTGAACCCCGGGCAGCACGTTCGCCACCGATCTGAACTCGACAGGACACTGCGTGCCGTCCGCACGAACCATGACTTGTTCACCCGCCGCCCGGCCGTTGGTCATGAACGCCGGCCACGCGGCAACAAAGGCCTCCCGCTCGCCCTCCGGCACCACGTCATCGATTCGCAATCTCAAGAGTTGCTCGCGCGTACGGCCGAGCAGCGCACAGGCCGCCGGATTCACTTCAACGTAGTGCCTCTGGTCGTCACAGAGCAGCAGGGCGTCCAGCGTGGACGCAAACACCGTTTCGAACCGGTGATGGCTGTCGAGAAACGCGTCGCTCGCCTGGCGGTACTCGGTGACATCCTGACAGGTGGCGACGATGGCGCCAACAGCCGGGTTCGCGAGGCAGTTGACATACAGTGTCCGCAACCATCGAATCGAGCGGTCGGGCTGCGTGACGCGGTACTCGACGCGAACGGCTGTGCCGGGCTCCGAGCGCGCGAGCGCCGACAATTCCGCGGCCAGCCTCTGCCGGTCGTCCGGATGCACGAGGTCGACCATCGCGCGCCCTGTGAGTTCATCGGGACTCAGGCCGAACCTCTTGATGACGCCTGCACTGGCCGCCTGCACGATGCCGAGCGCGTCCAGCAGGACGACCATCTCGAGACCTTGCTCGACCAGCGCCGACGCCGCCGCCAGCAGGCGTGCTGAATCTGGTGCCATACAGCCGCAGCCAGTCTATCTGAGCCTTGCGGTCAGCGCGCCGGCGCGGGCGGCGCAGTCAGCGCGCCATCTCAAGAGCCAGCCTTCGCGATTGCCGTCGTGACGGCGCGCACCAGGTCGGCAGGCGGCAGCGGCTTCCACAGGATTTCGCTGGCCCCGGACGCCGGGGCGCTCGTGTGATCGAAGTAACCGGACGTCAGGAGCACGGGTACGTTTGGGATCACGCGCGCGGCATGCGCCGCGACGGCGGCGCCACCGCATCCGGGCAGCACCATGTCGGAAACAACCGCTGCCAGTCGTGGGCCCAGCGCATCGATGAGACGGATGGCCTCGTTCCCGTCGGCCGCGACGTGCACCCGATAGCCGGCTCCTTCAAGTGCGCGAACACCCACGCGGCGGAGCCCCGATTCGTCCTCACAGAGCAGCACCTCTTTTGCGCTCGTGTGCATGGGGGCCGGTGTCTGGAGTTGGCGTGGCTCGGCAAGGTCCGCCGAGCTGAGCGGCAGGGTCACGAGGAACGTGGAACCCCCGCCGACGGAACTCTCGACGCGAATACTTCCACCAGCATCTTCGACGATCCCGAAGCATGTAGAAAGCCCGAGTCCCGTACCGTGGCCCACCGGCTTCGTGGTGAAGAACGGATCGAAGATCCGCTGCCGCGTTTCGGAGTCCATGCCGACACCGGTGTCGGTCACACGGAGATAGGCGTGTGCCGCATCGAGATTGATCGAGATCCGCAGCGTGCCACCACCCAGCATGGCGTCCCGGGCATTGCTGACGAGGTTGAGCACCACCTGGTCGAACTGCACGGGGTCGATCAACACGACCGCGGGCCGCGCGGCGGGCTCGATGCTGAGGGCAATGTGCTCGCCAACCGTTCGTTTGAGGAGCGAGCTGAACTGCTCGATTTGTTGGTTGAGATCAACCGTGTGCTTGTCGGCCGGCTGCTGGCGGGAAAAGGCCAGCAGCTGGCGGGTCACAGCAGCCGCACGGTCGGCCGCCTCCAGGACGCACAGGATGTCCGCACGCCGTGGATCGGTCTCGTCGAGCGCGTCACGCACGAAGCCGGCAAAGCCCATGATCTCCGAGAGGATGTTGTTGAAATCGTGGGCAATCCCCCCGGCCAGCCGCCCCACACTCTGCATCTTCTGGTATTGGCGCAGCTCTGCCGACTGCCGCTCGCGTTCGGTGACATCCTGGACGGTGCCGTGCCACTCGATCGCGCTGCCGGCCTCATCGACCACGGTGCGCACGTGGGCCTCGAGCGTCCTCACCGGCCCGGCTGCCGGGTTGGTGCGATAGACGAACATCAGATGAGCGGGTCGGCCGTCCACCAGAGTGCTCCGGATGGCCAGCACACGTTCGCGATCGTCCGGGTGTACCAGATTGACACGCTCGGAAAGGCCAGGTGCGCGACCCGGCGATCCGGACGCCGAGGGATCGAGGTAGTGCAGCCGGAACATCTCGTCCGACCAGACGACGGTCCCGTGCGGCGTCATTCTCCAGTCTCCTAGGTGGGCGGTCGCCTGTGCCAGCTCCAACGAGCTTCGGCTGTCGCGCAGCCGCTCCTCGACCAGCCGATAGTGGGTAACGTCCCGTGCCACGCCCTGGTACCCGATTGCCTTGCCATCGGCGTCGACAATCGGCGAGACACGGTCTTCCATCCAGCGGTAATGCCCGTCCCGATTCCGGAGGCGGTAAGTGCGAACCACGGGCGCGAGGCGCTCGAAGCACTCCCGCGTGGCGCTGGCCACGGCAGGGACGTCCTCCGGATGCAACAGGGAAATCCAGAGGGACGGGTCCTGGACGAACTCATCGACTGCGAATCCGGTGATCCGTGTCGCGCTTTGACTCACGAACTTCAGCTGCCCCACGAGCGGGTCGCCATCGCACAGGGTTTTGTAGAACACCTCATCCGCCTGCTCTACGAGCATGCGGTACTTCTCTTCGCTTTCGCTGAGCGCCTGCTCCGCCTGCCGTCGCCTGGTGGTCTCGAGATGGATGACCACTGCGCCAGGATTCCCGGAGACATGGAGCGGTGTCGTACTGCAGATGAACCACCGTTCCTCGTCCGCCGAGTGGCACGGATACTCGATGCGGCTCGTCCCGAGACGTCCGGCGATGACGTCCCGGATCTCGGCGGCGGCCCTGCGGGCCACGTCGGCGTCCCGGCCGACCACACGGTCGCACGATGCGAGATAGTTTACGCCCTCGCCGACCTGCTCGGGACTGACGCCGTTGGCGGCGGCGAACGCGCGCCATGCCTGATTGACAGCGACAATCGTGCCAGCGCCATCGACGACTGCGATGTTCGCGGGAACGGCGTCCAGAACGACGCGAAAGAACTCCTCGCTGTCAGGCCAGATCATGTATCCCCCGGCTTCTCCGCGACTCTCGCCGGCACGTTCGCCGAGACCTCGGGATTCTACTGCAGTGGGACCGATAAGGTCGTTCAAGGTCTGGCCGCCACGAGTGCCGACAGCAATCTGACCACTCGCTCCGATTCGCCGCGGATCCCGTGCAGGTCGGCCAACCTGGCATCTGCCGGCGGCGTGGCGTCCAGCAGCAGATCGCAAAGCCCCATGATGATGCCGAGGCGATTGTTGAGCTCGTGCACGAGCAGGTTTGTGTGCTTCGCGCCACAGATCTGCCCGCTATTCACGTCGGCCTCACGCGTAGGCCAGGAGTCGCCCCGCCGGTCGATCCACGAGCTCCGTGAATGCGGCAACAAGATCTTTTCTCCGCCATCCCCTCGCGGCTTCGCCTGCCAGCTCGCCGCACGCATGGTCGACCGACAGTGCCGGTTTATAGGGCCGCGCGTGCGTGAGGGCGTCGAAGACATCAACGATGCCGGTGATCTGTGCGAGCATCGGTACCGAATCGCCCCGAAGCCCGTCGGGGTATCCGCTGCCGTCGAGGCGCTCGTGATGGCTCCGGATGATCGGCCGCACCCTCTTCAGCGATCGGAGGTCCGCGCACAGCCGTTCACCGATGACCGTGTGCTGTTTGACCTGCTCGAACTCGCTTCTGGTCAGGGGGCCGGGTTTCAACAGCACCGAGTCTGGGATGCCAATCTTGCCGACGTCGTGCAGGAACCCTCCTCGTTCGATCGCGACTAGGTCGTCGTGATCAAGACCGAGCCGGGCGCCGAGCGCCGTGCCGAGGGCGGCGAGCCGCTGGCAGTGTCCATTTGTCGTGGGGTCCCGCGCCTCGATCGTCAGCCCGAGGCTGAGGATGACCGAGTCGGCACTGTCGAGGTCGTCCGTATAGCGCTTGATCCGAATCAGCGAGCGCACGCGCGCCCGCAGTTCGAGCGAATTGAATGGCTTGGTGATGAAATCGTCCGCCCCGGCGTCAAGTCCGCGGATCCGATCCTCCGAGCAAGGAAGGGCCGTAATGAGCACCACGGGGATCAGGCGCGTGTCTTTGTCGAGCTTGATTCGGCGGCACGCCTCGAAGCCGTTCAGTCCGGGCATCATGACGTCGAGCAGTACCAAGTCAGGCCGCTCGGCCAGGGCCGCCAGTGCCTCCGTGCCACTTGCGGCCGTGATGACCGTGTAACCGTGGCTGGCGAGCATTGCACTCAACACCCGCCGGTTTCCGGCCAGATCATCGACTACTAGCACGCGGCCTGGAGCCTCGCCCGAGATCGGCGCAAAGGCCGCGGGCGGCGGGGCGCTGGGCAGTACCGGTTTGACGAGCTCCAACAACATGACGCCCGCACTACTGCCAGAACCGTGCCACGCGCGAAGGACGAGATTCGGCACAGACTCGACCTGTGAGCCAACTCTGGCAAGGCGTGCGTACGCACGCCATGACGTGCGCGCACAGCCGCCTACCGCAGAGCGCACACGGTCTCAGTTTGGGACGTTCCTCTTATCCACCTGATTTAACAGCCCTTGAGGCGGCGTCAGAGTGACGGCATCAACTCTGCAAGGGAGGGCAACGGCACAAGGAGGAGACAATGCGCCTGCTAGATCGGCACGATGGGTCACTTGCGGTCGGCCTCATCATCGGGACCGTCATCGTGTTTCACCAGCCGCTCCGGTACGTCTTGGATGTCGCGCGAGAGGTCGAGACGCAGTATCACGTCGATTTGATCCCAGCCCTCGCCGTGCTCAGCGTGGTCTTTGTGTTCCATCAGTACCGCAAACGGCAACAGATGAAGGCGGAAGCCGTCGCAGCGGCGGCCGAGGCGCGGCAAGCTCGGGAGCGCTCCAGGGACCTGGAGCAGTTGGTCGCGTTCGGGCAGGCGCTCGCAAACGCCCTCGATCTGCCTGGGCTGCGACAGGTGCTGTGGCGACACCTCCCGAAGTTCGTCCAGGAGCGTGAAGCATGGGTCCTGACTCACAACCGAGGTCAGTGGGCCGCGCTCATTGACGAGACCAGCGAACTGGAGCGATCGAAGCTTGAGGCGCTCGAAGCGCTGGCCACGCAGGCGTTGGGCGTGGAAGCCACCTCTGAGGGTGTGGGTCTGGAGGGGCATGTCTGCTTTCCAATGATCGTGGCGGGAAAGCCCTTCGGCGTCCTGGGAGTTTGTGAAGGCCGGCAGCCGCTCAGCGCACACGAGCGGCGGGCGCTCGGCGCGGCGACCGCTCTCGTGGCCATCACGGCGCGGAACGTGCGGCTGTTCAGGGAGAGCCAGGAAAGCAGCCTCCGTGACGGCCTGACAGGGTGTTTTAACCGTGCCCATGCGCTGGAAGTGATCGAGGCGGAACTGCGCCGCGTGAAGCGGTCGGGGCGCCCTCTCTCCGTCGTGATGTTTGATATCGATCATTTCAAGACTATTAACGACCGTTATGGCCACTTGATCGGTGATAGTGTCTTGGCGACGGTCGGTTGCCATCTCAGCCAGATTCTCCGCGGCAGTGACCACAAATACCGTTATGGGGGTGATGAGTTTCTTGTGGTGCTCCCCGACACACCGCTCGACGCAGCCAAACTCGTGACTGAGCACCTGCGTCGGGAAATCGCGCAGCTCCAGGTCTCGCATGGTGAGGGAACGCTGTCGGTGACCGCGAGTCTTGGTGTGGCCACGACGCTGAACGGCAACCTCGATGTGAAGGCGCTGATCGCGCAAGCCGATAAAGCCCTCTATCGCGCGAAACAGGCGGGACGTAACCGCGTGTGCGCCGCGGAGACGCTCACGGTCGTGGCGGTCGGTGGGTCGGCACACCTCCATCGAGCGGGGTAACCTGGCGTTGAGGCACAGGAATGCTGAGGCGAGAAACTGTGCTGGTCTGGCCGTCTATGCTTCTTAGAACTCAGTGACGAACCGGCCTATCCAACGCACCTCGTGGCACCAGAGCATCACCTGGACATGGCAGGGCTCCCTCTGGGCGGTGGCCATGATTGCCGCCGCCGCCGCACTGCGGTACTGGCCTTTGCAGGCGATCGACTCGAGGATGACTTGGCTGACGTTCTATCCCGCCGTCATGGTGGCGGCGATCTACGGCGGCCTCGCCGCCGGTTGGCTGGCCATCGGTCTGGCGTGTCTCACGGTCACGTTCTTGTGGCCGGTGCTGGTGGCCCAACCCTTCATCAACGATGGCGCTGACTGGCTGGGCCTGGTGGTTTTCGTCCTGACCGGGACGATGATTTCCAGCGTCGCCGAGGCCATGCGCCGGGCCAACGAGCGCCTGGAATGGCGCGTGCGTGAGCGCACGGCGGAATTGGAGCAAGCCAGCCTGGCATCGCGCGAAAGCGAAGAGCGGTTCCGGATGATGGTTGACGGGGTCACCGACTACGCCATTCTCACGTTGGATCTCAGCGGGCACGTGACCAGTTGGAACCCGGGCGCCGAGCGCCTCAAGGGTTACCGGGCGGAAGAAATCATCGGGCAGTACTTCTCGTGCTTCTACCCAGAGGAGGATGTCGCCCGCGGCAAACCGGCGATGGAGCTGGAACAGGCTGCCGCCAGCGGGCGGTCCGAGGACGAAGGCTGGCAGGTGCGTAAGGACGGCTCGCGATTCTGGGCCAACGGGATCATCACGGCTTTGCGCGACGAGTCGGGCCGTGTGCGCGGGTTCGTCAAGATCACCCGCGACATGACGGAACGCCAGCGGGCCGCAGAGGACATCCATGCGCTCAATGCCGATCTGGAGGGGCGCGTGCAGGAACGCGCGGCCCAGCTCGCGCAGTTCAAGGCTGCCCTTGACGAGCACGCCATCGTCGCGATCACGGACGCGCGCGGGAAGATCACGTACGTCAACGACAAGTTCTGCGCGATTTCGCAGTACGCGCGGGAGGAACTAATCGGGCACGATCACCGCATCATCAATTCCGGGCATCACCCGAAAGCGTTCATCCGCGACCTGTGGCAGACGATCGGCAGCGGGCGGGTGTGGAAAGGTGAGATCAGGAATCGTGCGAAGGACGGCACGTTCTACTGGGTGGCCACCACCATCGTGCCCTTCCTCGACGAGCACGGGAAGCCGCTCCAATACATCGCGATTCGCACCGACATCACCGAGCGCAAGCAGGCCGAAGAGCGCGTCTCTCGGCTCAACGCCGACCTGCAAATCGGGTCCGCCCAGCTCGTCGAGGCCAACAAGGAACTGGAGTCGTTCTCGTACTCGGTGTCGCACGATCTGCGCGCGCCGCTCCGGCACGTCCACGGCTACATCGAAATGCTCAAGCGGGACGCCGCCAGCCAGTTATCGGAGAAAGGCCAGCGGTACGTGAAAACGATCACGGAGGCGAGCGCGGAGATGGGTCAACTCATCGACGACCTGCTCGCCTTCTCCCGCACGAACCGGGCCGAGATGCGCGAATCGTCCGTCGACCTGAACGCCCTGGTCAAGGACACGATCCAGGGGATGGAAATGTCGACCATGGGCCGCAACATTACCTGGCAGGTTGCGCCGCTGCCGGCGGTGGTCGGGGATTCCGCGATGATCAAGCAGGCGCTGGCGAATCTGGTCGACAATGCCGTGAAGTACACGCGCCAGCGCGACCCGGCGCGGATCGAGATCGGCAGCGCCGGGGACGAGGACGGGCGTACCGTGCTGTTCGTCCGCGACAACGGCGCCGGCTTCGACATGAAGTATGTGCACAAACTGTTCGGCGTCTTCCAGCGGCTGCACCGGCCCGAGGACTTCGAGGGCACCGGCATCGGCCTGGCCACGGTCCGGCGGATCGTGGCCCGGCATGGGGGCCGCGTTTGGGCGGAGGGCGCGATCGAACAGGGCGCGACATTTTTTTTTACACTGAAGCAATCGCCGTCCGCGTGAACGCGGTTAACGAAGGAGAACGCGATGAATTCCTTGCAGCGGATACTGCTTGTGGAGGACAGCCCGCGAGACGCGGAGATGGCGATCGCGGCGCTTGAAGCCCACCATCTGGCCAACGAAGTCGTCCACGTCCGCGACGGTGCCGAGGCGCTCGATTATCTGTACCGGCGCGGCCCGTTCGCGGGCCGGCAGAACGGTCAGCCCGCGGTGGTCCTGCTCGATCTGAAGATGCCCAAGGTGGATGGTCTGGAAGTGCTGCGCCAGATCAAGGAAGACCCGTCGCTCAAGCTGATTCCCGTCGTGGTGATGACCTCCTCGCGCGAAGAGCAGGACGTGCTCGCCAGCTATCGGCAAGGCGTCAATGCCTACGTGGTGAAACCCGTGCAGTTTCATGAGTTCGTCGACGCGGTGAAGCAAGTGGGCGGGTTCTGGGCCGTCCTGAACGAGCCGCCGCCGGGAAGCCTGGCGAAGCCGCGATTCTGACGCGCGATCAAGGACCTTCAGAGATGGAGCGACCCATTCGCGTGTTACACGTGGAGGACAACCCTCGGGATGCCGAGCTTGTTCGCTCCCAGCTGAAGGCAGCCGACATCCCTCACGAGCTCATCTGGGTGGACCGACAGGAGAGCTTTGCCTCCGCCCTGGCCACGCACCCATTCGACCTCATCCTTTGCGACTATAACCTTCCGGGGTTCAACGGCCTGGCCGCGTTGCGGCTGGCCCGGGAGCGGCAGCCGGACGTCCCGGTGATCATCATCACCGGCGTGCTGACCGACGAAGAGGCCGCCAAGTGCCTTGAAGCAGGCGCCACCGACTACGTGCTGAAAGATCGCGTCTCGCGATTGGGGTTCGCCGTGATGCGATCGATTCAGGACGCCGAGCAACGGCGGTTGCGCGGACTCGCCGAAGCGGCCTTGCGGGAGAGCGAGGAACGTACTCGCAGCCTGTTGGAATTTGCCCCCGACGCGTTCCTGATTGTCGACGACGCTGGTCGCATCCAGATGGCGAACGCAGCGGCCGAACGGGTGTTCGACTACACACGCAAGGAACTGATCGGTCAGCCCGTCGAGATGCTCATGCCCGCCCGATATCGCCAAGGGCACATTCAGCACCGGGACATGTTTGGCCGATCCCCTCAGACTCGCGAGATGGGCGTCGGCCTCGAGTTGATCGGGTTGCGCCGGGACGGACGTGAGTTTCCCATCAGCGTCAGCCTCGGCTCCGTCGAAGTCGGCGGCAAGCGGCTCAATATCAGTGCCGTTCGAGACGTCAGCGAGCGCCACCGCTTGGAAGAACAGTTGCGGCAGGCCCAGAGGATGGAGGTCGTCGGCCGCCTGGCCGGCGGCGTCGCGCACGACTTCAATAATCTGCTCACGGTCATCATCGGGGTTGCCGAACTCGTCCTGGAACAAGTGAAAGACGGCGATCCGCTCCGCGCGGATCTCGAGGAGATTCACCGGGCCGGGGAGCGGGGCGCCCTCCTGACCAAGCAGCTGCTGGCCTTCAGCCGCAAGCAGCTCCTGCAACCGGAGGTGCTGAACCTCAACACCGTGGTGGCGAAGATGGAGGGCTTGCTCCGCCGTTTGATCCACGAAGATATCGACCTGGTGGTCGAGGGGGCACAGGGCCTCGGCAGCGTCAAAGCGGACCCGGGACAGATCGAGCAGGTGATTGCGAACCTGGCCGTGAATGCGCGAGACGCGATGCCGCAGGGCGGCCAGCTGACCATCGAAACGCTCGATGTCGAGCTCGACGAAGACTACCCGCGCCAGCACGGCGTCGCCGTGCGGCCAGGGTCCTACGTGATGCTGGCGATCACTGACACCGGCACCGGCATGGACGAGGCCACACGCGCGCGCATCTTCGAGCCGTATTTCACGACGAAGGCGTCAGGTAAGGGAACGGGCCTCGGGCTGTCGACCGTGTTCGGCATCGTCAAACAAAGCGAGGGGCTCATCTGGGTGTATAGCGAAGTCGGCCGTGGCACCAGTTTCAAGATTTACCTGCCGCGGGTGGCCGAAGTCGCGGGCAGTACGTTTCTCCACGCGGCCACCGGGCCGACGCGCGGCACCGAGACGATCCTCGTTGTCGAAGACGAGAAGGGACTTCGCAACCTGGTCGCGCGCATTCTCCAATCCGCGGGCTACACCGTGCGCACGGCTGCAGACGGCAAGGAGGCGTTGCACGAGCTGGAGCGTGTCGAAGGACCCGTGTCCCTCATGATCACCGACGTCGTGATGCCAGGCTTGAGCGGGCCGAGTCTGGCAGAGGAGGCCGGACGGATTCGCTCGGGGATAAAGGTGCTCTACATGTCAGGCTACACCGACGATACCGTCATGCGACACCGGATCCTGGACGAGCGGCTGCCCTTCATCGGCAAGCCCTTCACTGCCGTGGCGCTCGGTCGCAAGGTCCGCGAGGTCCTCGACTCGAAGGACTGACATTTCTACATAACCGCAGGGCAGGAAAGGACACACGATGGATTCCCTCCACCGCATTCTCTTCGTGGAAGACAGCGCGCGAGACGCGGAGCTCGCGCTCGAAGCGCTCGGCGAACATCATCTCGCCAACGAAGTCGTCCATGTCCGGGATGGCGCCGAAGCGCTGGATTATCTGTACCGGCGCGGCCCGTTTGCCGGCCGATCCAACGGTCAGCCCGCGGTGGTGTTGCTCGATCTGAAGATGCCCAAGGTGGACGGGATGGAGGTGCTGCGCCAGATCAAAGGCGACCCGGCGCTCAAGATGATTCCCGTGGTTGTGATGACCTCCTCGCGCGAAGAGCAGGATCTGGTCGAGAGCTATCAACTCGGTGCCAATGCGTACATGGTCAAGCCGGTGCAGTTTCATGAGTTCGTCGAGGCGGTGAAGCAACTCGGCGGATACTGGGCCATCGTCAACGAGCCGCCACCCGGAAGCGTGCGTCGGCCCGGGGCCAGCGCTTGAGTCGCCCGAAGGAAGACTCCTAGCGGAGGCCCAGGGTTTCGAGCCGTCGGTAGAAGGCCCGGCGACTGAGACCAAGCGCCCGCGCCGCGGCCGCCTTGTTACCGCCGGCCTGTTCCAGTGCGCTCCGCACCTGCTCCAGATCGAGTGGGATCTGCGGTCGTGGCACCGCCTGCGGCTGTGGCGCGGGCCGGTCCTGGCTGCCCGCAACCGACGCGATGTCGCGCTCGCTGAGAATGTGGCCCTCGCTCAGAATGCACGCACGCTCGATCGTGTTGCGCAACTCGCGCACGTTGCCTGCCCAGTCCGCCTGCTGGAGCAGGCGCTCGGCGCCAGGGGTCAGCCCCTGGAGACGCTTGCCGAAACCCTTCGCGAACTCCTCGACAAACGCCGCGGTCAGATAGGGGATGTCTTCGCGGCGCTCGCGCAGCGGCGTCAGGGCAATCTCGACCACGTTGAGCCGGTAGTACAAGTCCTGGCGAAACCGGCCGTGATCGACCTCATCACGGAGGCTGCGGTTGGTGGCAGCCACAACCTGCACGTCGACCTTCCGCTCGTCAGTCGCACCGACACGGCGCAACTCGCCCATCTCCACCACACGCAGCAGCTTGGCCTGCATCGGCGGCGGGAGCTCGCCGATCTCATCGAGAAAGAGCGTGCCGCCGTCAGCCAGTTCGAAGAGCCCTGCCTTCGCCTCTCCCGCCCCGGTGAATGCTCCGCGGGCATGGCCGAACAGCTCGCTCTCGAACAGCGTCTCGGCGATGGCAGAGCAGTTCAGGGCGACAAAACGGCGCCCACGGCGCGGGCCCATCTTGTGCAACGCGGCGGCGACAAGTTCCTTTCCCGTGCCGGTCTCGCCGGTAATCAGCGCCGTTCTGGTGTGGGGCGCCAGCCGGCGGATCAAGTCGAACAGATCCTGCATCGCCGGGCTTCGACCAATCATCCCGCAGAACTCGAACCGCTGGGCGACGGCACTGTCGGCCGCCATCAGACGCCGCCGGCGGTCGAGGCCCTGTTGAACGGTCTTCAGTAACTCGCCAAGCCGTTCGAGATTCAGCGGCTTGCTCAAATAGTCGAGGGCGCCAAGCTTCACGGCTTCCACGGCCGAGTCGATCGACGCAAAGCCCGTCATCAGAATGACCTGGCAGGCGGGGTCGTGTGCATGAATCTGTTGCAGGATCTCGATGCCGCTGGTGCCGGGAATGCGCAAGTCGACCAGGGCGGCATCGGCCTTGATGGTCTCCAATTCGGACACCGTCTGGCCCCGCGTCCGGGTCACGACCTCGAATCCCCCGGCCTGTGCGACCCGCGCGACAATCGCGAGAATCCCCGGCTCATCGTCGACGACGAGAAGGACGGGGCGAAAGGGTTCCATGTGTCCTTGGGCCTCGGAGGCGATTATCGTCGGTCAGCGTTTGGTGGCGTTCCACCTGCAGCCGGCTTTCTGCCCCATGCTAGGCTACACCATGCGACGACTCATTCTGCTCTTCATTGCCTTGACCTCGACGACGCTGCTGGCGCAGTCTCCGGCGCAACCCGACTGGGCGAAGCTGGACGACGAGACGATGCGGCACTTCCGGGCCATCCTCGAGATGGACACCACCGACCCGCCGGGCGGGGAGAAGCCGGTGGTCGACTATCTCAAGCAGGTGCTCGAGGCCGAGGGCATTCCGGTGCAGACCTTTGCGCTGGAGGCGCACCGGCCGAACCTGGTCGCGCGCATCAAGGGCAACGGGAAGAAGCGGCCCCTGTTGCTGATGGGACACACCGACACGGTGAACGTCGACCCCAAGAAGTGGACGCACCCGCCCTTCGCCGCCGTGCGTGACGGCGGCTGGGTCTACGGCCGCGGCACCGTGGACGACAAGGACAACGTCGTCGCCACGTTGATGACGATGCTGATGCTCAAGCGCCTGAACGTGCCGCTCGACCGCGACGTCATCTTCCTGGCCGAAGCCGGAGAAGAGGGCAGCACGCGCGTCGGCATCCAGTTCATGGCGAACCAGCACTTCGACGCGATCGACGCGGAGTTCTGCTACGCCGAGGGCGGCGGCGTCACGCGGACGGGCGGGGTGGTGAAGTTCGCCCGGGTGCAGACCGTCGAAAAGATCCCGCGTGCGATCACGGTGACCGCGAAGGGCGTGGCCGGACATGGATCGGTGCCGCTCGAAAGCAATGCGCTCGCCCACCTGGGCGAAGCCGTCGGCGCCATTGCCGCCTGGACGCCGCCGCAGCGGATCAACGAAACCACCGCCGCGTATTTCAAGCGGCTGGCCACGGTGTCGTCGCCGGAAGAAGCGGCGCGCTATCGCGACGTGCTCAACCCGGATCCGAAGATCTCCGGCCCGGCCGACGCCTACCTCCGCAAGAACGAACCGAGCCACTGGTCGATGCTGCGCACCTCGCTCTCGCCGACGATGATCGCGGGCGGTTACCGCACCAACGTGATTCCGTCCGAAGGCACGGCCAACATCGACACGCGCCTCGCGCCGGACGAAGATCCGATGAAGTTCCTCGAGCTGGTCAGGCAGGTCGTCAACGATCCCCAGGTCGACGTGAGCTACGGGTCTCGCGATTCGCGCCCGCCCACGCCCACGGCGAAGCTCGATTCCGACGCGTTCAAGGCGCTCGAGGCCAATATCACCAAGCACTACAAGGCGATCACGCTGCCCACCATGAGCACCGGCGCTACCGACATGGCGTACCTGCGCCAGAAGGGGGTCCAGTGCTACGGCATCGGGCCCGCCGCCGACAGCGAAGACGGCCCCAAGGGGTTTGGCGCGCACAGCGATCAGGAACGCATTCTCGAGAGCGAGCTGTTCCGCTTCGTCCGCTTCAACTGGGACGCCGTGCTCGATCTTGCCCGCGCACGATGATTTACCCGCCCTCACGCACGGGTGAGGTCGTCGACGATTACGGCGGCGTCACGGTCGCCGATCCGTACCGGTGGATGGAAGACCTCGATTCCGCGGAGGTCGCGGCGTGGGTCGCCGCCCAGAACGCGGTGACCCACGCGCACCTCCGGGGCCTGCCCCTGCGCGCGCCGCTCGAGCGCCGCCTCACCGAGCTCTGGAACTACGCGCGCACCAGCCTGCCCGTGCTCGAAGGCGGCCGGCTCTTCTACGCGAAGAACAGCGGGCTCGAGCGGCAGGCGCCGATCTACATGCGCTCGGGAATCACGGGCACCCCGGCGCTCGTCCTCGATCCCAATGCCCTGTCGCCCGATGGATCGACGGCGGTGTCGCAGATTGCGCCCTCGCCGGATGCGGCGCTGCTCGCCTACGCCTCAGCCCGGGGCGGCGCCGACTGGGAAACCGTTCGCGTTCGCGAGATCGCCACGGGACGCGACCTGGTCGATGAAGTCGGCTGGGTGCGCTTCTCCGATCTGTCGTGGACCCACGATTCGAACGGCTTCTTCTACTCGCGCTATCCCGAGCCGCCGACACACAAGGTGCTCGAGGCCGCGCTCGCGGGCCAGGCCGTGTATTACCACCGGATCGGAACCGCGCAAGCCGACGACGTGCTGATCTACCGCCGCGTGGACCATCCCACCTGGATCGTCAATGCCTCGGTCACCGAAGACGGGCGCTACCTGCTGATCAAGACCTACCGCGGCTCCGACAACAACAACCAGCTCCACTTCGTGGATCTCGGCAACCCGTCGACGCCGGACATCCACGCGCCAATCAAGGCGGTCACCGAAGCGCTCGATGCCGAGTACGCGCCGATCGGCAACTACCAGTCGCGGGTCTACGTGCGCTCCGACAAGGACGCGCCCAACCGGCGCGTGATCGCGATCGATCTCGAGAACCCCGAGCCGTCGGCGTGGAAGGTCGTGGTCGCCGAACAGCGCGACCCCATCGAAGACGTGGCGCTCATCGGCGGCCGGATCGTCGTCCACAGCCTCGTCGACGTGCAGAGCCGTCTGCGGCTGTTCGGCCTGGATGGCAGGCCTGCGGGCGAGATCGAGTTGCCGTCGGTCGGCACGGTCTCCGATCTGACGGGCCGCGCGGATTCGTCCGATGTGTGGTTTGCCTTCAGTTCGCCGCTCGTCCCGGTGACGGTCTACCGCTGCGATCCCGAGACGCAGCGCTCCGCGGCGTTCGAGGCGCCGACCCCGCCGATCGACACCAGCCGCTTCGAGACGCGCGCGCTGTTCGCGACCTCGAAGGACGGCACGCGCGTGCCGTTCGTTCTTTCGGCGAAGAAAGACCTGCCGCCGACGGGCGACAACCCGACGATGCTGTACGGCTACGGCGGGTTCTCGGTCAGCGTGCTGCCCGCCTACCGGCCCGACGTGCCGGCGTGGCTCGAGCTGGGCGGCGTGTTCGTGACCGTGAACCTGCGCGGCGGCGCGGAGTACGGCGAGGCCTGGCACAAGGCCGGCGCGCTCGACAAGAAGCAGAACGTGTTCGACGACATGATCGCCGTGGCCGAGCACCTGGTGAAGGAACGGATCACAGCCCCGGCGACGCTTGGGATCATGGGCGCGTCGAACGGCGGCCTGCTGGTGGGCGCGGTGATGGAGCAGCGGCCGGACCTCTTCGCGGTCGCGATGCCTGCCGTGGGCGTGATGGACATGCTCCGCTACGACAAGTTCACCGGCGGCCAGTTGTGGGCCACCGAGTACGGCTCGTCATCGGATCCGAAGCAATTGGCCTGCTTGTTGAAGTATTCGCCGCTGCACAACCTCAAGCCCGGCACCTGCTACCCCGCCACGCTGGTGACCACCGCCGATCACGACGACCGCGTGGTGCCGAGTCACTCGTTCAAGTTCGTGGCGGCGCTGCAAGCCGCGCAGGGCTGCGACCGCCCCGCGCTGATCCGCGTGGAAGTGCAGGCCTCGCACGGCTACCGCCCGACGGATCGGTTGATTGCGGAAAAAGCCGACCAGTGGGCCTTTGCCGCGGCCCACATGCAGGTGGGGACAAACTTTTAGGTTTGTCCACTGCCGGAGGACGCACCTGAAGGTGCGTCCCTACGTACGGGCCAGGTTGCGCATCGCGTTGAACAACTCGATGTGCCCTTCGACCACCCGCGTCCTCTCCTTCTCGTCCACCTCCATCGTCCACACGTCGCGCTGTGACGTGCCGCCGAGGATGATGCCGTCCGACCTCGGCATCATGTGGATGCCGACCCCGGGCTCGGCGCTCGCCACCCGCGAGCCGCCGCTCGTGCCGTAGGTGATTTCCGGCTGCGGCACCAGCACGGTGAGCTGGCCCTTGAGCGGCACCAGCTCCGGATCGCCGAAGAGCGCCTTGGCGCCAAGGCCCGTGCAATTGACGACGACGGATTCGCTGAGGCCGATGATGTCGCGTGGCGTCTCGAACTTGCGGATCACCACCTTGCCGCCCCACAACAGGAAATCGCTCATCAGCGCGTCGAGGTAGATCGACGGCTCGATGCGCATCTCAGGACGTTCGATCGCGTACTTGGTCGGAAACGGATGTTCGCCGGGCTGCAGGATCGTGCGCGATCCCTGGACGCTTTCCGGCAGCAGCAGGTTGGTGCCGCGTCCCGCCTGTTCGTTGTCGGTGGGCGCGTAGTTCACGATCCAGGTCACGCCGTACTTCGGCCCGATCAGCAACTGCAGCCGCCGATAGGCGATCTGCACGGCCTGCTGGAACTGCGCGTCCCACTCGGGCGTGCGGCTGCTGAACTGGATCAGGCCCGACGTCGGCGTGAAGCCCGCCAGCGACATGTTCGACGTGGTGTCCGGTGGGACCGTCGCCGCGTAGATCGTCACCGCGAAGCCATGCCGCTGCAATTCGCGCGCGGAGGTCAGGCCCACCACCCCGGACCCGAGCACCGCCGCGCGCCGGTCGCCGTGCGCCATCGCCAGGTCGGTGGCCATCGACGCGGTGCCCCACGACAGCGACATGCCGGCGCCGCCGTGGCCGAAGTTGTGGATGATGGTCTTGCCGTCGAGCTTGTCGGCCTTCAGGACGAAGCCGGACGGGCGATGCGGCCGCAGGCCGATGGTCGTGCGGATCACGCGATCCCACGACGCGTTCACCAGCGGCAGCCGCAGCGGCGCCCGCCGCGGCGCGCTCACCTGGGGCCTGGCGGTCTTCGGTGCGCAGCCTTCGACGGCAAAGCCGACGGATGCGAGCGCCCCAAATTTCAACAACGATCTGCGATCCATGAGTCCCCTCGGCGCTCATGATACTCGGACTCGGCCCTCCGGGCCTCGTCGAAGTCGCTCGCTCCTGCGACTCCTCGCTTCGCTCGTCGTAGGACTCGCGCCTCTCGGCGCTCGTGGGGGTCGCTCGCTGCGCTCGCTCCTTGGACTCGTCGCTTCGCGACTCGTGGGACTCGGGCTCTGCGAGCCCTCGTAGGCAGTTTGGATTTGTCTTACGAACAAAGTGAGTCGCAGGAGCGAGCGCAGCGAGCGACTCCCACGAGCCGCGAAGCGGCGAGTCCCACGAGGAGCGCAGCGACGAGTCCTCTCCTAGTCGTCTCGCAAGACCACGTTCGGGTCCAGCCGCGACGCCCGCCACGCCGGTAGCCAGCAGGCCACTGCCGCGACCAGCGTGATCGTGGCCACCACCGCGACGATGGTCGAGGGGTCGGTGGGTTGCACGCCGAACAACAGCGAGGCAATCAACCGGTTCAGCGCGAAAGCGCCGGCCAGTCCCGCGACGATGCCGACCGTGGTCAGCACCAGCCCCTGCTTCATCACCTGCGCCAGCACGCTGGCCCGGTCGGCGCCGAGCGCCATGCGGATGCCGATTTCACGCCGGCGCTCCGCCACCATGTACGACAACACGCCGTAGGTGCCGATCGCCGCGAGCAGCAACGCCAGCCCGGCAAACGCGCCGAGCAGCTGCGCCAGCAGCCGCGGCCGGCGGATCGACTCGGCAAACACGCCGTCCATGTTCAGCAGCCGCACGACCGGCACGGACCGATCGGCCTCGCGCACCACGCCTTCGATGGTCTGCGCCAGCCCCGCCGGCGTCAGCGTCGTCCGCAGCACGACGTTCATCGTGCCCGGCACGAAATTGAAGGGCGGTCCCACCAGCGCCGCCTGATCGACCAGCGCGTAGAACTCGTGCCCCGTCCGCTGATCGACGCCGCCCTGCTTCACGTCTTTCGCGACGCCCACCACGGTGAACCACGGCGCCTTGTCGCCCATCGCCGACGACGGGCGCAGCCGCTGTCCGATCGGGTTCTGTTCCTTCCAGAACGTGTTCACCAGCGTTTCGTTGACCACCGCGACCAGGCCGGGCGAAGCGGCGTCGCTCGCCTGGAACCCGCGCCCCTGCACGATCGGGATGCCCATGGTCTCGAAGTAGTCGGTCATGACCTGCTGGTAGTAGTCGATGTTCTCGAACGGTCCCTCCGGTGGCGCCGTGTAGTTGTCGATGTCGGTGTCGTTGGCGTTGAGCGGCCGGTTCGGCGGCAACCCAGACATCATCGACGCCCCCTGCACGCCGGGCAGGGCGCGCAGCTTCGCGAGCAGGCGCTGGAACATCTGGCCGCGGGCGGCCGGCTGCGGATAGTTGGCGACCGGCAGCGTGATCGAGAACGTGACCAGGCGCGACCGATCGAAGCCGGCATCGACGTTGGTCAGGTTGTAGACGGTGCGCAGCAGGAGGCCGGCGCCAATCACGAGCATCACCGCCAGCGCCACTTCCACCATCACGAGCCCGCGGCGGATGTGATGGCGCGCCGCGCCGGTGGCGCCCCTGGCGCCGCCTTCCTTGAGCGCGGTGACCAGGCCCTGCACGCGTGTATGCATCAGCGGCGCAAACCCGAAGACCAGGCCCGTCAGGATCGACACGCCCAGCGTGAACAGCAGGACGAGCGGGTCGACGGTGACCTCCGCCGTGCGCGGCAGGCTCGTCGGGTAGACGCGGATCAGCATCTGGACGCCGGCGCGCGCGAGCACGAGGCCGAGCACGCCGCCCGCGAGCGAGAGCAACACGCCTTCGGTCATGAACTGCCCGAGCAGCCGCCCGCGCCCCGCGCCGAGGGCGGTGCGGACCGCGAACTCGCGGTGGCGCGTCTCGGCGCGCGCGAGCAGCAGGTTGGCGAGGTTGGCGCACGCGATCAGCAGCACGAATCCCACCGCGGCCTGCAGCACCCAGATCGCCCGGCCGGCGCTGCCGACGATCTCCTGCTGCATCGGCTCCATCTGCAGGATGTGGCCCGCGCCCGGATTCGCCTGCTTGGCGGCGGCGTCCTTCGGCGGCGGCGCAAACACGTGCTGCTTCACGCCGACGCGCTCGCC
Organism: Acidobacteria bacterium RIFCSPLOWO2_12_FULL_67_14b; assembly: GCA_001768615.1. Classification (GTDB taxonomy): domain Bacteria; phylum Acidobacteriota; class Vicinamibacteria; order Vicinamibacterales; family UBA2999; genus 12-FULL-67-14b. The sequence continues at coordinate 17,126 of MELE01000015.1, read as the reverse complement.
CCAGTTCTGGACGAGCGACGCCAGCTCGGTCTGCGCCTGTTGCTCGGTGACGCCGTCCTTCAACCTTCCGATCAAATAGAGGTAGTGGCTGCCGCGGTTGAGCCGGAAAGCGGGAACGAGGCCGAGCGGCATCCAGATCTCAGTACGGTTGTCCATCACGTCCGTGCCCGGCGGCATGATGCCGATCACCTCGCGCCGAAGGCCGTTGACTTCAACCGTCTGCCCGATGATGTTCTGGCCGCCAAAGGCCGATTGCCATAGCTCGTGCGAGAGGATGCAGAACGGCGGCAGCGGCACGGGCGGCGAGCCTGGCGCGGGCGGGGGGCCCGTGATGTCCGCCTCACCTTTCGCAAACAGGCGGCCCGCCACCGGCTGCACGCCGAGCGCGGTGAGCAGGTCGTCGTTCACCGACGCCGACCGCACGCGCAACGGGCGGTCGCCGGCCGTGAGGTTCACCTCGCCGGTCGTGAAGGCGCCGACCGCCGCGAACGACTGGTTGATCTCGCGAAACTCGAAATACTCCGGCGGCGACACCCAGAACTGGTCGAAGCCAAACGCCGGGAACTGCGTCGTCAGGTACATCAGCTGATCGGGCTTGGGGTACCCGAGCGGCCGCAGGATCACGCCATTGACGATGGAGAAGATGGCGGTGTTGGCGCCGATGCCCAGGGCCAGCGTCAGGATGGTGATGATGGTGAAGGCCGGGGCGCGCAGCAGGCTCCTGATGGCGTGGCGAAGGTCCTGGCGGAAGTTATCGAAGGTCATAAGGGCTTTGACGGGAGACAACGCGCTAACGTTCGAGGACTCGCTTCGCTCGTATGCGTCGCTCGCTTCCGGACCGCGAGTCCCACGAGCCGCGAAGCGGCGAGCCGCGGTTGAAGTATAAGTGTGGGCTTGCGGCGATTCCCCATTGTCGTGTTGGTCGTGCTCCTCGCGGCGCCCGTCTTGGTGGGCGCACCGGTGTGGCAGGCTGGCCGCGCACCAGACACCGCGGCATCCGTCCCAGGCTTCTTTGATCTCCCGGTCACCGGCGGCGGCGACGCCTACCAGGCGTTGGGCCTGCTGCCCGAAGAACGGGGAGTCGCGTTGTCGCTGCTCACGCGGCAGCTGCACAGCCAGGGCGCGGGCACCGCGGAGCGGTCGATGGCCGCCCGCCGGCTGGCCGTGCTCCTGGGCGCGCCGGGCACGGCAGCGGCCGCGGCTGCGCCGGGGTCGGCGCCCATCAGCATCGCCGCGCCGCTCATGGCGGATCATTGGCGCGACCTGCTCGAGCTGCCGGGGCACGCGGAGCTCTTCCCCGCCCTCATCGCCAACCGGTCGGTCTTGCTCGTGGCCGCCGGCGCGCTCGCGGGGGATGCGTCCCTGCGCGCGCTGCTCGAACGCGACCGGGGGCTGCTCCGTTTCCTGGCGCGGACGGCGCCGGGCGGCTTCTGGCTGGCGGCCCGGAGCCTGCGCATCCAGGACGATCGCATGGTCGTGCCGGGCGGCACGGCCGCGGAGCCGATCTGGGAAGCGCTCGCGATGGAGCGGGTGACCAAACCCGCAGACTTCATTCGCGCGATCGTGTCGCGCGACGCGGGACGGCTGGCGTGGTTCTTCGACGTCATCGCCGGCATGGATGCCAACCGCCTCGCGGCGGCCTTCGGCTCCGGCCCGATCGACGCGCAAGTCGAACAGGCTCGGGCGTTCTATGCCGCGTTTCGCGCGGCGGATCAGAACTGGCGGCTCGAAGACCACCCGTTCCTGCGCGGCGTGGCCGATCCCTGGATGGTGGCCACGCAAGTGGAGGTCCGCAACGGCGAGGTGGCCGGGCCCGCGTGGCAGTGGCTGTGGGAGGCGCTGTTCGATCGGTCCGAGATCCCGCGGCGGCGGGCCGGCTCGATCCGCCGCGTGCCGGCGTTCCCGGTCACGCTCGCCTGGCTCAGCCAGAAGATCGTCGAGGCCTCGCCCTTCGAGCGGCGGAACCGCTTCGAGATGGTGCGCTTCGCGCAAGCCGTGTTTCCGCGCGTGCGCGACGAGGACATCGCGGACGTGCTGGTGGCGCTCGGCGGCTACCGCCGCTACCAGGCGGTCCTGCTGACGCTCGATCGCATGGACATCACGGCGCCGAAGACGTTCGCGCGCGCGGTGGAGGCCGCGCGCCGCATCGACGAACGGCCGGGCCGCGAGCAGCGCGATTCGCTGATCGCGCTGCAGGGCGCGCTGGCGATTGTCGAGCGGGCCCGGATCACGAGGGCCATCGACGCGGCCACCGCCGAACGTCTGGTGCTGTCGCTGGCGGACGCCGTGGATCGCGACGCGCCGATACCCGCGGCGGCGGCCCACTGGATCACGACCTCGCTCATCGACGCGCTGCCTCCCCTGATCCAGCCGGATCAATGGACCGGGCCCGGCACCGCGTACGAATCGAAGATCCTGCAGGCCATGGCCGGCCCGCCGTCGGAGCCGGACGCGCCCACGGTGGAATGGGAAGGGCTGTCGTACCGGGTCGACCTCGCCGCCGGCGAGCGGCAACGCCTGGCGCGGATTCGCGAGCAGATCGACTCGCCGGGTCTCGACGCGGCGCTCTCTTCGGGGCAGCCGCGGCAAATCGCCGACGCGCTGTTGCCGCTGGTCTACACGCCGGCGCTCGGCGATCCCGAGGGCCAGGCGCTGCTCAGCACCGACATCGCCACGCGCCACGAGTTTGCGCAGGACGTGCCGATCGGCGCGCGCCGCGAGGGCCTGTCGTGGGCGCGGCCCCGCGATCAGGTGGGCGACGGCGATCCGTGGCACATCCAGGGATCGATCCTCGGGCTCGACCTCGGGCTGGCGCGGCTGGCGCTGCGCCGCATCGCCGACAACGAGATGCCGGCGGCGCCCACGATCAACTTGAACGATCAGCTCACGCTGGCGCGCACCATCGCGGCGCTCAACCCGCGCGAGATGCGCGACCCCGATCGGGATCGCCTCGTCGAGGCCATCGCGCGCGGACGGCAGCGGGTTGCCGCAGCCACGACGCTGCCCGCGATCGCCGCGCTCGCCGAGGAGGCGCGCATGTCCCGCGTGCTGCGCGAAACGCTGCCCTGGCTGTTTCAGCGTGCGCCGGAATCGATGACCTCGCTCTTTGCGCTGCGCGATCTGATGTGGCTGGGCAAGCCCGACCTGCCGACCGCCGCGCTCGACCGCTGGGGCGTGTATGGCGAGGTGCTGAACAGCCGGCTGAAACCGGTGATGCCGCCGCCCGCCCCCTGGGAGGATTTCGGCGGGCGGGCCGATGGCGGCGTCATCGGCACGCAAACGCCGGATCTCACCCTGCGCATGGCCGAAGAGACCGCGCGGCTCAGGCTGCCGGCCCGGCTCGTGCCGGCCCTGCTGACGTTTGCCACACAGGACTACTGGCACGACGTTCTGGCGCGCTTCCCGGACGACTGGCCGGCGATGACCAGACAGGCACTGGCGCTTTCGCCGCGCCGGGTAGAAGATTACGTGGCAGCATTGGCGGGCGGCGGCCCGTTGCGGCCACGGTAGAACAGAAGGGGTCTGACCCCTATGTACCGACTGACACTCCTCTTTACGGCGTTCGCACTCGTCCTCTCGGCGCAGGAACCCCCACCGGAGCTCGCGATCCGCGTGGTGTCGCCCGAGCCGGACGCGTACGTCAGCGGCGTCACCCTCTTCAAGGCCGCCGTCGTGCCTGCCGTCAAGGCCCTCGAGGTCAACCAGCTCCTCTTCTTCGCCGACGGCAAGCAGGTCTGCAACGTCCTCGATCCCATCGCCGCCGAATGCACGTGGGACGCCGGCGCCGAAGTGCGATCGCACGTGCTCCGCGTCGTCGCCAACCTGAAGAACGGCGGGCGGCTGGTCGCCAGCTCGCGCACCAGGGGCCTCGATCAGGTCGAGAAGGTCATGGTCGAGGTCGTGCAGGTCACGGCGGTGGTCACCGACCGCGGCCGCTTCGTGCCCGGGCTGGCACGCGGCGCCTTCAAGCTCGCCGAGGACGGCGTGCCGCAGACCATCGAGCACTTCTCCTCGGAGGGCTCGCCCCTCGAGATCGTCATCGCGGTCGACGTCAGCGAGAGCATGACCCAGGCCATGCCGCAGCTGAAGAACGCGGTGAAGAAGTTCCTGTCGGCGCTCGGCCCGAAGGACCAGGTCACGATCACGGCGTTCAACGACAACATGTTCACGCTGGCCAAGCGCGAGACCAGCATCCCGCTCCGCCTGCGCGCGATCGATCGCCTGTCGGCGTGGGGCGGCACCGCGCTCTACGACGTGATCATCCGCGGCGTGCAGCAGCTGGCGCGGCAGCCCGGGCGCCGGGTGCTCGTGGTGTTCAGCGACGGCGACGATCGGACGAGCCACGCCACCATTCGGGCGGTCGAAAACGCGGTGCGCGCCAACGACGCCACGCTGTTCATGGTGGCGCTCGGCCGCGGGGTCAAGGAAGCCCAGCTCAAGACCGGCATCGAGCGGCTCGTCGACCTCAGCGGCGGCCGCGCGCTGTTCGTCGAGCGCAGCGATCAGCTCGACGAGCCCTTCGCCGAGATCCTTGACGAGCTCTCGCACCAGTACGTGGTCGGATACGAGTCGACCAACGCGAAGCGCAACGGATCGTGGCGCGAGGTCAAGGTCGAGGTGCCGGGCACCAGCTACTCGGTCCGCGCCCGCCAGGGCTACCGTGCGCCAGGGTCATAAAGCCATGAGCAACACAGACGGGCTCCGGGCTCCGGGTCCCGGGCTCCGGACCGTACGCCGAATCACTCTGCCGTGGACGGTAGTGGCGGCGGTGGTGCTCGGCGTCGCCGCCGGCGCGCAACAGCCCCAGCCGGCGCCCCGCCCGTCGTTCGAAACCAAGGCCGAGCTGGTGCTCGTGGACGTCAACGTGATCGATCGCGACGCGCGGCCGGTGCCGACGTTGACCGCGGGCGACTTCGAGCTTCAGGTCAACGGCCAGCCGCGGACGATCGACTCGGTGCAGTTCGTGTCGACGGTGCCGACCAACACCACGCCGACGTCGACGCGCGAGGCGGCGTTCAGCTCGAACGAAATGGCGACCACGGGACGGCTGCTGTTGTTCGTGGTCGACGAGAACAACATCCGGATCGGCTCGTCGCGCTCGGTGCTGCGCACGGCGCAGACGCTGTTCGAGCGGCTGGCCCCCGGCGACCTGGTCGGCCTGGCACGGCTGCCCAACGGCACGGGCAACGTCGAGTTCACGGCGGATCGCTCCCGCATCGTCAACGGCATGACGCGCATCAACGGCAGCGTCAACTCGCGTGTCGGCATGACGAAGGTGAACATCAGCGAGGCCTGGGCGCTCGAGAACAACGACGTCGCGTTGTGGCAGCAGGCCATCGAGCGCGAGTGCCAGGGCGAAACCGGGCCGGGGCTCGACGCGTGCGCGACCACGGTCGAAGCCGACGCGCGCAGCATGCTGATCGAGTCGAGCGCCAGGACGCGCGTTACGCTGCAGGCGCTCGAGGGCCTGCTGCGCGGCCTGGTGGCGCTCAAGACGCCGGTCAACATCGTGATGATTTCCGAGGGCCTGTTCGTCGCCCGCGATCGGCAGAACATGGCGGAGATCGGCCGGCGCGCCGCCGAGGCGCGCGCCACCATCCACGTGATCCGGCCGGGCCAGGCGTACTTCGACATGGACGACTCCTCGGCGCCCGGCGTGTCGAGGTTCTACGACGATGGGTTGCTCAGCGAGGGACTGGAGCAGCTGGCGGGCCAGACCCGCGGCACGATGGCCACCGTCGGCGGGTCTGCGGAGAACGCCTTCGATCGGCTGGGCCGCGAGCTGTCCGGGTACTACCTGCTCGGGTTCGAGCCCACGGAAGCGGATCGCACGGGCAAGGAGCGCCGCATTCGCGTGCAGGTCAGGCCCCGCGGCCTGACGGTCCGCGCCCGGCCGACGTTCGTCATTCGCGACTCGCCCGGGGTCGCCGAGGCCGGCGCCGCGGCGGCGGCCGCCACGGCGCTCGATCAGGTGAAGGAGGTGCTGCGGGCGCCGCTGCCGACGCGCGGCCTGCCGATGCGCGTCGCCAGCTACACCGCGGTCGAGGCGGGTGCGTCGAAGATCCGGGTGATCATCTCGGCCGAAATCGGCGATCCGGCGACGGAGGAGGCGGAGTGGCCGATCGGCATGATGGTGATCGACAAGGCCGATCGCGCGATCGTCAGCCGCGCGGGCCCGACGAAGCTGTTTCCGGCGAGCCCTCGCGGCGCCTCACCGCGGCTGATCCTGACGTCGATGCTGCTCGACCCCGGCGAGTACACGCTGCGCATCGCGGCCGCCGACGACACCGGCCGCGTCGGCAGCGTGCACCACACGATCAACGCGCGGCTGTCGCCGGCGGGCGGCAAGCTGAGCGTGTCGGACCTGATGCTGGTCTCCCAGCCGACCTCGAGCGGCGACACACCGCGGCCGCGGCCGTCGGGCGTGATCGATACCGAGGCCGTCTCCGCGATGATCGAGATGAGCGGCAGCGACGCGGCGCTGCTCGGCCGCGCCAAGGTCACCGTCCAGATCGCCGACGGCGAGAACGGCGCGCCGCTGGTCAACGTCGACGCGCGCCAGGCCACCCGCGGCGAGGGCCAGCGCGCGTTTGCCGCGCGAATCAACCTCGGCGTGCTGCCGCCCGGCGAGTACGTGGCCCGCGCCATCATCAGCGCGCCGGGCCAGGCAGAGACCCGCATCGTGCGGCCGTTCCAGCTCGCGCCGGTAATGGCCGCCGCCGAGCCGCCGGTGGACCTGCGGGTCCCGCTCGATCCGGATGCGCCGCCGGCGCCGCTGGCCGCCGTGAAGATCTTCGCGCCGGTGCCGCGCTTTGTCCCCGAGACGGTGCTGATCCCGGGCGTGGTGCGCCCGTTCCTCGACGGCCTCGCCGATTTGCATCCGCCGTCGCCTACAGTCGAGGCGATGCTCGAACGCGCGCGGAACGGCAATTACGACGCGCCGGCCGAGCCCGGCGCAACGCCGGACGACGAGCTGTCGCTCGCGTTCGTCCGCGGCCTGCACGCGCTGCAGAAGGGCGAGATGCCCCAGGCCACCGCGTGGTTCCAGCAGACGTTGAAGGGCGCGTCAGACTTTCTCGGCGCCGCGTTCTACCTGGGCGCCGCCCACGCGGCGCAGGGCCGCGACCGCGACGCCACCGGCGCATGGCAGATGGCGCTGCTCAGCGAGAACCCGGGCGCGGTCTACCCCGCGCTGGTGGATGCGCTGCTCAGGATGGGCGACGGGCGCCAGGCGATCGACCTGATCGAAGAAGCGCCAAGCGCGTGGCCCGACGACAACCAGCGCATCCGCCGCGAAGCCACCGCGCTCGCCATGCTCGGCGACTACGCGGAGGCGCTACCCAAGCTCGTCGACCTGCTCGACACGAGGAACGAGGACCAGCCGCTGCTCTTCATCGCCATCCAGGTCTTGTACAAGATGCACATCGAGAAAGGCGGGCTGGACGCGGCCAGCAAGGCGAGGTTCGGCAACTACGTCGAGCGCCACCAGAAACTGGGCGGACCGGATCGCGCCATCGTCGAAACGTGGAGACGATACGTTCTGAAGTAGCAGGGCGTTAGTTCAAAGTTCAAGAGTTCACAGTTCAAAGTTTCAGTTTAAAGTTTCAGTTTTCAAGTTTTAGTTTTCAAGTGCCAAGTTTCGGCAGGCGTAAACTCTAAACTTCAAACTGAAACTTTGAACTGTGAACTCTTGAACTTTGAACTAACCAGCTAACGTGCTTCGCGAAGCACTAACCAACGCCTCGGCGCGGGCCTCCGCCTCGGCCGCAGGCACGCCCTCGGCGCGCGACGCTTCGTACGACGCTTCCGCGTGCTGCGCGAGCTGCTCGACGATGTCTTCGTCCAGTGGATGGTGGACGGCGATGAAGGCTGCGCGGATGCGCGGTTTCCACTCAGGCATGGCGAATCCTCGCGACGCGATCGAGCGCCGTGACAAACGTGTCCCACACGGAACGCTGCTTCGCCAGCACGCCGCGGCCACCGGGGGTGAGCCGGTACATGCGGCGGCGGCGGGTGCCGGCTTGGGCACCGGAGCCTTGGCGAAGGTGGCCCTTTTCGACCCAGCGACCTTCGATCAGGCCCTTGTCTTCGAGGCGATACAGTGTTGGGTACAGCGACGTCACGTGAAAGGTGATGGTGCCGTCCGATCGCTCGTCGATCAGCCGGCCGATCTCGTAGCCGTGCCGCTCCTGCTCTTCGAGCAAAGCGAGGATCAGGATCTCGGCACTACCCCTTTTGAGCTCGCGCTGCAGCGCTGATGTGACCATATATGGCTGCAAACAATAATATACGAACTTGCTCAAAGGAAGCGACTTAGCATCCCTGACACAACTATTACAGTGGCCGCGTCCCGCACCTGTTACTGTCGTTCTCCCTATGGTTCCTGTCACCGAAATTTACGGCCGCAAGGCCTCCGACGGTCAGATCAACTGGATCACCGCCATTGCCATGACCGCGTTCCACCTGGGCGCGGTTGCCGCCCTCTTCTTCATCGACTACGGCGCCATCGCGACGATGATCGTGCTGTGGTGGGCGGCCGGGTCGCTCGGCATCGGCATGGGCTATCACCGCCTGCTGACGCACCGCGGCTACAAGACGCCGAAGTGGATGGAGTACTTCCTGACCATCTGCGGCACGCTCGCCCTCGAGGGCGGACCGATTTTCTGGGTCGCCACGCACCGCATTCATCACCAGCATTCCGATCAGGACGGCGATCCGCACACCCCGCGCGAAGGCACCTACTGGGCGCACATGGGCTGGATCATGACGGGCAAGGCGATGCACCACGATACCGAGGTCCTCGCCCGCTACACGCCGGACCTCAGCAAGGACCGCTTCCACGTCCTGCTCACCACGTGGCACTGGGTGCCGCAGGTGGTCGTCGGCCTGATCCTGCTCGCGTTCGGCGGCATTCCCTACGTGCTCTGGGGCACGTTCTTCCGCACCACCTACGGCCTGCACGCGACGTGGCTGGTGAATTCCGCTACGCATATCTGGGGCTCGCGCCGGTTCGCCACGCGGGACGATTCGCGCAACAGCTGGTGGGTGGCGGCGCTGACCTTCGGCGAAGGCTGGCACAACAATCACCACGCCCATCCCGTGTCGGCCCGCCACGGGCTGGCCTGGTACGAGATCGACCTGAACTGGATCGGCATCAGCGTGCTCAAGATGCTCGGCCTCGCCTGGGACGTGAAGGTGGCCAAGGTCCGGCAGGAGATGGAAGAAGAAGCGGCGTAAAATCGGCGGGTGACCCGACGCCAGACGGCCTCGATCGTTTTCGTCGTCCTCTGCGTCGTTCTCGTCGCCGCCGCCGTTACGCTCAACATCGGCTGGATCCTCGTGAACGGGCGGCGCGTCGCGCCGCTCATCCTCGGCGTCTTCTCCTTCAGCCTCATCATCGCGGGCATCATCGTCTACACGGTGTTCCTGGTCCGCGAAATGGGCATCACCGAACAGCAAGACAGTTTCCTGAGCTCGGTCACGCACGAGCTCAAGACCCCAATCGCGTCGATCCGCTTGTACCTGGAAACACTGCAGGCGCGCGAGGTGGGTGATGCGCAGCGGAAGGAGTTCTACCGCATCATGCTGCAGGACGCCGACCGCCTGCAGCACACGGTCGAACAGGTCCTGAAGGCCGGCGCCGCGCGGCAGCGGTCGAAGCTGCACGAGGTCGCGCCGGTCGACCTGGCGTGGCTGGTGCACGAGTGCGTGGACACGGCGCGCATGCGGCACAACCTCCCGCCCGAGGCGGTGTCGATCGTGGATGTGGATCCGCAAACGCCGCTCGTGGTTGACGGCGACGTCGACGACCTCCGCGCCGCGATTGCCAATCTGCTCGACAACGCCGTGAAATACTCGGGCGGCCGGCCGCAGGTCACCGTGCAGGCCGCGGGTCCCGCGCCCGACACGGTGTGGGTGCGGGTCAAGGATGCCGGCGTCGGCATTCCCCGCGCGCAGCTCAATCGCATCTTCAACCGCTTCTACCGCTTCCAGACCGGCGGCTTCAAGGTCAAGGGCACCGGCCTCGGCCTCTATATCGTCCGATCGATCGCGAAACGCCACGGCGGCCGCGTGTTCGCCGAAAGCTCGGGCGAGGGCAAGGGCGCGACCTTCACGCTCGAGCTGCCGCGCTCGAAGAGCGATCCCGGAGCCCGGAGCCCGGCGCCCGGAGCCCGGCAAGCGGTATGAGTCGAATCCTCATTGTCGAAGACGAGGCGCACCTCGCCGACGGGCTGCGATTCAACCTCGAGGCCGAAGGCCACGCGGTTGACATCGAGAGCGACGGGCAGAAGGCGCTCGATCGGCTGCTGGCCGATCGCGACGCCTACGATGCCGTGGTGCTCGACGTGATGCTGCCGGGCAAGAACGGCTTCACGGTGGTCAAGGAGCTGCGCGGGGCGGGGCACTACGTGCCGGTGTTGATGCTCACCGCGCGCAGCCGCCCGGCGGATGTCCTGCAGGGTTTCGAAGCCGGCGCAGACGATTACCTGCCCAAGCCGTTCGAGCTGCAGATCCTGCTGGCGCGCCTGCGCGGGTTGCTGCGGCGCCGCCAGTGGATGCTTCAGAACCAGCACGAACACGAGCAGCTGACGTTTGCGGGCAAGACGCTGGACCTCGAAGCGCTCGAGCTGCACGTGGGCGACAAGGCGTATCAGCTGACGCAGATGGAGTGCGACCTGCTGCAGTACCTGGTCCGCAACGTCGGCCGGCCGGTGTCGCGCAAGGCGATTCTCGAAGACGTGTGGGACCTGCAGGAAGACACCGACACGCGCGCGATTGACAACTTCATCGTCAGGTTGCGGCGGTATCTGGAGACCGATCCGACCAAACCGAAGCACCTGCTGACGATCAGGGGCGTTGGCTACAAGTTCGTCGAGTAGCGGTACCAGCGACGGCTAAAGCCGTCACTCTCCGATCATTCGGAGGGCGATGGCTTCAGCCATCGCCGCCACAACTATCGCAACCCGAACAACAGGAACGACGTCTTCTGCGTCGGCCGGAAGTTGTCGTCCGACACCACGAGCAGCGTGCGCAGGCCGTTGGCCATCAGTGGCCCCAACGACAGCGCCTCGAAATTCTCGAGCCGCGACAGCGCCGGCGTGAGCTTCGGCGCGAGCGTCGACAGGTCGAGCATCAGCGTCTTGCGCGCATCGCCGGCGACCAGATCGACGATGAACAACTGCACGGCGTTCGCGGTTCGCTGCCCCTCGTCGTCGAGCAGGCAGGCCCGCTCCATCGCGATCAGCCGCGTGTCGGTGAGCGCCAGCAGATCCACCAGGCCGTTTTCGCCGGCGCTGCACACCTGCGGGTAGCCATCGACCCTCGGCGTGGGCGAGATCATGTACCGCCACTGGCGCCCGGGCTGCCACCGCCGGCCGTCCTGCTCGAACTCGATCAGCCGGCCGGTGCCGGGACGCTCGAACGAGGTGGCGTCGCCGTCGTCCTTCAGCGGCTGCTCGAGCCCGGCGATCACGCGCCCGGCGGGCGTGCGCGTGAGGCTTTCGATGCCCTGGTTGTCGCGAAGGCCGCGGGCCGGATCCTCCGAGATCGAGAACGCCTCGGGGAACGGCGTGACGCTCGTGACCACGCCCTCCCGGGTCACGTGCAGGAGCGCCGGCTGCCACACCTCGCCGTCGCGGAGGTGCCCTTCTTCGGCCATCAGGAACGTGCCGTCGGGCAATGCCGCGATCGCCTCGAGGTCGGATTCGCTCGCGATGCGGTCGCCGACACCAGGTCCGGCGCGAAGCGGCATCATCCGGGTCGGCGACACCGTCAGGGCGCCGGCGGCAAAGTCAATCGTGAGCCACGCGACCCGCGTGCCCTCGCGATCGTCGATCACCGCCACCCACTGTTCGCTGGCGGCATCGCGCACCAGCCCCGAGAGGCTGCCGAAACGTTCGCTGTCGGCGAGCGTCGGATAGGGAGTGGCGGCGGGCCGGGTGAATTCTCCCATCCACGTGAGCAGGGGCGGCAGCTCGGGCAGGGGATCGACCGGCGCCACGTACGGCAATCGTGACGGCGCGCAGGCGGCCATCACGACCGCCAGGGCGCCCGTCACCAGCAGGCGGGCCGCGCGCCGGGTCCGTGGGAGAATCACATCGTCGAGGATCACCGTTTAATTGGCGGTCCGCCTGAAGGCGGACGCCACGTCTGTGAGGTTCATGATGACACGCTTGTTCACTGCCGGCGCAATCGCGGTCCTGCTGTTCGTCCCGGCCGGCGCCTTCGCCCAGGCCGGCGCCAACCCGTTCACCGACGCCGTGAAGGCGCAGCTCGCGCAGGTCAAGGACCCTGTAATCCGCACGGCGGCAAAGGTGCCGGAAGATCTCTACGCGTTCAAGCCGACGCCGGAGGTCCGCAGCCTCGGCCAGTTGATCGGCCACATCGCCGACGCCAACTTCGGGATCTGCGGGGCGGGCGGCGGCGAGAAGCCCCCCCTGAGCGGGATCGAGAAGAGCACGACATCCAAGGCCGCGTTACAGAAGGCCCTCGCGGATTCGTTCGCCTTCTGCGAGAAGGTGCTCGCGTCGATGGACGACAAGAAGGGCGCCGAAAGCATCAAGTTCATCACCGGCCCGACGCCGCGGCTGATGGTGCTCGCGTTCAACAACTCGCACGACTACGAGCACTACGGCAACCTCGTCACCTACATGCGTCTCAAGGGCATCATCCCGCCCTCGTCCGAACCGGCGAAGTAGCCACCGATAACCGGCACGCGGGCGGGCGCATGCCAAGCTCACGCCCGCGTGCCGATTGTGAATCTAAGAAAAACTAAGGAAAACCTAAGAACTCCGGCCTCCCGCCAGCCGTCCACTAACAACAGTGAAGTTACTTGCAACGACAGCGGCTGATAAGTCATTGTCGGGCAAGGCCTTAGTCCATTCTCATCGGACTCGGACCCGCCCCCAGCGACCCGTCGACCGGTGTCGATTGCACAGGGATAGACAGAAGATGGATCGGCCCATTAGGACTGTGCAAACGGACCCGGCTTGACTTACAATTGCGAACTTCTTGTAACACTTTGGTACTTGTAAGTCCTGCCGCTGCAGTCCTGGGACCGTGATGTATCTCAGCTTGGAGGCGGTGTCATGCGCCGGTTCGCCCCCCCCGTACCGCGTTCTTTCTCCACACGTCTGTTGATCGGGTTCGCCCTGGCGACCATGGCGTCGCTCGACGCGGCCCAGGCGCAGACCCCAACCAACGCGACCCCAACGAGTGTCACAGTCGGGCCCAACGTGAACATGGGCGGCGGCCCGGCGACGTTCAATCCAGAGACCAACGAGATCATTGGCGACCCGTTCCTGCAGCGGCAGAACGAGCCATCGATCGCGGTGTCGTCGCGGAACCCCTGCCATCTCCTGGCCGGCGCGAACGACTACCGCGCGGTCGATGTCGAAGAGGCCGCCGGCGAAGTCGGCGACGCCTGGCTGGGCGTCTTCAAGTCGTTCGACTGCGGCGCCACCTGGACCTCGACGCTACTGCCGGGACACAAGCTGGACGCCTCGGACGATGGCCTGGCCTCGCCACTTAAGGGCCTGGCGGCCGCGGCCGACGCGACGGTCCGGGCGGGCACCAACGGCCTGTTCTATTACAGCGGCATCGCGTTCAACCGTGGCGAAGGCGAGGTCGGCAAGGTCTTCGTCGCGCGCTTCCTCGACAACAACAACAAGGACGGCGGCGACCCGATCGAGTATCTCGGAGCGAAGCAGATCGACCTCGGCACGTCCGGCCAGTTCCTCGACAAGCCGTGGATCGTCGCCGACGTTCCGCGCAGTGGCTCGACCTGCACGGTCAACGGCCGCAACGTGCCGGCCGGCGCCGTGTATCTCGTTTACACGTCGTTTGTGGGCGGCGACAACAACGTCCACTCGAAGATCCTGTTCTCGAAATCCACCAATTGCGGCGTCACCTGGTCGACCCCCTCGAAGCTGAGCGAGCGGGTGGCCAAGAACCAGGGCACGACGATTGCCGTGGACCCAGGGACGGGGACCATCTACGTGGCCTGGCGCGAATTCTCGGCCACCGATGATGCCAACAGCCGCAACGCCATCCTGATTTCGCGCTCCACCAACGGGGGCCAGACGTTTACCAAGGCCGAGGCCATCACGCCGAACGGCTACGAGTTCCAGCCGTTCGATCAGGCGTCCTCGCCGCTGACCTTCCGCACGAATGCGTACCCCACCATGGCGATCGTGCCCGCCGAGGGTGCGGGGCAGTCCGGACGCGTGTACGTGGCGTGGTCGGCACGGGGATTCAGGGCACTTGGGCCCGGCCAAACGCTGGGCGACGCGCGGATCGTAATCTCTTCATCCGTCGACGGCGACACGTGGACCAATCCGGCGCGCACCGATTCGTACGGCGACGCCGGCCACCAGATCATGCCGACCCTGGCGTTTGCCGGCGGCAAGATGGCGCTCGCCTATTACGACCTGCGAGACGATGCGTCAGGCGGCTTCGATGACCTGGTCATGGAGTACGGCCAGCAGGCGTTCGAGCAGTGCATCGAAGCGGAGAGTGCCGCCGGGTTTGTGCAGGTGCTCCTCTGTGTCCTAAACAACGCGACCCTCGAGCGCCGGCACACGCTGGACATGCGTGCGGCGATCGCGGAGTGCGAGGACGGGAATTGCGATTGGGCAAGCTCGTCGCTGCTGGGCAGCGGCAAGGTGTCCCGCTATATGCAGGGTCGGACGTCTGCCGACGGGGCGCGCGTGCAGTTGCAGTACAACCGGCCCAACCTGCCCATCTTCTCTAAGGGCAAGTTCCCTTTCATCGGCGACTACATCGACATCGCCGGCCAGAGCTTCGTGGTGACCGACGATGGCGGGTGGGCTTGGAATACCGGGTACACAGCCAACCGCCCGGCGCCCGTGTTTCACGTGGCCTGGGCCGACAACCGCAATGTGGGCACGCCCCCTTTCAGCAACCCGCCACCGTTTAACCCCTGGGATCAGTTCATGCCTCGGGTGCTCGGACCCGCCGGCACGGTGGTCTGCACGCCCGACAAACCGAGGCAAGTAGGGATCCGCAATCAGGATGTCTACACGGCACAGCTTCGGCCGGGCCTCGTGGTGTCGGCGCCGCAGAATTCGAAGCGCATTACCGGGCTCCAGCGCACGTTCGTAGTCGTCGCGCAGAATACGACCATCGAGGAGCACCTTTACGAGTTGGTGGCCACGCCGCCCCCCGGCGTGATCGCGTCGTTCGACCAGTTCCGCGGCTTCGTCGACGGGGGCCCGGCACCACTTGACACAATCCGCGTGACCATTCCGCGCAAGTCGAGCGTCTCGCGTACGCTGTTCGTGGCGCTTAAGGCCGAGCCCGCCGATCCAACCGCAGCGCTTGATGATGTGCTGGTGCCGGTTGTCGTCACCCAGGTAACAGGAGGGACCGCGTTTGACACGGTGTACCTCAACCCGGACTTCGAGAACCCGGATTTCGAGAATCCGGACTTCGAGAACCCCGACTTTGAGAACCCGGACTTCGAAAATGCGGAGCTGCATAATCCCGACTTTGAGAACCCGGACTTCGACAACCCCGATTTCGAGAACCCCGATTTCGAAAACTTCACGCTGACCGCGTCCTCGTCGATCCGGAATCCCGACTTCGAGAATCCAGATTTCGAGAACCCCGATTTCGAGAACCCCGATTTCGAGAACCCCGATTTCGACAACCCCGACTTCGACAACCCCGATTTCGAGAACCCCGATTTCGACAACCCCGATTTCGAGAACGGCAGCTTCCAGGTATCGGACACGACCTTTCCGGTACGCAACAAGGGCAACACCACATCTGCCTACAAGACCAATGTGTTCGTGCAAGATGCACCGGATGACGTGTTGTATCAGCTCATAGTACGAAAGATTTTTCAAAGCCCCGCGGCCCTTTGCTCTGCAGACGCCTACTCGGCGCAAAGCGTTCCGCTCGTGAACATCTGGAGGGCAAACGTCCAAAGGGACCCAGCCGAATTCAATGAGAGTCATCCAGACTTCAACGACCCGAGCCGCGACAACGCCACCTTCTCACTAGGGCCGGGTGAGTACGGCATCGTCACGCTGAGGGCCTACTGCGACCCCAGAGCCGACACTTGCGCTCTGCCTTCGCTCGAGAACCGAGTGGCGATGCGCGTGGAGTCTCAGGCGGCCAACTGCCAAATTACGACAGCAGCGGACGACGGTGCCGGCGATTCTGTCAAAGGGTTCACCGAGTGCAAGGACGTCGAAACCCCGCCCGAGGATACCTACGACCCGATTCCGCCGACGATTGAAGTGCCTGCGGATATATCCGTCGACGACAGCGACAACAGCGGCGTCGAGCGTGTGCAGTTCTCGGTGTCGGCCACCGACAATGTGGCCGTGGGTGCCGTCACGTGTTCGACCGCGGCTTCGCCGGTAGAATCGATCGCCCCGGGAGCATTCGTATTCGGTGCTGACTTCCCGGTCGGTACAACCACAGTTACGTGCACGGCCTCCGACATTCGCGCGCTGCCCGGGCCAAACGTCGCGTCGAGCAGTTTCAACGTCGTGGTCCGCGACGTCACGACCACAACGGTCACCGTCTCTAGCGCGACTTACGACGGAGCCCCACACGGTGCCACCGCGAGCGTCAGGGGTTTTGGCCTCGATCAATCGCTAACCGTCATTTATACGGGTACAAACGACACGATATACGGGCCGTCTGATCAAGCTCCGACCAACGCCGGTAGCTACAACGCGGCCGCCACCTACGACGAGAGCGCCAGCTCCGTCGGCTCGACTGACAGCGCGCCGTTTAGGATCGACAAGGCGGCCTCGTTGACGGTCGTAAGCTGCCCGGCGAGCGTGACCTACGACGGCACCGCAAAGACGCCGTGCTCCGCGTCGGTAACGGGCGCGGGCGGGCTGAACGCGTCGCTGACGGTCACCTACGCGGCCAACACGAATGCGGGGACGGCGACGGCCGACGCGACGTATGAGGGCGACGCCAACCACGACAGGAGCGACGGCTCGACGACCTTCACGATCGGCAAGCGGGCGGCAACGTGGACCACCAACGCTAACAGCAAGGTGTACGGGGAGCTGGACCCGATCGGTTTGACGACGGGCAGTGGCGACTTCCTCGCGGCGTATGGGGTGAGTGCGACCTACGGG
>MELE01000014.1:42471-48731 GCA_001768615.1 Acidobacteria bacterium RIFCSPLOWO2_12_FULL_67_14b | reverse complement strand
AAAGTCCACTCGCCGACATCTTACCCGACCTGGCCCACGGTCCAACGCCGGCATGGACGCCAACCTTACAGCCCTTCTTGGCGGCCCACCGCTTCTGCGCGGCGGCGGCCATCTTCTTGCGGAACTCATTCCTGGCGAAAAGTTTCCACAGGCTCTACGAGGGCTGCCCGACGCGCGGGCACGAGAGCGGCGATCGTTACCACAACTATCGATAGGGCCGCTGCCTGCAGCAGCAGCCCTACGCTTGCTGGAGAGACGCTAAATAGTAGAGCACGTAATGCAGACGTCGCCATAACCGCAACCATTGTTCCTGCTCCCAGTCCTACTGCACACACGAAACCAGCCTCAGACAGGACGGTCCTGACGATACCTAATCGAGTCGAACCAAGGGCAATCCTGATTCCGATCTCGCGCTGTCGCCTGATAACTTGGTATGCGATAACCCCGTAGAGCCCAATCGCCGCCAGTAACAACGCCATTGCTCCCAACACCGTCGCGAGTAGCGCGATAACACGGTCGCGCACTATCGTTGCCTCCGCTTCGTCGTCGAGTGACCGCACGAGGATAGTCGCTCCCGGCGCAGCACGCTCTACAGCGGCCGAGATTGCGCCAGGGCCGATGATTTGATTTGGAGAAGTCCGTAGAAATACGTGCAAGAGGGTTCCAGGAGGACTTGTCGTGGCGAGCCATGGCAGGAAAACAAAAGCCGGCGAATCAGCGCGCAATGATGTTTGTTTGATATCTGCAGTGACGCCGACAATGCGAAACGATTCAGCGCCTACCCCTTTGAGTCGAATGGTCTCACCGATAACGTCGATACGGCCAAACACATTTCGAGCCAGCGTCTCAGAAACGAGGACTGCGTCTGGGCCGCTCAACTGGCTGAACGGCTCGCCGATCCGAAGAGGAAGACCTGTAACGGCAAAGTAGGTGTTGCTTACGTAGGCGAAGAATACGTAGGTATCGGTGTTGTTAATATTTGTTGTATACGTTACCGCGCCGAATGGGACCGACATCGACAATGCGATGTTCTCTACACCGTTAAGACGCTCCAGCTCAGACTTGATCTGAGACGCGAACGCGGCCCGACGCTCGCGCGGGATGTCCGATTGTGAATAATTTACACTCGCTACCACGACCCTATTTCGTTCAAAACCATAATGCTGTTGTGTGATGTTGAGTAAACTTCCGACAAACGCCATCGACAACACCGTTATGGCGAACGTGATGGCTATCTGCAGACTTAACATCGCGTATGGCAACAGGGCAGCTCGCCGAGTAGAGTTTATGGCGCTCAGCGACTCGATCGGCGTTAATCGCAATGCCCGCCAGCCGGCCGATGCGGCACAGACTAAAGTCATCACAATGACGATCGCAACAGAGGCTCCGATTACTCGCTTATCGGGCGTGAGATCTAAGTACACCGGCTCTCTAAATGTAGATATTAGTCCGACCAAGAATCGACTTCCCGCTATTCCGACTGCAAAGCCTACTACGGTGGCAATTACAGCCATCGCGGCCGACTCTGTGAAAACAAGCCTCAGTAGTTGCCACTTACTAGCACCCAGTGAAAGTCGGATGCCAAGATCACGCTGACGAGCGCTGTTTCTGGCGAGCAGAAGGTTTGCAATGTTGATGCAGGCGATCAGGAGCACGGCCGTCGTTACTAACAGAAGGACGGCTACGGCAGTTCTATAGTCTTCACGTATGCCTGTCATGGAGTTTGCGACCGGTTCGAGATCCCATGGGGTTGAAACAGAACCGACTGACTTTTGCAGCACACGCAACGCAGTTTGTTGCCCTTCTACAGCCGTACCATCTCCCAGGCGTCCAACGACTTGCAGCCAAGAAGCCATTGGAAGCGACGCGAAATTGCTTTTGGGAAAAAGCTGGGCATGTGAAGACAATGAAAGTACGACGTCGAATGTTCGCCCAACCTCTAAGCCGAAGAAACCAGGCTCGGATACACCGATGATCGTTACTAGGCGCCGTTCGATCTGAAGCGTGCGCCCGACGACACTGGGATCGGCTCCCAAACGTGTCGACCAAAATGGGTGACTAACAAGTGCAACGGGCGGTACGCCATTCAGGTCATCTTGATCCGCGAGTACGCGGCCGACGGCGGGCTCGATACGCAACACTTTGAAGTAAGCGCCACTCACGAACAACGCTGCCGCGCTGCGAGTTGGCTCGCCTTGTATTGATAACTCTACGGGCTGTGGCGCGTAGGCGGCCAACTCCGCCAACACGGTCTGTCGCTCTCGCAGAGCGTTCCAGGTGGCGCTCGAAAGACGCGTGTTTGGACGACGCTCATCCCGCAGTCTGACGAGCTCCTCCGGAGCATCCATAGGGAGTGGTTTAAATAGAAGAGCGTTTAGAACAGAGAATAAAGCGGTGTTAGCGCCGACACCTAGCACAAGCGACAGGATTGCTACAGCGGTCACAATCGGCGCGCGGCGCCAACCCCGAACCGTATCGCGTACGTCATGACGCAACATACCGGTACCCTCCTTCAGACCGCAGCCACCCGTGTCAGTGCTGCCAAGCGACCGGAAATCACTCCTGAGGACGATAGACCGTATTAGCGGCCTCACCTGGTAACGGAAGGCCCGTTCTCAGACCCAGCGCCAGTGAACTTGGGCTCAGGGCATACGACGCAAGGCACATTCTGGGCTTGGCCAGGCAATCGCGTCACCTCCGACCGGCCTCTTGACGCGCGGCGCGCGCGGCGATCGACACACCTCCGGCCTGCCTTCCAAAGTGGTGGGCCGCTGTCAGCAGTCGTCCCCGGGGACGCGATCGTCGTACGGATCGAACGGCAGGGGCGGGGCGCGTTAGGGCCGCATCTCGGGCACGACGGCCGGCAGCCCCAGGTGACGCAGGATGCGCTGGATCACCGCGCCCTCCTGAATCAACGCCACCAGCGTGAGCCGGCCCGCGCAGCGCGGACACGCCAGCACATCGAAGCCACTTGCCCGCCGAAGCCTTGGCGGAGGTGGGAAGCTGCGCTGCATCAGCTCGGCCCAGGTGCGATTGGCGAGACGCGGTGGCGGCGTACCGTCTGTACCGCCCTCACACGTGGCGCACCCCTGCGGCCCGTGGGCGTCCTCGCGGGCTGGCACCACGGCCCGCCGCCACGCCGCACCTGGCGCGAGCACGCCGTGGTACAGAATCAGGTTGATGCGCGGCCGCGGCGTCAGCGCCGCCAACCGTTCCAGCAGCTCCACGGGATCGAACACAAGATGCGTCGTCCCATCCGTCCATCGCCGGCGCAACTCCAGGACGGCCGTGCCGTCGGGCATCAACTGCAGCCGGTCCTGCCCCACCGGCGGCCGGAGCGCATAGCGGCACAAGCGTCCGAGCCGTTCACGACTGCCGGCGGGCACGACGATGCCCGCATGCAGATCGAACCCCTGCTGGCGCGCATGCCAGCGGCCAACCGACAGTGGGTCCGGCACGTCAATGGTGTCGCCCTGAAGACGGAGCCAGCCGAGCACGGCACGCAGATAGACCGCGACCACGGCCCGACAGAGCGTGTGATCCCACGCCAGCAGGTAGCGAAGACGCGGCGGCAGGGTCAGGACCCACTCCACCCCACCGCGCATAGTCCGCGCGGCGGGGACCCCGGCACTGGCGGATGGGTACGGCGGGAAATACGTGATCGACCAGATGCGCCGCCCGATCCGCCATGCGTCGACCGCCACAGCTCGGACAGAATCCGCGCCCCTTGCAGGAGAACGGGACCAGTCGATCGAGTCGGCAATCCTGACACCGGAACCGCGCGAACCCCGCCGCCAGACACCCGCACGTCAGGAAGTCACGAAACTCCCGCCTCTGCCGAGGCTTCGGCGCGGCTCGCCGTAGCGCTGCGCGCGAAGGCGGCTTGTTCAACGAAGCGCGGCAGTCCCTGGCCATCGCGCAAGTGGGCCGCCTGCGCGCGGAATGTCTCGAAATGGTCGCGCACCAGTTGGTGCAAGGCACCCTGCTCGGGCCGACGCGGTTGATAGGTGTATGAAGCACTCGCCACGCCGTCAGCGGGCGCAAGGCTCGTGCCCGGCGGTCGAAGGCTGTGGAGTCAACGAGTTGCGAGGGGAACGGAGGGCAGTGATCGCAGAAACGTCAACAGTCCGCGCGATCACGCAGCGCAGAATCTGCGAAGCGGCGATCCTCGGCACAGGCCCTGATTCCAACGCCGGTAGACCCGGAGCTGGACTTGGCACGGGCGAATCTCCAACGTTGGGTCCGCCTGAACCCGGCCCCGGCGTTGCACGAGTGGGCGCACCTGCTCGACTCGTTGTCAGTGCCGGCGCTGGTCGGGTTGCTCCGATCGGTCGACGAGCGGTCAACGCGGCTCCGCCGCGTGCGGCGAACGCGAGATCGTGATCATCGGGAGTCAGGCCGTATTGGGGCAGTTTCCGCACGCGCCGGAGACCCTCCTCGTGTCCTTGGACGCGGATGTCTTTCCGCGCTACGCGCCTGACAAGTCGGACCTCATCGACGGGGCGATCGGCGAGCTGTCGATGTTTCACGAGATGTACGAGGTACTACGCACATGGCATCGACGACTCTTCCTGCCGGCTGGGCGAATCGCCTCGTACCGGTCAGTAACGAGAACACGGCCGGCGCTATCGGCTGGTGTCTTGACGTCCACGACTTGGCTCTCTCAAAGCTCGTCGCCGGAAGGGACAGGGATCTCGAGCTCGCGGTAGTACGCGCGCGGCTGCTGATGACGGAATCGGCGGCGACGCACCCGAACAGCAGCCGGCCAGGTTCTACGAAGAAGCCCTGATGGGCTATACCTACCTCGAAGATCCGAACGCGGACTGACAGCCGTCAGCCTTCAGCCTTCAGCCTTCAGCCGTAGGGTCAAACGCAGTTCCAAGTGCCTGCGTACGTCTGGCCATTCGCTCTTCAGAATGCTGTACATCACCGAATCGCGGACCGTGCCGTCCGTGCGCGCCTGGTGATGTCGCAGCACGCCGTCCTTTTTCGCGCCCAGGGCCTCGATCGCCTTTTGTGAGGCGAAGTTGAAGTTGTCGGTGCGCAGGCCGACGACCTTGCAGCCGAGCGCCTCGAAGGCATGCGCGAGCAGCAGCAGCTTGCAGGTCGTGTTCACGGCGCTGCGCTGCCGGCTCTTCGCGTACCACGTGTAGCCGATCTCCACGCGATCGAGGGCGGGCACGATGTCGTGATACCGGGTGCTGCCGACGATGGCCCCGGTGGCGAGCTCGCGGACGACCCACGGCAGCATCTGCCCCTCCAGCAGCCCTTTCAGCGCAGCGTCGACGTAGTGGCGGACCTTGTCCGGCTCCGGGACGGCGGTGAACCAGAGGTTCCACAACTCGCCGTCCCCGGCAGCCGTGGCCAGTCCATCCGCATGACTGACGCTCAGGGGCTCGAGGCGGATGCCGTCGCGCTCGAGCACGAGCGGCTTGGGGTGGATCACCCTGTGATTCTATCGAATCAGCTGGGCCCGGAGGAACACGAGCGTGCTCTTGACGATCTCGCGAGACGTGTCGCTGTCGTGGTAGAGGTCGAACGCGTGCGGGCCTTCGGCGTGATTGACGAACGCGATCGGCATGTTGCGCGCGATCGCCTTTGCCACGAAGCGATCGAGCGCCGCGTTGAGCCCCGGCATTTCGTCGTTCCCCGCCCGCGCGACGAACATCGGCGTGGCCGCGGGAAGATCATCAACGGTCTTGCCTGCGCCCGGGTTGACGAACCGGAAGGCCCTCGCCGCCGCGGCGACGCCTGTTCCACCATCGAGATCGAGGGAATACGGGCACAGGAGGGCCGCGCATTTCAGCTCGCGGCGGCGCATCAGCGCCGACAGCGCCAGCGGCCCGTGTCCGGAGGACGCCCAAATGCCAATCCGCGTGCCGTCGATCCCCAGCGATGCGACGTTCTTCCCCAGGTGGTCGAGTACCGCATCGAGATCGGCCAAGGGCTCGCGGTTCGAATAGGCCACTGCGACCAGGCCCGACGCGGCAATCAGCCGGGCCCACGATGTGACGGCGGCGATCTGCTTGAACTTGAGGCCGAAGTTCTTCTCAAACCCCGGGTCCGGATACCCGAGCACGATCACGACCACGGGCCGCTTGTCGCCGTTCTTCATGTCCGGCGGCAGATACACATCCATCGGCAGCGGCTGGCCATCGGCGCCCGGGAAGCGGACGTCGGCCTGCACGGCGACACGGTCGCTGCCCGGCATCTGATAGACCACCGGCGTCTTCGTCAGCCGATCCTGCGGATTCTGTTGG
>MELE01000014.1:3643-42425 GCA_001768615.1 Acidobacteria bacterium RIFCSPLOWO2_12_FULL_67_14b | reverse complement strand
TTGGCCGGGGTGATACGCCTTCGTCGCGTAGCTCTCGACGTCGGGCCGGTAAAAGCGGACGTCGCGAAGGTTGCCGGTGCTGTAGCGCTCCGCCTGGTCGTTGAAGTGCGGCGACGTCGGATCGCTGTTCACCCCGCCGGCGGTCACCGCCTTCGCCGTCACCCGGTCGCCGAACTCGACCACGGCGACGAAGCTGTTGCCGCTGGTGCCGTACCATTTCTTGGTGCCCGGATAGGCGCGCGCGCCGAACGACGCCAGCGATCCCCAGCGCGCCGACGTGAACATCACCGGCGTGCTCGGCTTCGCATCGTCGAACTTCTGGACGATGTCGCCGGTGTTGCGCTGGAAGCGGTTGATGTCGCCCCACGGCGTCTGCCACTTGCCGAAGTCGGCCGCGAGCTTGTCGGACGCGGCGGCGAGCGACTCGAGGTAGTGCGCCGCGGTGGCACGCTTCTCCATGAACTCGTAGGTGGAGACACCCGCCTTGCGGGCCTCCGGCGTCAGGCGCTGCCACAGGTCTTCACCCCAGAACACGGCCAACGCGGTCGGCACCGACGTCGCCGACCAGCGAAAGTCCCAGTCCCGCAGGGCCTTGATCTGATCCGCGAGCTTCGCCTTCAAGGGATGGCTCGGTGCGGCTTGATCGTACCCCTTGAGCAGCCGCGGAATCAGCAACTGGAACTCTGGTAGATAGCTGTCGTAGGCGGCGGCGATCAGGCCGTCGAGCGTGAAGCCCTTCTTGCCGTCGAGCACCTTGATGGCATGAATGCCACGTGGGTTCTCGCTGCCGGAGTCGACGTAAGCCGGAAAGTCCTTCTGCTTGGGGCTGTGGGCGCCGGCCGCCGAGAACGGATAGTTATTGGTGTTGTAGACCCAGCCGTTCGGCGGGTTGACGACGTTCGGCGACTCGTCGAACGAGAGCAGGCCGTTCCATTCCGTCGCGGGATTGGCGCCGTCCACGGGCTTGGTCCAGTCGAACTTCGGATCGCGCTTCGGAATGAAGTTCGAGTGGAAATAGGCGATGTTGCCGTCGGCATCCGCGTACAAAGTGTTGTTGGACGAATTGGTGTGAAGGTCCATTACCTTCTTGTATTCGGCGATACTGCGCGCCTTCGTCCGGGAGTACGACTGCGTCAGCGCGGTCATCGGCTCCTGCATCAGGCGAACGCTCACCCACTTGCCGTCGGCTTCCCGTACAATCGGCCCGCGGTGGGTCTTGTAGACCGTGAACTCCTTCGTGGCCATGCCGGCGCCATTCTTGTACGGCACGGTGATCTTCGTCGTGGTCAGCGGCCGCTCGTCGGCGCCGACGCGGTAGGTGTAGCTGCCGTCGGCCTTCTCCGTAACGGTTTCGAGGTACTCGTCGATGTTGTCGACGCTGCTCGAAGTGTGCATCCAGCCAGCCTTGTCGTTGAACCCCTGATAGACGAAGAACTGGCCCCAGGTGAGCGCGCCGTAGGCGTTCAGGCCTTCCTCGCTCACCATATGCGCTTCTTCACGGAAGAAGAACGAGGTGTGCGGGTTGATCAGGAGCTGCGCCTTGCCGGAGGCGGTGTTCATGCCGGCGATGGCGATGCCGTTGGAACCCGTGGGCTCGACAGGTAGTCCGCCTTCGCCGACTTCGTCGGCTTCGGCGGGACTCGCGCCTCGAGTTACTTGCGGCGCTCGACTGGTCCCGTAAAACGACTCGAGCTGGGCCAGGTTGACGCGCTCGATGTCGCCGCCGATGCTGCCCTCGCTGAAGCTGAGCGCCATCCACGGCTCGAAGCGAGTGATCACGCGCGGCTTCACTTCCGGATGCGTGGCCAGGTAGAAGTTCAGGCCGTCCGCCCACGAGTCCATCAACGCCTGGAGCCAGGCAGGGCTTTTCGCGTACTGCGCTTGCATGTCGGCCGGATCGATGAACAGCCGCATGCGCAGGTCGCGGTAGATTTCCTTCTCACCCTCGGTCTCGGCCAGCCGGCCCTGCGAGTTGATGAAGTTGGTCTCGACGCGGTTGAAGTCGTCTTCGGCCTGCGCATACATCAGGCCGAACACGACGTCGGCGTCGGTCCTGCCGTAGATGTGCGGAATGCCCCAGTCGTCACGGATGATGGTGACGCCCTCGGCGCGCTTCTGCCAGGCGGCGACGTCGGGGCTGACCGGGGGCGCCGCGGGCTGAGACGAGCACGACGCGACGATCAGGGCGAGCACGAGGACGAGATGCTTCATGGTCGTGAATTGTGCCACAGATGCCGGCGCGCAGATGACACAGATCAAAATCGGAAACCGGCTCCGATGGCCACACGAAGATCGTGGCCGAAGAAGCCGGTGTCCCTTCGGCGCCTCAGGCCGCCGACGAACGAGGGGCCGGGATACCTCACCATCCGATCGCCGGCGTCGGCGCGGATGAACGTCCGGGCGCCGGTGAACAGTTCGACGCCGCCCCCAAGATCGACGATCGGACGGTTCCCTCCGGCGGCCAGGAGGCAGTTGAGCGGCGGCGGAAAGATCGCCACGCACGCAATGGGTTTGCCGCTGTAGTGCAGGAACCCGGCCCGCAGCCGGGCGAAGGGGCGGAGGCCGCCCAGCCGAGGGCCGGCCGTGAGGCCGAAGAGCCCTTCGATTCTCGACCCACTGAACGCGAAGCCGTTGGGGAACTCCGCCGGGTAGACGGTGATTTCGGATTCGAAGCCGACAAGCGAATTCGGCGTCCAGGCCAGCCGGCCGCCGAACCCGAATTCGGACGATTCGAACTCGCCCGATCGCGCCACGGCCACCTGCGCCGCGACCTGGAATGATGAAGATGTCTGCGCGGAGGCGGGACGACCGGAGACGCAGCACACGATCACGGACAACACGACGAGGTTTTTCATGGGACCTGTCCCGATTCTCCTCCGATGGACCCAGTCACACGAATGTCGCGATCGCCTCGAGCGGCTTCCTGGCGATCGCCGGCACGGTCGCGCTCTCGGCGGGATAGCCGACCACGAGAATGAGGAAGGGCCGCTCGTTGGCGGGCCGCCCGAGGATCTGGTTCAGAAACCCCATCGGGCTCGGCGTGTGCGTGAGCGACACGAGCCCGGCGTGATGCACCGCGGCGATCAACAGGCCGGTCGCGATGCCGACCGACTCCTGCACGTAGTAGTGCTTCACTTTCCCGCCATCGGGACGCACGCCGTAGCTTTCCGCGAAGATCGCGATCAGGTACGGCGCGTCTTCGAGAAACGGCTTGTGCTCGTCGGTGCCAAGCAGGGCCAGCGCGTCGAGCCATTCCTGGGGCGCCTTGTGCTGATAGAACTCGCGCTCTTCCTTTTCGGCTTCGACGCGGATGGTCCGCTTGATCGCGGGATCCGACACGACGACGAAATGCCAGGGCTGGAGGTTGGCGCCGCTCGGCGCGGTGCCCGCGGCGCGCAGGCAGTCTTCGATCACCTCGCGCGCGACCGGCCGCGTGGAATACTGACGCACCGTCCGGCGGCGGCGGATGTCGGCGTAGAAATCCGCGGCCCGGCGCATCATGACGTCGGCGGAGTATTCCTGATATTCGGCCAGTGGGCTGAGCGTCGGCTCGGGCATGGGTCAGAACTCGATGGCAGGTGTCATGGCGCTAGCGCCGCCCACTCCAGGATGATCATGAAGGCCGGGATCGACGCCAATAGACCTCACGCTCTTGCGGTACTACGGCGCCGCATCTCGGAGAACTTGCGCACGGCGCGGTCGAAGCGATCCTGCAGCGGCTTGCGCTGGTCGGGCGCCAACGGTCCCAGCCGCGCCCAGGCCGCCTGGGCGCTGCGCACTTCCTGCTCGGCCGCGCGCTGACGCGCGTCCTCGGCCTGGCGAGCCGACCCGGCGCCCATCGTATTGGCGGCCAGCGCTTCGCGCCACTGGCGCGCCAGCAGTTCGGCGGGCGACAGGTTCTGCGCGGGCTCGGCGCTCTCGGTGGGCAGCAGCTTCTCGACCTTGGCGACGAGCTTCTCCATCTTGCTGCGCGTCATCTCCGGATCGAGGTCCGTACCCTTGAAGCCCTCGGGCCAGCGCGTGACGAGCGCGAAGAGCGCCGTGTTTACGCGCTCGGCGAGCGGCGCCAGCGTGTGCCGCGGCAGCTCCGGCCCCTGCACCCAACGGGCGCGGGCGGCTTGCACCTTCGCGTACAGGTCCTCCGGTGGCACCGCGTCGGCCGCGTCCGGGGGCGGCACCAGCCTCTCGAGCTCGGCGACGGTCGTTTCGCGGTCGGCCATCTTGCCCGACAGCGCCACCTGGTCGCGGTTCTTGAAGCGTTCGAAGAACAAATCGCAGGCCGCGCGGAACTGGTTCCAGATCGCGTCGGACTTGCTCTTCTTCACCGGACCGATGGCCTTCCAATCGACCTGCAGCCGCTTGATGCGCGAGGCCGCCTGTTCCCACTCGGTGGACTGCGACAGCTGCTCCGCCTCGGCGACCAGCGCTTCCTTGCGCTTGAGGTTCTCGGTCCAGTCCTGCTTGCGCTGCTTGAGGTCGTCCTGCCGTCGCGTGAAGAACTTGTCGCAGGCGGCGCGGAAGCGCTCCCACACCGCCTTTTCGTTGCCGCGCGTCACGGCGCCGATGGCCTTCCACTCGGCCTGCAGCGCCTTCATCGCGTCGGCGGTCCTCACCCAATCCGTCGAATCGGCGAGGGCTTCCGCTTTCTGGCAGAGCTCTTCCTTCTTCTTCAGGTTCTCGACGCGCTCGACCGCCTGCTGCGCGAAGAAGTCCTTGCACTTGTCGTAGACCTGTTCCTGCGCGGTCTTGAACCGGGTCCACAGGGCCTCGGCCTGCGAGCGCGGCGCGGCGGCGACCGCTTTCCACCGCTCCTGCAGCGTCCGCATCTCGTTCGAGGCCTTCTCGGAATCGGTTTCGGCCTGGGGCACGAGCGCTTCCATCTTCGCGCACAGCTCTTCCTGGACCTGGACGTTGGCCCACCGCTTCCACTCCTCCGCTTCGCGGAGCTCCTGGATGCGCGGCGTCAGCGCCGTGCGCACGGCCTGCAGCCGCACCATCAGGTCTTCGCGATCCTGCTTGGTCGGCAGCGGCCCCATCGTGCCCACCGCCATCTTCACGTCCTTCAACAGCTGATCGGTCTGCTTGAGCGTGAGCTGCTCGGCCGCGGCCCGCATCTCGAACTTCTGCACGAGCGCCTGCAGCCGATGCAGGTTCTCGCCCTGCTGCTGGCCCTTGCCCTCGCGATACGTCTGCTCGTGCCCCTCGAGCACCTGCGCGGCCGCGTCGTAGCGGGTCCTCAGCTCCGGATCGATCTCGACATCGCGCGCGATCGACTGCCAGAGCTTGCGCAGCGCGTACCACTGGCTGCGGATGTCGGCGTACGACGGGTTCGCGGCCAGCACTTCGACTTCCGGCACGATCGACGGCAGCCGCTCGGCCGACTGCTGCGCCTGCAGACGGCGCTCGTGACGTTTCTCCGCCGCGCGGCAGGCTTCCTGGAACCGGCGATCGAGCTCCGCGGCCCACGCCTCGGGCATGGGCGGCATGCCTTCCCAGCTCGCGCGCGCCTCGGCCAGCCGGTCGGTGATGCCATCACCCGACACGCACTCGACGCCCGCGCACACGGCCGCGCGATCGGCCTGTTCCTGTTCGAGCGCGCGGCGCTGGCGCTCCGCGTCGGCGCGGGCGGCTTCGTCGGCCGCCAGCCGCGACCGCACGGCCTCGGACGCCTGCTCGAAGTCGCTCTCAAGGGCCGGCTCGATATCGGCGTCGGCGAGCAGCTCGACCCAGCCCACGCGGGCGGCCGCATACTGTTCGCGCAGCGCCGTGAAGTCGCTGACGTCGGCGAACGCCGTCATCCGCGCCACCAGCTCCTTCGCGCGCTGCTGATCGGCCTCCTTGTAGGCCGGGCCGCTCTCCGCGGCCGGCGCCGCCACCGGCTCGGAGGCCTTGATCAGGGTGCGGGCCTTCTTCTGGACCGCCTTCGCCCTCGCCTTCTGACCGAGCGCGGTCAAGGTGTCGCTCGATGGAGTGGGCAGCCGATCCATGGCCGCGAGCGCGGCATCCGCGTGTTCGCCCCGCATGGCCACGTCCTCGATTTCAGCCGCGCCCGTCAGCCGTTCGACGGCCAGCAGCCGCGCGCCCGATTCGGCGGCCTGCCGCGCGATGCTGCCGAGCGCCTTCTCGTCGCGAATCGCGGCGATGGCGGCGCGGCGGACCGACTCGGGCCCGCTCGCCTTGGCCACGATCGCGAGCTCGCGCTCGCGGTTGAGTGACGCGAGCGCGGCAACCGCGGCGGCCGCCACAGTGTCATCGTGCTTCGACGCCTGCTCGACGAGCTGTCCGATCGCATGGTCGCGGACCATGCCTTCGGATTCGTTGCGGGCGATCTCGGCCAGCACGGCGGGATCGCCGATGCGCGCGACGGCGGCCCGGCGCACGCGCGCGTCAGGGTCGTCTTTCGCGAACGCACCGAGCGACGCCGTATCTTCGGCGTCGGTTTCGTGCACCGCTTCGATTCGGACGTTGGGGTCGGAATGCGTGGACTTGGACGGCGGACGGAGCTTGTCGAGAATACCCATGGTCGTTCAGACACCGGCGACTCGTACGAGCCGGCCGGCGCCTTTCCTTCCTGCCTTTATTTCAGGAGCCCGTCGAGCCGCGCCTGGAACACAGCGTATGGCTGCGCGCCGACGATGCGGAATCCTTCGAAGCCCTGAGCGGTGGTTTTGCCGACGAAGAACGTGGGGGTGCCTGACACGTCGACGCTCGACGCTTCGGCAATGTCTTTCTGGATCGCCGGATCGTATTGCGAGCCGGTCGCGCACGCGCCGAATTGCTTCATGTCGAGCTTCAGGCCCGTCGCCGTCTGGGTGATGAATGGCGGCGACAGCTTGTCGGCGTTCTTGACCAGCGCGAGGCGCATTTCCCAGAACTTGCCCTGGTCGCCGGCGCAGCGCGCGGCGACGGCCGCAGGCTTGGCCTGCGGGTGGAAGTCCAGCGGGTAGTCGCGCGAGATGAAGCGGACCTTGCCCGTGTCGATGTAGTCCCTCTTCAACAGGTCGAAGGTCTGCGTCGCGAAACGATTGCAGAAGGGGCACTGGAGGTCGGTGAACTCCACCATCGTGAGCGGCGCGTCGGGGCGGCCGAGCATGTAGCCGCTGACGTTGGCGATCTGGACTTTCTCCCGCGGCGGAGGCGGCTGGGGCGGCGCCTGCGGCGGCAGCTGCAGCCGGTCGATGCTCTGCCGGATCGCGCGCAGTTCTTTCAGGATCTCGTCGGCCTGCTGGGTCGTGATGGTCTGGGCCGACGCGCTGCCGGCCAGCGCCAGGGTGCCCGCGACCATCGCCACGAGGGCGCGTGTGGTCATCGTCATAGCAAGAGGGGCATTATGCCCCCCGGGAGCGTTCTGGCGCAAACGCCCCCGGGGGCCGCGCTGTTGCCAAAATCAATCCATTAATCTACATTGATAGATATGAAAGCGGCATCGACGCTCTATCGCCTGCTGGGGGACGAGGCCCGGCTGCGTCTGCTGCGCGTGCTCGAACAGGACCGCTTCAACGTCAAGGAGCTCACGGGGATCCTGGGCTTGGCCCAGTCCGGGGTCTCGCGGCACCTCGGCCTGTTGAAGGAGGCGGATCTGGTCGCCGAGGAACGTGACGGCGCCTACTCCTTCTATCGGCTGTCACCAGCGGTTCGGGCGAACGGGAAGGGCCCGCTGTGGCCGCTGCTCGCGGCGCAGTTCGAGGCCGCCGCCGACTCCGCGGCGGTGAAGGCCGACGAGGCGCGCCTGCAGGAAGTGCTGCGGCTGCGGCGCGAGAACTTCGAGCACGTCGGCCCCGACACGCGTGACGGCCGGCAACTGGTGCCGGGCCGCAGCTGGGCCGCCTGGTCCCGCGCGCTGGGCCTGCTGCTGCCGCCGCTGGAGGTGGCCGACCTCGGCTGCGGCGAAGGCTACCTGACCGTCGAGACCGCGCGCTGGGCGCGGCACGTCGTCGCCGTCGATCGATCGCCGGGCGTGCTGACCCGCGCCAAGGCCCTCGCGGCGCGGAAGCGGCTTTCGAACATCACGTGGAGGAAGGGCGAGCTCGAACAGCTGCCGATCCCCACCGGGACGATGGATGTGGCGCTGCTGTCGCAGGCGCTGCATCACGCGGCCGACCCGCCGGCGGCGCTGGCCGAGGCCTCGCGCATCCTGAAGCCGGGGGGCCGCCTGCTGATCCTCGATCTGCGGCCGCACGACGAGACCTGGGTGCGCGAGAAGCTCGGCGACCGCTGGTTCGGCTTCAGCGACGATCACCTGGCGGGGCTGCTGACCCGCGCCGGGTTCAAGGAGGTTCGCGTCGCGCTCGGCGCGCGGCGGACCAACGATCCATTTACCGTGATCCTGGCGGTCGGCACCAAGCCGCCGAAGAAGACCCGATGACGACACTCGATACGCTTGAACGCCTGCTCGCCGAACGCATCCTGGTCCTTGATGGCGCCATGGGCACGATGGTGCAGCGGCGCAAGCTCACCGAAGCCGACTTCCGCGGCGAGCGGTTCCGCGCGCATGCGCACGACCTCAAGGGCAACAACGACGTGCTGGTGCTCACGCGTCCCGACGTGATCGCGGAGATCCACGCCGAGTACCTGGCCGCGGGCGCGGACATCATCGAAACCAACACGTTCAGCGCGCAGGCCGTGTCGCAGGCCGACTACGGGCTCGAGGCGGTGGCGTACGAGTTGAACCTCGAAGCGGCGCGGCTCGCCCGGCGCGTCGCCGACGAATGGACCCGCAAGACGCCGGATCGCCCGCGCTTCGTGGCCGGCTCGATCGGGCCGACGACCAAGACCCTGTCGATCTCGCCCGACGTGAACAATCCCGCCTTTCGTGCAATCACGTTTGACGCGATGAAGCAGGCGTTCAAGGACCAGGCCCGCGGGTTGATCGACGGCGGGTGCCATCTGCTGCTGGTCGAGACGCAGATCGACACGCTCAACGCGAAGGCGGCGCTGGTGGCCATCGAGGAAGCGTTCGCGGAGGCGGGCACGCGGCTGCCGCTGATGATTTCGGCCACGCTCACCGACCTCAGCGGCCGCACGCTCTCGGGCCAGACGCTCGACGCCTTCTACGTGTCGATCGCGCACGCCAAACCGTTCAGCGTCGGCCTCAACTGTGCGCTCGGGGCGCGGCAGATGCGGCCCTACCTGGCCGAGCTCGCCCGCTCGGTGCCGGGCCACGTCAGCTGCTACCCCAACGCCGGCCTGCCCAACGCGTTCGGCCAGTACGACGAGACGCCGGAGGAGACGGCGGCGCTCGTGAAGGACTTCGCCGACAGCGGCTTCGTCAACATCATCGGCGGCTGCTGCGGCACGACGCCCGACCATATTCGGGCGATCGCGGCCGCGGTCCAGGACGTACCGCCGCGGATCAGCTCTCAGCTTTCAGCTGTCGGCGCTCGCCTGCCGGAAGCCGGAAGCCGTGAGCCGGAAGCTGAAAGCCGAGAGCCGAGAGCCTTCACGCGGCTGTCCGGGCTGGAGCCCCTGGTGATCAGGCCGGACAGTAATTTCCAGATGATCGGCGAGCGCACCAACGTCACCGGCTCGAAGAGGTTCGAGCGGCTGGTGAAGGCGCGCGACTGGGCCGGCGCCGCGACGGTGGCGCTCGATCAGGTCCGCGGCGGCGCCAACATCATCGACGTCAACATGGACGAAGGCATGCTCGACTCCGAGGCGTGCATGACCGAGTTCCTCAACTACATCGCCACCGAGCCGGAAATCGCGCGGCTGCCGGTGATGATCGACAGCTCGAAGTGGTCGGTGATCGAAGCGGGCCTCAAGTGCGTGCAGGGCAAGGCCATCGTCAACTCGATCAGCCTCAAGGAAGGCGAGGCGGATTTCCTGGCGAAGGCCCGCACCGTGCGCCGCTACGGCGCGGCGATGATCGTGATGGCGTTCGACGAACGGGGCCAGGCCGACACGGTCGAGCGCAAGGTCGGGATCTGCACGCGCGCCTACCGGCTGCTGACCGAGCAGGCCGGCGTCGATCCGTCGGACATCATCTTCGACCCGAACATCCTGGCCATCGCCACCGGGCTCGAGGAGCACAACGACTACGGCCGGTTCTTCATCGAGGCGACGCGGCTGATCAAGCAGGCCTGCCCCGGGGTCAAGATCAGCGGCGGCGTCAGCAACCTCTCGTTCTCGTTCCGCGGCAACGACGTGGTCCGCGAGGCGATCCACTCGGCGTTCCTGTTCCATGCGATCAAGGCCGGCATGGACATGGGGATCGTGAACGCCGGGCAGCTGATCGTCTACGAAGACATCCCGAAGGACCTGCTGGAACACGTCGAAGACATCATCTTCAACCGTCGTCCTGATGCGACGGAACGGATGGTCGCCTTCGCGGAACAGGTCAGGGGGTCGGGGACCAAGCGCGAGCACGACCTGAAGTGGCGCGAGGGCCCGGTCGAGGCGCGGCTGTCGCACGCGCTCGTGCACGGCAACGTCGACTACATCGAGCAGGACGCCGAAGCCGCGCGCGTGAAGTACGGACGCCCGCTGCTGGTGATCGAGGGCCCGCTGATGGACGGCATGAAGGTCGTCGGCGAGCTGTTCGGCGCCGGCAAGATGTTCCTGCCGCAGGTGGTGAAGAGCGCCCGCGCGATGAAGCGCGCCGTGGCCTACCTCGAGCCGTTCATGGCGGCCGAGAAGGCGGAGCGGCTGGCCGCCGGCGGCGCCCGCGAGCGCAGCAACGCCGGCCGCGTCCTCACCGCCACGGTCAAGGGCGACGTCCACGACATCGGCAAGAACATCGTCGGCGTGGTGCTCGGCTGCAACAACTACGAGGTGATCGACCTCGGCGTGATGGTGTCGTGCGACCGGATCCTGCAGGAGGCGGTGGAGCGGAAGGTGGACGTCATCGGCCTGAGCGGGCTGATCACGCCGTCGCTCGACGAGATGGTGTTCGTCGCGTCGGAGATGGAGCGCCGGCGCCTGACGCTGCCGCTGCTGATCGGCGGCGCCACCACGAGCCCGCAGCACACCGCGGTGAAGATCGCCCCCGAATACTCGCAGCCGACCGTGCACGTGCCGGACGCGTCGCGCGTGGTGGACGTCGTGGCCCGCCTGATCAGCCCGGATCAGCAGCCCGCCTTCGACCGGTCGAACCGCGCCCACCAGGCGAAGCTGCGCGAGCAGCACGCGGGCCGCCGCGACCGGCCGACGCTGCCGCTGGCGCAGGCGCGGGCCAACCGGCTGCGCCTCGACTTCAGCGCGGTGGCGGTCCCCGCATTCACGGGGATTCGGAAGCTCGACGTGGCCCTCGCCGACCTGGTGCCCTTCATCGACTGGCAGTTCTTCTTCACGGCGTGGGAGCTGAAGGGCCGCTTCCCCGCCATTCTCGACGACCCGAAGATTGGCGCGGCGGCGACGGAGCTGTACGGGCACGCGCAGGCGCTGCTCAAGCAGATCGTCGACGGCCGGCTGGTGCGCGCCCGCGGCGTCTACGGATTCTGGCAGGCGAACAGCGACGGCGACGACATCGTGCTGTATCAAGCGGATCGTAGAGGCGGGTCTTCAGACCCGCCTGTGGCACGCTTCCCGATGTTGCGGCAACAGGAAGTGATCGCCGACGGCAAGCCGAATCGATCGCTGGCCGACTTCGTCGCACCGATCGACAGCGGCGTGACCGATTACGTCGGCGCGTTCGCGGTCACGGCCGGCCACGGCGTCGACGAGCTCGTCAAGACGTTCGAGGCGAAGCACGACGACTACTCCGCCATCATCGTCAAGGCCCTGGCCGACCGGCTGGCCGAGGCCTTCGCGGAATACCTGCACGCGCAGGCGCGCCGCGATTGGGGTTTCGGCGACCACCTGGCGAACGACGACCTGATCGACGAGCACTACCGCGGCATCCGCCCGGCCTTCGGCTACCCGGCGTGCCCCGACCACAGCGAGAAGGCGCGGCTGTTCGACTTGCTGGGCGCGCGCGAGGTCGGCCTCGAGCTTACCGAATCGTTTGCGATGACCCCGGCGGCGTCGGTCAGCGGCCTCTACTTCTCTCATCCGCAGTCGAAATACTTTGCGATTCAGCGCGTCGGGCCGGACCAGGCGGAAGACTACGCGAGACGAAAAGGGATGGCTGTGGCCGAGGTCGAGCGCTGGCTGCGGCCCGCGCTCGGTTACGATCCCTCGCTGGTCGGGGCGTAAACGACGGGCTTGCCGTGTGCGTAACCGCGTTATGAAGCGAGCGATCATCGTCCTCGGGCTGGTGGCGGCAGTGACGGCCGGGGCCGGGGCCTGGTACTTGCGCCGCGACGGCCCGGAGATCGCGGTCAACACCGTGCCGATTACCCGTGGCGACATCATCGACACGGTGGGCGCGACCGGTACCCTGCAGGCGGTCACGACGGTCCAGGTCGGCAGCCAGGTGTCGGGCAACATCCAATGGCTCGGCGCCGACTTCAATTCCATCGTCAAGAAGGGGCAGGTCATCGCCAGGCTCGACCCGTCACTGTTCGACGCGCAGCTCCAGCAGGTGCAGGCCAACTTGAGCCAGGCCCGCGCGAACCTCATCAAGGCCCGCAGCGAGTTGGATCGCGCGAACGTGCAGTTGACCGACGCGCGGCAGAAGCACGCCCGCGCGATCGAGTTGTCGGCCAGAAGCCTGATTGCCGCCAGCGACCTTGACGCGGCCAAGATCGCGGTCGACTCGGCGACGGCCGCCGTCGCGTCGCAGCAGGCCACCGTGACCCAGGTCCAGGCGGCGGTGACCCAGTCTGAAGCGTCCGTGAACCAGTCCCAGGTGAACCGCGATCACACGGTCATCCTGGCGCCGATCGACGGCATCGTGACGCAGCGGAGCGTCGATGTGGGCCAGACCGTGGCGGCCAGCATGCAGGCGCCAACGCTCTTCGTGATCGCCGCCGACCTGACGGAGATGCAGGTCAACGCCAACATCGACGAGGCCGACGTCGGCCGCATTCGCCCCGGGCAACATGTCACGTTTCGCGTCGACGCGTACCCGACCGACAACTTCCAGGGCACCGTCTCGCAGGTCCGGCTCCAGCCCGTGGTCGTGCAGAACGTCACCACCTACGGGACCGTCATTACCGTGCCCAATGCCGAGCTCAAGCTCAAGCCGGGCATGACGGCGAACGTCAAGATCGAGATCGCAAAACGCACCAACACGCTGCGCATCCCCAATGCCGCGTTGCGCTTCCGCCCCACCGCGGAGGTGTTTGCGGCGCTGAATCAAACGCCGCCGCCGGAAATGACGGCGTTTGCCAACGCCGCCCGCGGCGGACCTGCCGCACCCGCAGGTGTTGCACCCGCCGCACCTGCTGCACCCGCTGCACCCGCCGCACCTGCTGCACCCGCCGCCGCGGAGGGCCGCGGCGGTCGCGGTGGTGGCGGAGACTTTCAGGGCCGCATGATCGAGCGATTCAAGACGATGTCGCCCGACGAACAGAAACAGTTTCTTGCCCGCATGAAAGAGCGCGGCAGCGATACGAGCGCGTTCGAAGCGATCACGCGCAGTGCGCCGGCCAGGACGCCGAAGGCGGCCACCGCGCCACAAGCGCAAACCATCGACGCGCTGTTCGCGCCGCTGCCGCCGGTAGAATCCCGCGGACGCGCGTGGCTGTTCATGGATCGCCAACTGAAGCCTGTCAACCTCCGCCTCGGCATCAGCGATGGCACGCACACCGCGCTCTTGTCGGAGGAACTGCAGGAGAACATGGAAGTGGTGGCCGGAGTCACCGGCCTCTCGCCGACGAGGACCATGCCCACGCAGGGCGGCTCGGGCAACCCGCTGATGCCGGGCGGACGCGGCCCGGGTGGACGCCCCCCTGGCGGAACGGGCGGCCGCGGCGGCAGTGGCGGGCGGTAAGCCCGAAGGAGAAGCCGTGACCGAGAGCGCGCCGAACGTCATCGCGACCAGGAGCCTGGTCAAGACCTACGTGGTCGGCGACCATCAGGTGAAGGCGTTGCGTGGCGTCAACCTGGACGTGGCGCACGGCGAGTTCCTGGCCGTGACCGGTCCCTCCGGCTCCGGCAAGTCGACCTTCATGCACATCGTCGGCTGCCTCGATCGGCCCACCTCCGGTCAGTACCTGCTCGACGGCCAGGACGTCTCGCAGATGTCGAAGAACGAGCTCGCGGGGGTGCGCAACAAGAAGATCGGATTCGTGTTCCAGGGATTCAACTTGCTGTCCCGCACCTCCGCTCTCGATAACGTCGAACTGCCGCTGCTCTATGGCGGGTCGACGATGAAGACCGCGGAGCGCCATGGCCGGGCCAAGGAGATGCTGGCCGCCGTCGGTCTCGGCGACCGCTTCTCGCACCATCCCAATCAACTGTCGGGCGGCCAGCAACAGCGCGTGGCCATCGCGCGGGCACTCGTCAACAACCCGTCGATCCTTCTCGCCGACGAACCAACCGGCAACCTGGATTCGCGGACCAGCATCGAGGTGATGGGATTGTTTCAGCGACTGAATGTCGAGCGCGGCATCACGGTGCTGCTGATTACGCATGAATCGGACATTGCCGAGTACGGCACGCGAATCGTGTCGTTTCGCGACGGCCTCGTCGTGGCCGATCGGGCGGTCGGCAGCCGCCTCGTCGCGGCCGACGAGCTGGCCCGGCTGCCCGAGCCGGCGGAGGCGGTGTAACGATGTCGATGCTGATGGTGTTTCGCGTCGCGTTCAAGGCGCTGGCCCGCAACAAGATGCGCACGGCGCTGACCATGCTCGGGATGATCATCGGCGTCGCCGCCGTGATCACGATGGTGGCCCTGGGTACGGGCGCCCAGTCGTCGATCGAGTCGCAGATCCAAGCCGCGGGCACCAACATGATCATGGTGAGCGCCGGCAACTTCATGCAGGGTGGCGTGCGCATGGGCCAGGGCAACGCCAGCACGCTGACGCCGGAGGACGCGCGGGCGATCCAGGACGTCCCCGGCGTGCAGTACCTCGCGCCGGGTGTGAGCACGCGCGGACAGGTGGTCGCGGGCAACCTGAACTGGGGCACGCAGATCCAGGGCACCGACGTCGACCTGCCGCTGATTCGCTCGTGGCCCGCCACCCGGGGGGCGTTCTTCGGCCCGGCCGACGTCACCTCCGCGTCGAAGGTCGCGGTGCTCGGTGCCATCGTGCACGAACAGTTGTTCGGTCCGGAGGTGGACCCGGTCGGCCAGGTGATCCGGATCAACAACCAGCCGTTCACCGTGGTCGGCGTGATGGCGAGCAAGGGCCAATCGGGCATGGGCCAGGACCAGGACGATGTCGTCTACGTGCCGTACACGACCGTGATGAAGAAGCTGCGCGGCATCACCTACGTGCAGAACATCACGGTGTCCGCGGCGTCGGCCGGCGACACGACGGCGACGGCGGATCGGATCGCCACGCTGCTGCGCGGGCGACACCAGGTCGCCGAGGGCGACCCGGACGACTTCATGGTGCGGACGATGGAGGAGATGGCGAGCGTCCGCGTTCAGGCCACTGAAACGATGACGGCGCTGCTGGCGGGCATCGCCGGGGTCTCGCTGCTGGTGGGCGGCATCGGCATCATGAACATCATGCTCGTGTCGGTCACCGAGCGGACGCGCGAGATCGGACTGCGGATGGCGATCGGGGCGCGCGGGCGTGACGTCCTGCTCCAATTCCTCGTCGAGGCGATCGTGCTGAGCCTCGTCGGCGGCGCGATCGGGATCGCGCTCGGACTCGGATTATCGCGCGGCGTCACGGCGTGGATGACGTGGCCCACCGAGGTCTCGCCGGAAGCGGTGGCCGTGGCGTTCGTCTTCGCCGCCGCGACCGGTGTGTTCTTCGGGTTCTATCCGGCGAAAAAAGCCGCTGCGCTCGATCCCATCGATGCGCTCCGGTTCGAGTAGGATGGGTCGTATATGGGCGCTCGGGCCGCCGCCATTGCACCAGGCAAGATCCCGGACAAGGCCGTTCGGCAACAGCTGAATCGCATCCTCGCGAGCAAGACGTTCCTCCAGGTCGATCGACTCAAGCGTTTCGTCGGTTTCATCGTCGGGGAGACACTGGCGGGGCGCGGCGGCGATCTGAAGGAATACGTGATCGGCGTCCAGGTCTTCGGCAAAGAGTCCTCCTTCGATCCTCGAACCGACCCGATCGTGCGCGTGCAGGCGCGGCGGCTGCGCACGCGCCTGGCCCGTTACTACCTGGACGAAGGCAACGCCGACGAAGTCGTGGTCGACCTGCCCAAGGGCGGATACGCGCCCGTGTTTCGACCGAGGGACGGGGCGCCGGCCGCGAGGCGATCGCTGACCGCCGCCCTCGTGGGACGCAACACCGTGGCGGTGATGCCATTGGCCGACCACAGCGCGGGCGCCAGCCTCGACTACTTCTGCCGCGGGCTGGGCGATGAGATCGTTCACGCGCTCACCTCACTCAAGGCCCTGCGCGTTCTCGCGGTCGGGCCCGGGGACGCCGCCGGTGCGAACGCCGCGGCCGGGCGGCCCGACGCGGCCCTGCTGATCACGGGCGGCGTGCGGTCGGCCCGGGAACACCTGCGGGTCACGACCCACCTCGTCGACGGCGCCAGCGGGTTCTACCTCTGGTCGGAATCGATCGACGTGCCGCTCGCCGATCCGGTGTCGGGCCAGGAGATCATCGCCAAGCGGATCGCCGAGAAGCTCGCGCCCGAGGTAATGGATGCGGAGGGCACGCTCGTCGGGCGCCGTCAGAGCGAGAATCTGGCCGCTCGAAACCTGTACTTGCAGGGCCGTTACCACCTGAATCAACGGACCGAGGAGGGCCTTCACAAAGCCGTCGAGTTCTTCGGGAAGGCCGTCATTGAGGACACCCAGTTTTCGCTGGCGCACAGCGGCCTGTCGGACGCGTATGGGCTCCTGGCTCACTACGGCGTGCTCGGGCCGGCCGATGTCTGGGCGAAGGCCGCGTCGAGTGCGGCGTCGGCCGTGATGCTCGACGGCCACTCGGCGGAGGCGCACACCTCGCTGGCACACGTGCGCGCCACGCAGGATTGGGACTTCGCCGGCGCCGAAAGCGAGTTTCAGCGGGCCATCCAGCTGAACCCGAGATACGCGACCGCGCGTCACTGGTATGCCATGTCGTGCCTGGTGCCGATGGCCCGCCTCGACGAGGCGCTCGAGCAGATGCGACTCGCCCAGTCGCTCGATCCGGTGTCGTCGATCATCGCGCGGGACGTCGCGGTGATTCAGTGCTACCGGCGCGACTTCGAGTTGGCGCTCGAGCAGTGCGACCACACCATCGAGCTCAACCCGCATTTCGCACCGGCCTACCTCACGCTGGGGCTGATTCAGGAACAGCGACAGGACTTCGACGAGTCGGCCGCGGCCTTCCGCCGCGCGGTGGACCTCGCGCCGCATTCGCTGCGGATGCAGAGCGCGCTGGCGCGGACGCTGGCGCTCTCGGGAACCCGCGATCACGCGACCGACACCTTGCGCACCCTGGAAACCTTGTCCGCCACGCGCTACGTCTCGCCGTTCGAGTTCGTCACGATGTCCTTCGCCGTCGGCGACATGGAAGGCGGCTTCCGGTGGCTCGCCAAGTCCTGCGACGACCGCTGCTTCGAGCTCCTGGCGCTGAAGGTGGACCCGCGGTTCGACGCGTTGAGAGACGATGGCAGGATGGTCGCCGTGGCGCACCGCGTCGGGCTCGGCTGACGCGCGGTCATGGGACTAACAGACAGTAGACAGTCGTTCGACACGGTCGTTCGACACAGTTGTTCGACACAGTTGTTCTAATTCGGCAACGACAGCGCTACGTACTCGGGCGGGTGATTGCGCGCACCGATCGACACGACGATGAACTGCTTGCCGTTGAGCATGTAGGTCATCGGTCCGGCTGTCGTTCCGGATGGCAATTCCATCTCCCAGATCACATTGCCCGTCGCTTTGTCGTAGGCGCGGAACTTCGTTCCCCAGGTCCAGTCGGCGCCGGCGGTTCCACTGATGGCGTCGCTCCCTTCGCCGAGAAACAACAGCGTCTTGGTGACGAGCGGCGCCGGCCGGTTCGGATATCCCAGCGGAGGCAGGTCGAGATCCTTCAGGAGCGGGTGGAACCGTGGTCCGTCGCCGTTGGGCCTCATCCAGACGTGGACGCCGCGATTGAGATCGATCGCCGTGATCCGGCCGTAGGGACCCTTGATGATGGGGAGACCGTCGATGCTGATGGCATCGACGGTCGACGGCGGCGCCTGGGAGGCCGGCTGATCCGTCGCGGCCGCCGGCACGAAGTCGGCGTACGCCAGTGTGGCGCGCGGATCGGTCTGCTTCCAGGCGGCGCGGTTCGCCGGCCCCAGGGTTTGCGAGATCGCGTAGTAATAGCCGGTCTCCGGATCGAACGCGCCGGTGTTCCAGTTGGCGGATCCCCAGGCGCCAGGCTGAACGAGCGTGCCCTTCTTGCCGCCGGATTGATCGCCGGGAACGGAGGGCGGCGAGAAGACCGGCCCCATGACGTACTGGTTCGCAATGGTCCGCGCGCGCTGCTTCAGCGCGGGCGTGTAGTCGATCAGATCGTTGTCGCTGATACCTTGAAGATCGAATGCCGGCGGCTTCGTCGGAAACGGCTGCGTCGGCGACGAATGCTCGCCCGGCACGGTGGACTGCGGCACCGGCCGCTCCTCGATCGGCCACACCGGACGACCGTTGGTGCGATCGAGCACGTAGAGAAACGCGGCCTTGTTCGCCTGCATCACCGCGCGGATCCGCCTTCCGTCGACGGTGATCTGGCCGAGCATGGGAGGCCCGATGTTGTCCCAGTCCCATAAATCGTGATGCACGGTCTGGAAGTGCCAGACGCGCCTGCCGGTCTTGACGTCGAGCGCGACCACCGAATTCGCAAAGAGGTTGTCGCCCGGTCTCCAGCCGCCGTACCACGCCGCGGTGGGAGACGTCAGCGGGACGTAGACGTACCCGAGCTCTTCATCGGCCGTCATCGGATTCCACGCGCCGAGATCGCCAGCGACTTTCCACGAGTCGTTGCCCCAGGTCTCGTTGCCGAACTCGCCGGGCTGCGGCACCACGTGAAACGTCCACAGTTGCTGGCCGGTTTCGGCATCGAAACCACGAACATCCTCTGGTGCCGCCTCTTTCCGGTTGCCACCATCACCGGCGCCCGCGGTGTTTCCAGTCACCACGACGACATTGCCGACGATGAGGGGCCCGGTGCTGTCGTTGAAGCGTCCCGCGAGCGGTTGGCGATCGGCGAAGCGGAGGGCCACGCGCCCCTCGGTTCCGAATGTCGGCACCGGCCGCCCGGTGGCCGCATCGAGGGCGTAGAGATACTCGCCGCGAATGGCGAAGATTCGCCTGTCGGCGTTCCCGGTGCCGCCGCGCCAGTGGTCGACTCCACGCGTCGACGCCCCACTCGCATCTTCTCTCGTGGGACCAAAGGGCTGCTCCCAGATCGTTCGTCCGGTTTCGCCATCGAGCGCGATCACGAGGCCGTGCGCGTCCTGGGTATACAGGACGCCATCGATCACGATCGGCGTGGCACGCAAGTAGGCGTTCGGCCTGGTGTCCGGGAACGCCGCGAGCATCCTGGCGTTGACCGCCGGGCGTCGCCAGGCGATACGCAAACGGCCGACGTTGCCGCGATTGATTTGATCGAGTGCCGAATAGCGCGTAAATCCCTTGTTACCGCCGAAGTAGCGCCATTCAGTTCCCTGCTGGGGCGCCTGCGCAGCGACGGCCGCGATGGTGGCCGCGGCCACGCCCAGGCTCAAGACGGCCAGCAGTGGCTTGGCGTTTGCCATGGCTCACTCTCCTATCAAGGGGAGACAGTATACGCGTGCCTACAGCTGCCAGAGGCCGTGGTGGACGCCCCCGTGAATGTAGATGGCAAACGTGCCGTGGCCGGGGATCTCCATGGGCGGATGGGCGAGTTTGGCGCCGGCCGCCACCGCCGCGGCGACGGCCGCGTCGATGTCGTCCACCAGCCAGTAGGGCCGCACCACCGGTTCCTCCACCTCGCTCATCGGCGCCCGCACGCCCACCAGTCCGCCTCCGGGCAGCGCGGCCGTCCGTGCGTTGCCGAGCCCCGCGTCCGGCTTACCGAACTGCAGCCCATTCGTTGCGGCGTACGCCGCGCACACCGCGTCGACGTCCTTGGT
This sequence comes from Acidobacteria bacterium RIFCSPLOWO2_12_FULL_67_14b, assembly GCA_001768615.1. GTDB lineage: Bacteria > Acidobacteriota > Vicinamibacteria > Vicinamibacterales > UBA2999 > 12-FULL-67-14b. The sequence goes on along the minus strand of MELE01000014.1, from coordinate 22,376 downwards.
CACGATTTCGAGATAGTGGATCTGCACGGGTTTCTCTGCTCCGGTTATCGATCAATCCCGCAGTCGACCTCACGCATGGGCGCTCAGCCGCGAGCGGCCTGATCGGGGGTGTTAGACCGCGCTGGCACCGATCGACAGAATGAGTAACGAGGCATCAGTTGCTTGCGCGAACGTCTCGACCCGTTGGTGCTCGGTCTGAAGCAAGGCCACGATCTGGGCCGTGCCAGCGTTGCCCACATCGAGCCAGATGACTTTCGGAGGAAAGCCTTCGACGAAGCTGCGCTCTCGAAAGTCGGTGTCCTTTTAAGCCATCACGAAATGGTGAGTCTTTGCGTACTCCCAAATCTGAGCATCTGGCGCCGCCCGCAGACTGACGTCACGGACGTGCGTACTGCCTGGATACTCGGTACGCAGGGCCGCGACAAGCGCCGGACTCAGATTCGCGTCGAAGAGAATCTTCACGCCACAGAGTTCGACAAGCGCCGTTCACGAGCCGCCGCGAATGCCAAGGAAGCGCGGATGTCTTCGCGCCTGAGATCGGGGAAGTCACCGAGGATTTGTTCCTCGGTCATGCCACCTGCCAGATACTCAAGCACGTCGTACACAGTGATCCGCGTGCCCTTGACGCAGGGCTTACCGCTTCGAACAGCCGAATCCACGGTGATTCGCTCTTCCCAACTCATATCGTGGATTCTACACCCGCGGGCCAAATCAGTGACCCGACCTGCCTGCTAGTAGCTACGAGCGGTCAACGTCCGCGTTTCAGCCGCGGCGGCTCATGATCGCACCGGCCGCCGACGGCTGTAAACGCTTGATGGGCGGCGCGTAAGGCGACCCGTTTTGCACAGGCCCTTCGCCAATCTTGACGACGTTGACGACGAAGCTGAGCGTCGCTTCGCCGGCGTGTCCGGTAACTTCCCAGCACCCGGGAGTTGGAAAGATCAAACCAGTCGCCTGAAATCCAGACGCACCGTACCCGGCTGGGATGTGAACTCGCAAAGGCGGTGCAGCTACATCCAACCGGCGTCCTTCGATGATCAACGGACCTTCAACTCCACGCCACCACGGAAACTTCATTTGAAGCGAACCGTCTCTGAGGACGAATCCCGATCCTCCTGGTCGAAACACGACAGTTCCTTCAGGCCACAGCGCAGTCCATAGACCCTTATTGCCGTGGTGACTTAGTGAAGGTCTCTCACCCGGCGGCGTCAACCCGTTCGGAACGGTGACTTGGCAGACGTTCTGAACGGCTGCTGCGGGGGCTGTCTGCGCGGCTGAGGGCCACGCCTGCATGGGGGACGTGGCCAGGACAACTGGCAATATCAACGCTGTCGTCCCTATGGCTCGTGATGATGACTTCAGCATGATCCCCTCCTTCCGAGACACCCAGAGCCACGTCCATATGTCGATTGAGCAATCCTACCGTTTTCGTCGGCCCAACGCGCAGCTTCAGCCGCGGCGGCTCATGGTTGCACCGGCCGCCGTCGGCTGCAAGCTGAGTTAGACCGCGTGTCATTGAAGAACAGAGCGCGTCGATACGCTCTCATGCGCGCGTTCGCCAGCGCGATGGATCCTGGCGTCCGTGGACGGCGAGCACAACTATCTCGTCGTCGGTAGGCCGAAAGTAGATCGCGTACGGGAAATCGGACAACACAGCTCGCCGAGTTTCAAGGTGGACACGTTGAAAGAGGAACGGGTTCGCCCCGATGCGGGTCATGAGCGCGTCGACCGCTTGGCCGAACTCGTTTCCGAGTCCGGCTCGACGCGACTCGTACCACTGGCGCACTTCCAGAACATCGTCTTCGGCTTCCGGCCTGAAGACAATTCGCCGCGACACATTTACCCCAGCAACTTCGCACGCACGTCGGCCCAGGGAACCGCCGAACTGGGGTCGGCCACGTGCTGGGCCCAGCGGCGATCGAGTTCAGCCCGTTGCTCGTCGGTCAGTTCGAACTGGGCCTCACGCTCGACGTCGGTAAGGCTATTCCAGAGCGCCATCGCGAGCTCGGCACGGTCGCTCGCCGGAAGCTTGAGGAGTTCAGTTAGAGGACTCGATGGCATCACCGGATGGTCTCACGCACCGCTGTTTTCGGCAATGCCATCTTGGAATCTGATTCTCAATTTCGTTCAGCGGTCTAACGTTAGATTTCAGCCGCGGCGGCCCATGATCGCACCAGCCGCCGACGGCTGCGAATCTTTGTTAGGCATCTCTCGACTCGCTTATGGCGGCTCGAGGAATCACGGCGCGATAGGTTCCATTCCCTTCGCCCTCATCACGTCCCTCGCGTGGGACGTCCGCAGGAATTCAATGAGTGCTTTCCCGCCTTCGGTTTCCTTGGCGCTCGTGCCGATCGCTGCCGAAAACGCAAAGCTCCCCTGGAGACCGGGCGGGAACGGACCGATAATCTCAATGCCGGGCACAGCCATGAGTTCCTGAAGTTGGTGAAGCGCGATCTCCGCCTTGCCCTTGGCGACCGCATCCCCCGCCGACTCCGCGACCTGCCCGGGGTTGCCGGCCAGTACGAGGACTGACTTGGCGTTCACCTCGGCAGCGATCCCAAGACGTTCCAGCACCTCTACGATATGGTCTCCGCTCGAACCTCCAACGGCCGGAGGGGGCCGTGCCACCGACTTGGCGGAAAGCAGCAGACGCTTGAAGGCTTCGGGTGAGGAAATGTTTGGTTTGGCTGCACCCTCGCGAACGGCCACGGCAGCGACCGACCTGGCGATGTGCGCTACCGAACTCGCGATCACCTTGCCGTCCTGGCCCAATGTTTCGATAGCTGCTCGATTAATCAGAACGACGTCGACTCTCTCACCTGCGGCGATTCGTTTCGCGATCAGGCCAGAACTGTCAAAGGTGATCGCCAGGGCACGGCCGGTCGCACGCTCAAACTCCGGGCCAAGCTCCAACATGACCTGACGCATGCCGATTGCGCATAGCACCTTCATTTCAGCCGCAAGGGCTGAGACATGAGGCGCCGTCAGACTCAGTGCACCGATTGTCGCAGCCGCCAGAGATCTTGTGATGAAGGAGACTCCCTGAATCAAAGATGCCGAACACGGACTGACCGCCGAACGAGGTATTCCAGAGTTTCTAAGATGCCTAGACGTCCGCGTTCCAGCCGCGGCGGCTCATGATCGCACCGGCCGCCGACGGCTGCAAACGCTTGTTGGGCCGCTTGTCGGACACGCGATCAGGATGTCTTGATGCACCGCACAGCCAAGGCCATCGCCTTGTCACCACCACTGTGACGGTTCAGCAGGCCTCCACCGCGACCAAAGTTGTAGAACCAAGCGTGGTCGATGTCGGATTGTGTGGCACTCCAGTAGAGGCCATGCTCTTCGATTCGCGCATAGTTGCCACCCACCTCACGACCGCCGCTCAATACTGCGTTGAAACCGGAAACCCCTCCGCGAAGGAGAGCGGTGTACGCGGATTGGCCATCATCCTCGGAATCACCCCGCACGCCGCCATCGCCCTTCGCCAGCTGACGCCATTCATCGTCTGTCGGCAAGCGCCACCCAGTTCCCAGTAGACGACAGGCCTCCGCCGCCCCCGCCCACGTGTACAAGCGGCCATAACGAAGGCACTCCGATGCGGAGTCGCCGTAGCAGTACGAGTCGGGGTGAACGAGATTCAGGTTATCGGTGATCCAAATTCGGCCGTCCAGCAGGTCTCTCAGAACATAGGTCTTGCCGTCTGCATCACGCAGGAGGCCATCTCCGCCGCCGCAGCCAATGGCCTCTACCGTGACTACGACCGCCACGAAGATGACCGTCCGCATGCAAGTATCAGTTCGTGATCGTTGTCGGGCCAACGCCTGCAACTGAGCCGCGGCGCGTCACGGTTCTCTAGCGATCGCGCCGTCGGCTCCAGTTGCTGTTAGACGGTCGGTCTACTTCGAGGCGGCGAACCCGTCGACGTGCACCTCGAGGAGGTGATTCACACGGATGCCGTAGATCCCATCGGTCTTCAGTCCGGCCTTGGGCATCGTGTGCACCACCGTCCCGTTGACGACGAAGTCGACCGTGTCGGCGCCAACGCGCACTTCGAGCGCGTTGGTGGACTTACCGCTCTGGTCGGGCTTGTTCACAGCTGCGTGGGACGTTTTCGGCGCGACGTTCTGCGTCGAGGCGTCACCCTCGCGCTTCTTGATCAGCCAGGTGCCGTCCTGCGCAACGAGGAAGTAGGTGTAGTTCTGCCCCGCCCCTTCCAGCCCCTGTCCGCCAAACACGAGGCCGTAGAAGTTCGTGTGGCCGCTCGGCTTCTGCAGCGTGAAGGTGCCCTTGAGCGTGTAGTTGCCGGTGACCGTGTTGGCGGGGTTCCAGAAAACGGCCGCTGCCGGATTCGTCGCATGGAAGCCGGTGCCCATCGTCACGAACTTGATGGTGCCCGCTCCATCGGGGTCCGACGCGCTGGTGCTGCGATCGGCACGGACCATCCAGCCTTTCGGGGCCTGTGAGACAAGAGGGGCGACGGCGAAGAGAACGAGTGCGGCAATGGCGGCGTAGCGTTTCATTGGTAACTCTCCTATCGACATGGGGTCGTGCATGTTTCCCGGGTCTTGTCGATCCGATCCCGCCACAGATGCTAGCATCGGCCGTCCGGTTTACAACAGCGAGGTACAGGGCGAAGAAACGCGCCCCTAGAATGCCAGGCGCGCGACGCGGCGCACAATCGTCAGGATTGCCCACATGGTCCGTCTAGACAGTATGACTTCGGCGGCAGCACACGGCTGACCTCCGGTATTGTCGCGGGTTAGCCTGTGCCGGCCAGAGCCGCAGCGTTGCATGGACCGCAGCGCTGTGTTCCCGGAGGTCAGCCATGGCACAGCCTACTCCTCTTTTCGTCGGTCTCGTCGTCCACAAAGATTCGATCGCCGTCGCGCACGCCCTGGGCCAGTGCGCCGATCCGCCCGTGTTCGTTGGGGCCATCGGATCCCGGCAGGCCGACCTCGACAAACTGATTCGTCGCCTGCACGCGAAGACGCCCGCGTTGGTGTTCGCGTTCGATCACGCTCAGCGCGTGGGTGATGGAATCATGCTGATAGCCGTTGCGGACGTCCGCCCAGGCCAGGACGTGCTTGGAAAAGGCTCTCGGGGCCGGGAGCTGGGCCCGGAGAACGAACTGCGACGCCAGAAGGGCAAGCGCCGCGAGTGCGAGAAGCGGCCGCGTCATGCGCCCGGCGACGCCGGCAACGAGAAGGCGACGACCTTCGTCCCTGAAGCGGCCCCGAGAAAGCTGCCGCCGCCAACCGCCACGACGACGTACTGCTTGCCGTCCCTGCCCAAGAACGACATTGGCGTCGAGTGGGCGGCGGTCTCGAGCTTCGTCTCCCAAAGCAGCTTGCCGGTGCGAGAGTCGAAGGCGCGGAAGTAGCCGTCAATCGTCGCGCCGACGAAGAGCAGTCCACCCGCCGTGGCGATCGGGCCGCCGATGCTGAGCGTCCCGGTGTTCGCGAACCCCTTCTCTTTCAACTCGGGGATGATGCCGATCGGCACCCTCCAGGCGATGTCGCCCTTGTTGACGTCCACGGCGATCAGCTCGCCGAAGGGCGGCGGTGAACAGGGAATCTTGTTCTGGGGATTCCAGAAACGCCCGACGGGGCCGCCCCATGGCGAGGCCCGCACGTAGGTCTCCGTTCCGTTGCTTTGCTTTCGAATCGCCATCTTCGCCACCTGGCCAATGTTCATCACGTTCGTGAACACGAGTCCAAGCGACTTGTCGTAGGCCAGGCCATTCCAGTTGCCGCCGCCAAGCGTGCTCGGGAAGGTCACCATGAAGGTGTCGGTGCTGGGCGGCGTGTACATGCCCTTGGTGTACATCTGGTTCTTGGTCCAGAGCTCCTGGCAAAACGCCGCATGTTCCGGCGTCAGCGAATACATGTCCTTGGCCGGATCGAAAGTCGTCCGCGCCAGTGGCGGCGGCTTCAGGGGAAACGGCTGGGTCGGCCAGGTCGCCTCACCCGGCACCGTGCTCTGCGGCACCGGGCGCTCCTCCATGCCGAAGATCGGTTCGCCGGTCACGCGGTCGAAAATGAACAGCAGGCTCATCTTGGTGATCACGGCAACGGCAGGAATGACCTTACCGTTGCGATTGACGTCAATCAGCGTCGGCGCGGCCGGCAAATCGAAGTCCCACAGATCGTGGTGCACGAGTTGCTGGTACCACTTCAGCTTCCCGGTGGCCGCGTCGAGCGCGACGATGGAGTTGCCGTACAGGCCCTGGCCCTTGCGATCGGCGCCGTAGTAATCGGAGGTCGGTGAGCCGATCGGCGCGTAGACAATGCCCCGTTCCGCATCCACCGTGAAGAACGCCCACACGTTGGTGCCCGAACGGTCTTTCCAGCTGTCGCCTTCCCACGTCTCGTTGCCGGGTTCTCCGGGCCGTGGCACGGTGTGGAACGACCACAACAACTTGCCCGTCTTCGCATCCCAGCCACGGATATCGCCGTACAAACCGAGGCTCGGCGACTGCTCCCCGTTGTTGCCGCCGGTGATGATGATGTTGCGATAGACGATGGGCGGCGACTCCATGCCGAAGCGGCCGGCCGTGTCGCCCTTGATGCCCTGGTTCATGTCGATCCAGCCGAAGCCGCCGAACTCGCTGACGAGCCGGCCCGTCTTCGCGTCGAGCGCCAACAGCCGGTCGCGGGCGCCTTGCAGGATGCGGGGGCCGGACGACTGATCGCCCGGCCAATACGCGAGGCCGCGCCTCCCGACCATGCCCGGCGATTCAAACTTCCACAGGACCCTGGCCGTCTCGGGCTCGATGGCAAAAACATTCGAGCCGCCCGACAGGTACATCATCCCGTTCACGACAAGGGGCGTGACCTGCAGGTTGCCCGCGCCCACGTCGAAGCTCCACGCCTGGGTCAGCGTCGCCACATTGGCGGGTGTGATTTGCTGGAGCGGTGAGAACCGGGCTTCACCCAGGTCGCCGCCCCGGGTCGTCCACTCCTGCGCCGAAACGGTCAGTGAAAGCGCGCCGACCGCAAGGACCAATGCGATCAGGCGCGTTACGGGTTTCATTGGTTTGTCCTTACGGGTCTGGGCGAGGCGTCACCTTCGGTCAATCCCAGCGCCCACTTGATGGCCTCGAAGTACATCTGGGCCACGTCGCGATTGTCCCAGGTGCCCGCCTCGTGCCCGAGGCTCGAATAAAACACCCGGCCCTTGCCGTAGGTCTTCGCCCAGGCCAGCGGCCAGATGCCGCCCTTGATGTGCACGCCGTCATTGGCCGGCATCTTCGAAAGATCGAGACGCAACAGCACCCTCGACTTTTCCGGCGAGAACCCCTTGGGCTGATAGAACTCGTCCGAGAACGCGAACGTCGGCGGGAATTGCCTCGTCGCTGGAAAATCCGCGGCCTCGTTGACCACGGTGCCCGGACCGTTGCCATACGGGTGCCCGTCGTAGCTGCCACCCATCAGCTCACCGAATTCGGTCCAGGGCTCGAAGGCGGTCAGCGCGGTGTGCGCGGCCACGAATCCCTTGCCTTGATCGCGAACGAAGGCCAGCAGGTCGGCTTTCTGCGTCTCGTCGATCGGCACGTCGCGATGGCCAAGAAAGAAGATCGCATCAACGTTGGCGAGGCTCGGGCCGCCACTGGCCGGCTCGCCGGTGGTCTTCTTGGCCTGCATCGTCACGATGTTCGAATCGGTGCGGATGAACGTGTCGTAGGCGCCAGACTCGTAGCCAAGACGCTCGATGACCGCCAGCGCATGCGATGTGAAGTCGTGTTGTGCCTGGCCATTCCGCGTGTCCGCCCACGCGAGCACGCGCTTCCGGGCGTTGGCCGGCCTGGCGCCGCCCCGCCCGCCGCCGCGCACTCCTGGTTGCCCTGGTTGCGGCTGCGGCGCCTGCGCCGATGACGACACCACAAGTCCGAAGACCAGGAAGGTAATCGCCGAGAGTCCGAGAACGCGAGACTTCATTCACGACACTCCTTATGGCAACCGGAACGCGACTACTGCGTCAGACGTCGGACTCCTGAGAAACCCACCGCCACCCGCCGTGATGACGACATACTGCTTGCCGTCGCGACCCATGAAGGTCGCCGGAATCGCGTGCGCGGGCACATCGAGCTTCGTCTTCCACAGCTCTTTGCCGTTGCGGGCGTCGAACGCACGGAAGTATCCATCGATGGTCGCGGCGATGAAGACCAGATCGCCGGCGGTCGTAATCCCACCACCGAGACTCGCCGTGCCGGTCTTGATGCCCTTCTTCTCGAGCTCTTCGAATTCGCCGAGCGGCACGCGCCACGCAATGTCGCCGGTATTGGTGCTGACGGCAATCAGCTCGCCCCAGGGTGGCTCGTTACAGGGATAGCGACGATTGGGCTCCCAGAAGCGCCCACCTTCGGGCGTCACCTTTCGATATGGCGAGCGCGGGCTGTCGGCGTCGTCGCCACCGGGACCACCTGCGCGGCCGCCGCGCCCGCCACGACCCTCGCCGGGCTTCACTTCCTCGAGATGCCCCCACTGCCCGGCGTTCATCACGTTGGTGATGATGAGACCGAGCTTCTTGTTGTACGAGACACCGTTCCAGTTGCCGCCGCCGATGGCGCCGGGGAACATCACGATGTCCTGATTGAGCTGCCATGGCGTGTACGGCACCGAGTCCTGGAGCTTGTATTTGTCCCACAGCGCCGCACAGTAGGCCGTGTGCTCTGGCGAGATCGTCGTCGGCAGCTCGCTCTTCTTCAGGGAGATGCGGGCGAGCGGCGGCGGCTTGATCGTGAAGGGTTGGGTCGGCGACGTCTTCTCGCCAGGTACGGTGCTTGGCGGGACGGAACGCTCCTCGATTCCGAACAGCGGCGCGCCGGTGACGCGGTCGAACATGAACAGCATGCCCATCTTCGTGATCTGCGCCACAGCCGGAATCCGCTTGCCGTCTTTGACCGCGTCGAAGAGTGTCGGTGCCGCGCCAAGATCGAAGTCCCAGATGTCGTGATGCACCAGTTGTTGATGCCATCGGCGCTTGCCGGTCGCAATGTCGACCGCGACCAGCGACGTGCCGTACAGGTTGTCACCGGGGCGTTCCACGCCGACGTAGTCGCCGCCGGCGATCGACACCGGGATGTAGACGATGCCGCGCTCCTCGTCGATCGACAGGTAGCCCCACGTATTGGTTCCACCGATCGTCTTCCACGAGTCGTGCTCCCACGTCTTGTTGTTGGGATCGCCCGGCTGCGCGATGAGGTTGAACGTCCACAGCGGAGCACCGGTGCGGGCGTTCCACGCCCGGATCACCGGAGTGCCGCCAGGGGTGATCAGCACGTCTTTATGGACCGACGGCGGCGATGCCATCGTCACGCCCATGTCGACAAAGCCGCCCGGTCCGAATTCCTGGGTGAGCTTGCCGGTCTTTGTATCGAGGGCCAGCAACTTGGTGTCTGACGAGACCAGGATGCGGCCGGCCGTCTTGGCGTCACCGCGCCAGTACGCCAGGCCACGCCGCGTCGCGCCGCTGGTTTCGAACTTCCACTGCTGCGCCCCCGTGAGCGGATCCAGGGCAAAGACGCCGTTCTGCGCCGAGAGGTACATCACGCCATCGACGACCAGCGGCGTGCTCTCGAAGAAGCCGGACTTGTCACCGGTGTTGAACGTCCAGGCCCGCTGCAGTTGGTCGACGTTGCCGGTATTGATCTGGTCCAGCGTCGAATACTTCGTCGCGCCCGGATCCTGGCCGGCCTGCAGCCAGTTGTTCTGAGCGCGCGCCGTGGCACCGGCCGCGATCGCGACGAGCACGACTGCGGTAATGCGTCTCATCACTTGCTCCGGTCGCTCGGAACGCGTCGCGGATGACGTCCTCATGTCGAGTTAGAAACTCACCTTCAACGCGAACTGCATGATGCGCGGGTCACCTGCGCTCAGGATCTTCCCGAAATTGCCGCTGTTCAGCGCGGTTACCGGCGCGCCGAAGTTGACGTGGTTGAGGACGTTGAACACCTCCCACCGGAACTGGATCGTGCTCGCGTCGGGCAGTCGGAAGCTCCGCGTCAGCGCGAAGTCGGTCTGCAGCACCGATGGGTTCAGGATCGTGTACGGCCTGAGATCGCTCAACGTGCCGAGCGCCGGCACCGCGAAGGCGTCCCGGTTCAAGTAGTTGGTTGGTGACTTGTCGCCGTACGGATTGTCGAGAATCTGGACCGCTCGCTGACCACCCACGCCGGTGAGGGAACGATCGGTCCCCGCAGTAACGGTGGAACGGTTGCCACTCTGCCAGCGGACGATGGGCGAGAACTGCCACCCGCTCAACAACACCTTCTTGACGCCGTCCTCGAAGTCTGGCGTCCGCGCAACGGCCGAGAAGTTGATGACGTGCCGGCGATCGGCGGCGCAATACGAGTAGTCTGCATCCGGGTTGTCCGGGTCCACCGTCGTCGGGCCCGTCAGCTCCGTCGTTGCCGGGTCCGTCATGCAGCGCGACAGCGTGTAGTTGGCGAGGACGCTCCATCCGCTCTGGAGACGCCGCTGAACCGAGAGCAGCATGCCGTGATAGTTGGACCGACCGGTGTCGTCGAGCTGGCCGATCGTGCCATAGAAGCGCCCCTCGACGGGATCCTGCAGATAGAGACGGCGCCGCGTGTTGGTGTTGCCGGTCGTCGCACCGGGGCCGTAGACCGCCGGGTTCAGCTCGATCGATCGCCACACGTGGCTTCCGTGGTTGCCCAGGTAACTGACCGCCACCAGCCAATCACTGACCATGCGCTGCGCGCTCACGTTCCACTGCTGGAGCGCAGTCGGATTCATGTTGTACGGGGTGTTGACATAGACGCCAAACGCGGGGAACGGCGTGGTCTTCCATTCCGTGTTCAGCGCGGGGAATGGATTGCCGCCGGGATACCCCAGGTAGGGATTGTCGAAGCCGCCGGAGGGGTTGGTGATGGTCAACTGCGCGCCCCAGGGCGGGCTGTTCGAGAAGCGCGTGTTGAAAAAGAGGTGCGGCGTGTCGAGGAAGATTCCCCACGATGCGCGCACGCTCATCTGGTCGTTGCCCTGTGGACTCCAGATGGCGCCGATGCGCGGAGCAAAGTTGGCAATCTTGCCGTGGGTCGTCGCCCGGCCCGGGTAGCCATCGTCTCCGGGAAAGAGCATGCCGATGGGCGCCTGTGGGTACACCTTGCTGCGAACCCCTTGATCGAACCACGCCTGTTCGAAGTGCTGGACGAAACTGTCGGTGTTTCTGAGCGGGATGTACGGCTCCCAGCGCAGACCCGCGTTGAGTGACAAGTTGGGCGAGACGCGCCAGTTGTCCTGGAAGTAGACGCCGAAGTAGTCGTGGTCGTCGTTGTCGAGCGCCGGGTTGCCCTGCAGGAAGCTGCTCATTCTTCCGAGCATGAAGTCGGCCAGACCCAGGCCGAGGTTCGATCCGTTGAAGGTGTAGGCCCCGTTGGTCGGTCGGTTGTTGATGGTCTTGATGTCGGTCTTGATGTAGTTGACGCCGAACGAGAACTGGTGATTGCCGCGGATCCAGTCGAAGTCGTCGGCCAACTGGTAACCAGTCGAGTTGAAGTAGCCCGGGTTGGTGGCGCCAGATCCCACCGAGAAGCCATTCCCCGACACGTTCAGGCCCATGTAGCCGGGCGCCAGACCGAAGACGTTGACGCCAATGTCGCCCGGACCGAAGTACTCCGGCAGCGTCCGATCGTTGAACGTCTTGTTGAGCGACAGGTGGAACGAGTTGACGGCATTGGACGACAGAATGAAGGTGTGGCCGACGACCAGCGAGTGCGCCCGATTGAGTTGCCCTGTCCGGCTCAGCGTCAGGATGTTCTTCCCGTCGTAGGTCGCGGGGTTGTCATACCGGGCGAAGTAGTAACGCGCGAGTAAGCTCTGGCTCGGGCTAATCGTGTAGTCGATCTTGCCGAGGGCCAGGTGCTCGGTGTTGTTGTCAGGAATCCCCATCTGCACCTGGCCACATGGATCGGTCGCCACCGGCAGGTAGTTCGTCACCTTTACGGCCGCGGGACTGAACAGCGTCGGACTCACCCGGTTGTTGACGAAGGGCGCGCGAAGCGTAATCTGGCGGCCGACGTTGCACTCGGGCGAAGCAAAGGCCGTGAAGTCTCCGTTGAGCATCGCCTGCGTCGGCACGTATCTGAACGACGTCTCAGGGTTGGTCCGCTCGATCTTTCCCTGATACGCGCCGAAGAAGAAGATCTTGCTCTCCTTGATGGGCCCGCCGAGGGTGCCGCCGACCTGGCCGCGCTTGAGGCTGTCCTTTTCGGCGGCGAAGTAGTTCTTCGAGTTGAAGACGTGGTTCCGCACGAACCCAAACCCTGTGCCGTGATAGTCGTTGGTGCCCGACTTGGTCACCAGGTTCACGGCCGACGCGGCGTGATGTCCGTAACGGGCCGGCAGCGCGCTCGTCTCAACTTTGAATTCCTGCAGCGCATCGGGGAACGGCGTGGGCAGGTTCAGGTTGTTGAACGGGTCGTTATGCGTGGCGCCGTCCATGATGTAGGTCACGCCGTTGGCCTGGCCCCCGGCGACCGAGATCGTGACGGTTGGATAGTTCTTGTTCGTGTTCAGGTCGCCCGACGGCGCGGAGGTCGCAAGGCCCGCCAGGAAGATCAGTTCGGTTGCCTGACGGCCGTTCAACGGCAATTCCACGACGCGTTGGTTATCCACCACCTGGCCGATGCCCGTCGAATGCGTCTCGACCATGGTGGTATTCGCGGTGACCGTGACCTGCTCGCTCACGACACCGACCGCAAGGGTGACGTTGATCTGAGGGTTCGAGCTGACCTGCAGCACGATGCCGTCCTGCACGTAGGTGGTGAAGCCCTGCAACGCCACCTTCAGTTGATACGGTCCAACGGGCAGGTTCGGCAGCACGAAGCTGCCGTCCGCGGATGTCACCGCCGAACGGACGGCGCCCGTGTCGATCTTGGTGATCGTGACGTCGGCGCCAGGCAAGGCGCCGCCGCTCGAATCCCGGACCACGCCGGATACCTGAGAGCTGGAGACCGACTGTGCCCAGGCGGTGCCGAGGGGGAGCGCAGTCAGCAGGATCGCGCCAAGACACGCCGACAAAGCCTTGAACTTAACCACAGAGCCTCCTTGAAACACTCGATTACTCGCCACGCCGATAGATTTCGTTGATGTCCCAGTGACCGGGAGTGGGTGTGGGCGCGTTCTCCATCGGCACCTGGATCACTGTGGGCCGGCCCGAGCGAAGCGCGGCCGCCAGCGCCGGTCCAAGCTGATCGGCCGCCTCCACCAGGACGCCGTCAGCGCCGAAGGCCCGCGCCATCGCGGCATAGTCGACGCGGTACGGCTTGCCGTCGCATTCGAAAACGCACCCGAAGGTCGTGCCGTAGTGCATCTCTTCGAGGCCGGCGATCGTGCCGAACGCCGAGTTGTCCATCACCAGCCAGATGACGTGGAGTCCCGCTTCCATGGCGGTCGCGACCACCGAGGGATTGGCGCTGAACCCGCCGTCGCCGACCAGGGCGATGACGTGGCGCTTGGGCTGTGCCACTTTCACGCCAAGGGCGGCCGCCGGTCCGAACCCCATCGTCGCCAACCCGCTCGGCGTGATGAACGTCCCCGGCACGTCGATCGGGAACTGCTGGCCCACGCCGTTCTTGTTCCAGCCGACATCGGTCACGATGTAGGCATCGGTGGGGGCCGCCTGACGCAACTCACTCAGGATTCGCTCCGGCCGGAGCGGGAACTGATTGGACGTCCATTGGTCCGCCCAGTTACTTGCGAATTCCTTCCGGCCGCGGGCGATCTCTTCATGCAGCCGCCCGCGGTCCGCGTGCCGCTTGCCCCGCGCCTCGTCGGCCAGGGCGGCCAGCGCCAGCTTGGCGTCGGCGACCACGCCCAACTCGGTTTGGTAATTGCGCCCGATCTCCGCCAGGTCCGCATCGATGTGGATCAATCGCGTCGGGGGAATCGAAAACGTGAAGCGGGGATCCCACGAGCTCGAGTTCGCCTCGGCCAGCCTCGTGCCAATCGCGACGATCAGGTCCGCGGTGCGGCACTTCTCGTTGGCAATCGGCGTGCCCCAGAACCCCGACTGGCCAAGCAGCAGCGGATGGTCGTGCGGCAGGCAGCCCTTCCCCATCAATGTGTGGGCAACCGGCACCTGAAGCGCGTCGGCCAGCTGCCTGAGCTCGTCGGTGGCGCGCGCGGACAATACGCCGCCGCCGACATACAGCACCGGTCGCCGCGACGTGGCGAGAGCATCGACAATTCGCGCGGTCGTGGCGGGGTCGATGCCGGTCCTGGCAATCTCCGGCGGGGTCTTGGCAAAGGCATCGAGATCGAGGTCGGCCGAGAAGATGTCCATCGGTACGTCCACCAGGACCGGCCCCGGCCGGCCGGTCTGCGCCAGGTGAAACGCGCGCTCGACGATGCGCGGGAGATCGGTGACGTTGTCCACCCGGTAGACGCGCTTGCAGAACGGCCGGAAGATCTGGCACTGATCGGCGTCCTGGTGCAGGTTGATTTCCTGGTGCGGATGCCGGCCGTAGTAGTAGGACGGCACGTCGCCGGCGATCACGACCATCGGAATGGAGTCGAGCGCCGCGTTGGCAACGCCGGTCGCCGCATTGGTCAGCCCGGGGGCCAGGTGCGTCAGCAGCACGCCGACCTTGCCGGTTGCGCGCGCGTAGCCGTCCGCCGCGTGGGCGGCGACTTGCTCGTGACGGGTCGAGATGTAGCGGATGCGGCTCTTGCCGAGGGCGTCGAGGAAGCCGATGATCGTGTGGCCGCAGAGCCCGAAGATCACCTCGACCCCGAGGCGTTCGAGGTACTCGGTCAGGAGGTAGGCGGCAATGCGCGTCTCGGCCCTGGGCGACACGCGCTTGACGGCGGTCTGGCTGGCGATGTCCATGGTGTCTCTTTCGAATCAAGCGGTGACCGCGGCGCTGTAGAACTCGCCGAAGAGCTCCGCCTCCGAGGGCTTGTCCTCGGCGATGGGCCGGCTCACCCACGTCACATTCATGTAGTGCTTGAGCGAGATGTTCTCGTTGGTGATGTTGCCGCCCCACACCCCACACCCCATGCTGGAGGTCATCGGCATGCCGTTGGTGAAGGTGCCCGCGTTCGAGCTCGATTGCACCTGGCGAACCATGATGCGGCTGACCGGGGCCATCATCGCCAGGCGATTGATGTGCTCGTCGCTGAACGAGTAGATGCCGCAGGAGTGGCCCTTTCCGCCGGTCTCGAAAATCTGCCGCACCTTGTCGAGCGCGTCGTCGAAGCCCCGGCACTTGAACACCGCCAGCACGACGCCGAGCTTCTCGGTCGAGTACGGGGATTGCTTGCCGATCTGGCTTTCCTCGACGAGGAAGAACGTCTTGTCGGGCGGGATGGTGAAACCGGCTTTGGCGGCGACGGCCGCCGCGGGGCGGGCAATGGTGTCGGCGGTTCGCCGACCCTGATCGTCCCAGTAGGCCCGCTGCAGCAGCTGCTTTTCTTCGGCCTTGACCAGGTATCCGCCTTCGGCCTGCAGCTGCTGAAGGAGGGCGTCGTAGATCGTGGCGTCCACGACGAGATTCCCGTCCGCCGAACACCCCGATCCGTGATCGTTGGTCTTGCTGATGGCCGTGTTGCGCGCCGCCTCTTTGACATCGGCGGTCTCGTCGATCACCATCGTGGCGTTGCCGGCGCCGACACCGTAGGCGGGCTTGCCCGAGCCGTACGCGGCCTTGACCATGGCCGGCCCGCCGGTCGCGACGGTCAGGTCGCAGATCGACATCAGCTCGTTGGCGAGCGGAATGCTCGGCTGCTCCACGCACTGCAGCACGTCTTCGGGCACCCCGAGCTCGGTGAGCGCCGCGCGCATCAGCCTGATGGTCTCGAAGGTGGTCTGGCGGCTCGACGGGTGGGGCGAGAAGATGACGGCATCCTTGCACTTGATCGCGTAGATGGCGATGCCGATCGGCGTGATGTAGGGGCTCGTCACCGGAATCAGCGAACAGATCACGCCCGCCGGCTTCGCGTACTTCACGATGCCCTTGTCGGGCAGTTCTTCGATGACGCCCATGCTCTTCTGGCGGAGCGCGTCGCGCAGGATGCCGAGCACTTTCGCGCGGCGGCGCGGCTCGCGGCTGCCCATGCCGCTCTCGTCGACACTCATGTTGGCGAGGCGGACCGCCGTCTCGGGGTTGGCGCCGGCCCACCCCACCGCCTGACAAATCCGATCGACCCTGGCTTGGTCGTAATCGCTAATCTGTTGCATGGCCCGGCGGGCCCGGGCCAGCAACTGGCGGGCCACGTCGCTCTCTTCAGCGGTGATGGTGCGTGCCATAAGCAAATCGTCTGGTTTACAGAGTCGAGCGATTATGGACAGTTGGAGGCGCGGGCGCGAGGGTGTTACGGTGCCGCTACCGTAACTTCGTAGGGAACGCCCCCCTCAACCAGTACCCTCGCAGAGCTTAGGAGTGATATGGAACCCTGGCGTACGGCCATCGTCGAGTCGGGCGACGGCCAGATCAGAATCCGTGGCTACGATGTCACGTCCCTGATGACGGGACGCACGTTCACGGACACCATCTACCTCTTGCACAGGGGCCGCCTGCCCACCGCCCGGGAGCGGTCCCTCCTGGACGCGATCCTGACCGGCGTGGCGGACCACGGCCCGGGCGCCCCGTCGTGCGCCGCCGCGCGCCTCGCCGTCTCGGGCAACCGGCAGTCCGTGTCGTCGGCGATGGCCGCCGGCATCCTCGCCGTCGGCGACGAGCACGGCGGCGCCGGATCCGGCTGCATGGAGATGATCGCCGGCGGCCTCGAGCGCGTCACGCGACAGTCGATGTCGATCCCCGACTGCGCACGGCAGGTGGTGGCGGAGATCCGGGCGACCGGACGCCGGGTGCCCGGCCTGGGGCATCGCGTGCACCGGCGGGATCCGCGCACGCCGGTTCTCTTCGAGCTGGCTCGTCGGAACGGCCTCGCCGGCAACGGCATTGCGTTCATGGAGGCGCTCGAGGCCGTCGTCCGCGACACGATCAAGCCACTGCCCATCAACATCGACGGCGCCCTGGCGGCGGTGCTGCATGACATGGGGTTCGCGCCGGTGTTCGGCCGGCTGCTGTTCATCATCGGCCGGGCCGCGGGGCTGTCGGCGGAAATCGTGGAAGAGCTCGAGCGGGAGCGGCCGATGCGCATTCGCATCCCGGTGGCCTACGATGGCGAGCCGCCGCGTTCGCTCGGCCAGGACTAGGATGGTCGACGAGACGACGGCGCGCCGCACCCACCAGCGATGGTTTCCCGTCCTCGCCCTGGTCGCGGTCGCGACGATGATCAACTACCTCGATCGGACGGTGTTGGGCATCGCGGCGCCGTACCTCACCAAGGAACTGGGGCTGACCGCCGCCGCGCTCGGCATTGTCTTCTCGGCCTTTTCGTGGAGCTATGCTCTGCTGCAGATCCCGGGCGGCATCTTTCTCGACCGCTTCGGAACCCGCGTCACGTATTCCCTCTCGCTGACGCTGTGGTCGGGCTTCACGGCGCTGATGGGAGTGGTCACCGGATTACCCGGCTTGATCCTGACGCGTATCGGCGTCGGCGTGTTCGAGGCGCCGTGCTTCCCAGCCAACAGCCGCATTCTGGCGACCTGGTTTCCCCAGAATGAACGGGCGCGAGCCAACTCCATCTACTCCGTCGGGCAATACGCCGGCATCGCCTTCCTGAGCGTCCCGCTCTTCTGGGTCACACAGCAGTTCGGCTGGCGAGGCCTGTTCTTCATGGCCGGCGGCTTCGGCGTCGCGCTGGGCGCGCTGTTCTGGTGGCGGTATCGCGAGCCGAGCCAGGACCGAACCATCAACGCCGCCGAGCTCGCCTACATCGAGGCGGGAGGCGGCGGCGAATACACGGGCGCCCGTGTCTCCTTCAGCTGGCGGCACATCGGGTGGCTGCTCCGACACCGTCAGATCGTCGGCGCATCCATCGGGCAGTTCGGCGGCAACTCGACGCAGGTGTTCTTCGTGACCTGGTTCCCGACCTACCTGGTGAACGTGCGCGGAATGACGTTCATCAATGCCGGGCTCATGACGATGCTGCCGTACATCGGCGCGTCGATCGGCGTGCTCGTGGCCGGCCAACTGTCGGATCGGCTGCTCAAACGGACCGGATCGGCCAACCTCGCGCGCAAGCTGCCGATTGTCGGCGGCATGCTCCTGGCGTCGACGATCATCGCAGCGAACTTTGTCCCCGACGACTCGAATCTGTTGGTCGTCGCCATCATGTCGGTGGCCTTCTTCGGCCAGGGCATGACCAATCTCGGATGGACGGTCATCTCCGACGTCGCGCCCAAGAAACTGATCGGGCTGACCGCCGGAATCTTCAACTTCAGTGCCAATCTCGCCGGCATCGTCACGCCGCTGGTGATCGGATATGCCTACCAGGCGACGGGATCGTTTTTTGGACCCTTGATCTACATCGGGGTCGTCGCCCTTGTGGGCGCGTTCTCGTACAGCGTGATCCTTGGGGATATCCATCGACTGGACATGGAAGACTGATTGGCGCCCGGCCTCTCGTTACTCAAACAGGTCGACGACTACATCGAAGGCCTGTTCGTCGAACCCGACCCGGCACTCGTGCGAGCCCTCGCGGACGCCGAGGCCGCCGGCCTGCCGGCCATCAACGTGTCGGCGAACCAGGGGAGGCTCCTTTACCTGCTGGCCAGAATCTCCGGCGCCCAGCGGATACTCGAGGTCGGCACGCTTGGTGGCTACAGCACGACGTGGCTCGGACGCGCATTGCCGGCG
>MELE01000014.1:355-3631 GCA_001768615.1 Acidobacteria bacterium RIFCSPLOWO2_12_FULL_67_14b | reverse complement strand
GTGACCCTCGAGCTCGACGCCACGCATGCAGAAGTCGCCCGCCGCAACCTCGCACGGGCCTTGCCGGATGTGCGGGTCGATCTTCGCGTCGGGCGCGCAGCCGACACGTTGCGGGCGATGATCGGCGACAACCGCCCGCCGTTCGACTTCGTGTTCATCGATGCGGACAAGCCGGGCTATTCCGAGTACCTGGACTTGGCCCTTCAGCTCTCCCGCCCAGGCACCGTGATCGTCGCGGACAACCTCATTCGTGATGGGCTGGTGCTCGAAGCATCGCCGCCCGATGAGAACGCCAGGGCCGCGCGGGCCTTCAACGCCGCAATCGCCGCCCACCCACGGCTCGAGTCCATCATTCTGCCGATCGTGAGGCGGGCGATCGACGGCATGTCCATCTCCGTCGTCCGGTGACCGCCGCCGATCTCAGGGCTCGTTGCCGAGCACCTTGTGGGGCACGTACGGCGCTTCAAGCGACTGGCGCTCGTCGTCGGTGAGCGTGATCGACAGCCCCTCGATCAGCTGATCGAGTTGCTCGATCTTGGTAGCGCTGATGATGGGCGACACGACACCGGGCTGGTTGGCGACCCACGCCAGCGCGACCTGGATCGGTAGCACGCCCTTCTGTTTCGCCACCTGGACCACGCGATCGGCGACGTCGTAGTCAGCGTCGGCGTAGTAGAGGCTGTGGCCATAGCCGTCGTGCCGTTCACGGAGCGTCGCATCCTTCTGGCCGCGGCGGCGGTTGCCCGCGAGGAAGCCGCGCGCCAGCGGGCTCCAGGGGATCAACCCGATGCCTTCATCCCGGCACAACGGAATCATCTCGCGCTCTTCCTCGCGATACACCAGGTTGTAATGATTCTGCATCGACACGAACGGCGTCCAGCCGCGTGCGCGCTGCGTGTAGAGCATCTGCGCGAACTGCCATGCGTACATGCTCGAGGCGCCGATGTGGATGGCCTTTCCGGACTTCACCACGTCGTGCAGCGCTTCGAGGGTAACCTCGATTGATGTGTGCTCGTCGTAGCGGTGGATCTGATACAGATCGACGTAGTCGGTCCCCAAACGCTTCAGCGAGCCGTCGATCGCCGCCATGATGTGCTTCCGCGACAGCCCCTTGCCGTTCGGATGGTCCGTCACCGGGTAGAACACCTTGGTGGCGATCACGACTTCCTCGCGACGGGCAAAGTCCTTCAACGCCCGCCCGACCACTTCTTCGCTGACGCCGCGCGAATACATGTCGGCGGTGTCGAAGAAGTTGATGCCGAGCTCGAGCGCGTGCTTGATGAACGGACGGCTCGCCGCTTCGTCCAGCACCCACGGCCGCCAGTTGGGCGTGCCGTAGGTCATGGTACCGAGGCAAAGACGCGAGACCTTCAGGCCGGTGGTGCCAAGGCGGACGTAGTCCACTGTCGTTTCTCCATGAACAGGAAGTACGGAATCGAAAGCGTCGCAACGGCCGCGGCCACAGCAAAGGCCCGGCTGAACCCATAATGCTCGCCCAGCCAGCCGATGGCAATGGAGCCGGTGCCGATGCCGGTGTCGAAGGCGCCGATGAGGGCGCCGAACGTGGCGCCGCGGCGATTGTCGGGCACGTGGTGCATCAGGTGAGACACGAAGATCGGGTAGGCCGAGCCGAAGCCCGCCCCGAAGAGCATCGCCGACACCACGAACCCTGCCCGCGTCGTCACCCACGACAGCAGCGACACGCCCAGCACGATCAGGATGAGGCAGGGGACGATCACGCGCGCGTGGCCCGCGCGATCCGCGTAGCGGCCGAGGAAGGGCCGCGTGGCGACGATCGCCAGGCAGAACACGGTGAAGTAGAGCGCGCGCGGCGTGACGCCGAGCTGCCCGGCATACACGGCGACGAAGCTGGTGATGCCGCCGTAGCTGAAGGAATAGAGAAACAGCGTGACCGCGCCGACCAGGATGTGCCACTCGACCAGGTCCGCGGGGCGCAGCGACAGCGGCCGGACGGCTCCCGGGTTGTCCGCCGGCAGCCGCCAGGCGATGAATGCCATGAGGATGTTGAGCATCGCCGACTCGAGGCACAGCCAGCGCCAGCCGCCATGGTCCAGCACCCACAAGCCGATCCACGGGGCGATCGCGACGGCGAGGATGCTGGCAAACCCGGCGTAGCCCAGGCCCTCGGCCCGCCGCGACTTCGGCACGATGTCCGTCACGTAGGCACTGGACGACGACAGCAGGCCCGACCAGAAGACGCCGTGAATCAGCACGAGGGCGAGAATCAGCTGATAGCTCGGTGACACCGCATACAGCAACGAGAAGACCGTGATCGCCAGGCTCGCCGTGATCAGCACCCGGCGCTTGCCGAACCGATCGCCGATGGCCCCGGTGATGGGCGCCGAGACGGCCGACGAATACGTCAGGAACCCGAGGAACAGCCCGGCCTCGGTGCCGGATCCCCCCAGCGACAGGATGTGGAACGGCGCCGCCGGCAGCAACTGAAATGCGGACATGAAGACCGTGAAGCTGTAGCTGCACATCAGGAAGAAACGCGGGGTAAAGAGCTTTTCAGGCGGCGACCCGCCTTCGCGGCCGGAGGCCGCTTCGGCGAGGTCTCGCCGTAGCTCGCCTGCTTCAGAGCGAGCGGAGGCGGAGGTCAAGGACGAGTTTGCCAATGTGGGTGCTGGCCTCCATGAGCCGGTGCGCGCCCGCCGCGTCGGCGAACGGAAAGACCTTGTAGACGACGGGCTTGACGCGGCCCTGCTCGAGAAGCGGCCAGACGTGCAGCCGCAGTCCGTGGGCAATGGCGCCCTTCTCGGCGGGCGAGCGGGGCCTGAGGGTCGAGCCCGTGATCCACGCGCGCTTGCGCATGAGCACCGAGAAGTCGATCTCGACGCGCGGGCTCTTCAGGAACGCGATCTGCACGAGCCGGCCGTCGACGGCGAGGAGGTCGAGGTTCTTCGGGATGTACTCGCCGCCCACGATGTCGAGGACCACGTCGACGCCGCGGCCCGCGGTCGCCTCCTTCACGGCGGCCACCCAGTCGGTGGTGCGGTAGTTGAACGCGCGATCGGCACCAAGCGTCCGCGCCGCTTCGCACTTCTCGTCGCTCCCGGCCGTGGTCAGCACCCGCGCGCCGAAAGCCGCCGCCAGCTGGATGGCCGTGGTCCCGATGCCGCTGGTGCCGCCGTGAATCAGGATCGATTCGCCCTTTATCAACCGGCCGCGCTCGAAAACGTTGGTCCACACGGTGAAGAAAGTTTCGGGAATCGCCGCCGCCTCGATCATCGAGAGGCCTTTCGGCAGCGGCAG
>MELE01000014.1:166-319 GCA_001768615.1 Acidobacteria bacterium RIFCSPLOWO2_12_FULL_67_14b | reverse complement strand
GCCGCCGCCCGCCACGAGCGCGCACACGGCGTCGCCAACGGCCCATGCGGTCACGCCGGCGCCAACCGCCGCGATGGTGCCGGCCACTTCGAGTCCGGGAATGTCGGAGGCGCCCGGCGGCGGCGGGTACTTGCCGAGCCGCTGCAGCACGTC
>MELE01000014.1:0-120 GCA_001768615.1 Acidobacteria bacterium RIFCSPLOWO2_12_FULL_67_14b | reverse complement strand
GCCGCCGGAACCGGATCCGGCCGCTCGGCGAGCTTCAGGACTTCGGGCGGGCCAGGTTGGGTGATTTCAATGACGCGCATAACAGGAGACCACGAAGATCACGAAGATCATCACGAAGGA
>MELE01000013.1 GCA_001768615.1 Acidobacteria bacterium RIFCSPLOWO2_12_FULL_67_14b | reverse complement strand
CGGCCGCGCAGGGTCAGCGTGCCGCTGCCCGCGATCTGGTTGGGGACGAGCACGTGCGCCACGATCGGTCCCGGCTTGTCGTTGTCGCTGCGTTGCAGGGTCAGCGCCAGCACGCGATCGGTGGTCGCCAACCCTGACGTCGTCGCGTCGAATCGCAGCGCGCCCGTCGTGCGGTCGTAGGTCAGCTTTACCAGCGCGGACGGCGCTGGCGCGCCGCTGCCGGCAATCGTGGCATCGAAGCTGACCGGCGCCGGCGCCACGCCCTTGACGAGCGGCGGCGTGCTGAACGGCGCGCGGCGCGGCGTGGTGGCCTGTTCCCACGCAAACGCGTACTGCAGCAGCGTGCCTTCGGCAAACGCGCCGCCCATCAGCTCGAGGCCGATCGGCAGGCCATCGGTGGTGAAGCCGGCCGGCATCGAGATCGCAGGCAGGCCCGTCGTGGCGCTCAGCTGGCAGCTGCTGCCCGCCTGGCCTTCGCCGATGAGCGCCGGCTTCCGCCGGAGCGTGGGGTAGGCCAGCGCATCGATGCGCTGCTCCTCGAACGTCGCCAGCACGGCGGCCCTGAGGGCGCGCCGCTTGATCATCGCCTGCCGGTAATGTTCGGTCTCGCGCTTCTCCGGGGCGTTGCGCAGCCGGAACGTCTGATCGAGCTGCGCGTGATGCAGCCCGCGATCGATGATCTCGCCGAGCGACTTGACGGGCGCGTTCGGCTGCTTCGCCAGGTAGGCCGCGAGATCGAACTTGAACTCGTCGCCGATCACACTGCTGTCGCGCAGCAGATCGTCGAGCCCGGGCACCGTGATCTCCACGACCTCGGCGCCCTGCGCCTTGATGCCGTCGAGGGCCTTGCGGATGATGCCGCCGACCTCCTCGTCTTCGGGGGCGCTGCCGAACAGCGCGCGCAGCAGGCCGAGGCGCGCGCCCTTGAGCCCGTCGGCCTTCAGTGAATCCCGGTACGACTTCGGGATGTGCGAGGCTCCCTCCGCGGTGATCGGATCCGCCTGGTCCGGACCGACCGTCGCGTCGAGCATGATCGCCAGGTCGGTGACCGATCGCGCCAGCGGGCCGGCGATGTCTTGCGTGGACGACAGCGGTATCACGCCGGTGCGGCTCGACAGCCCGTGCGTCCCGCGCAGGCCCACGAGGTTCTGGTTCGCCGCGGGAATCCGGATCGATCCGCAGGTGTCGCTGCCCATGCCCGCCGCGGCGAAGCTCGCGCCGATCGCCGCGCCCGTGCCGCCGCTCGATCCGCCCGGCACGCGCATCAGGTCATACGGGTTGCGCGTCTGGTTCGTCAGCGACGAAATCGTCGTGATGCCCGCCGCGAGCTCGTGCATGGTCGTCTTGCCGAGGATCACGGCGCCGGCGTCCCGAAGGCGCCTCACCTGGAACGCGTCGGTGGCCGGCTGCAGCGTCGCGAGCCCGAGCGTGCCGCCCGAGGTCGGCATGTCGGCGGTGTCGTAGTTGTCCTTCACGAGCACCGGGATGCCGTGCAGCGGGCCGCGCGGGCCCCTGGCCGCGCGTTCGCGGTCCAGCGCGTCCGCGTCCTCGCGCGCCCGCGGGTTGATCATGACGAGGGCATTCAGGCGGGGCCCGGCCTGGTCGTAGGCCTGGAGGCGCGCGAGGTACGACTCGACGAGCCCGCGCGAGGTCACCCGGCCGCTGCCCTGTGCGGCCTGCAGCTCCAGGATCGACAGCTCGTGGACCTCGAACAGCTCGGTCTCCGGCGCCGGCTGCGGCCGCGCGACCGGCTTCCGCTGGTCTGCCGCAGTCGGGAGCTGGACCCCGGCGACCAACAGCACACAGGCACCCACCGCGAGAAATCGTCTCGTCAACATGCGTCGTATTCTAGGGTTTTTTGGAGGGCAGACGCTTCTTGACACTCGCCGCCGCAGGGTGTCAGCATCTCCGGCTATCCCCGGAGGTGCCGTGATCGAGCGCAGGGTATTGAGAGATATAACGGTCGGTCTCGCCACCGCGGCCATTGTCGCTGCTGCATTCCTGGCCGCACCACCCGCTACCAGTCAGGCCGCGCGCCCGGCACGAACCCCCGACGGCAAGCCCAACCTCAACGGCATCTGGCAGGCCCTCAACACGGCGAACTACGATCTGCGGTCGCACGGCGCGAGAGCCGCGCTGGCGTTCCGCCCGGGGCCGGTCGTGCCCGTGCCGGCGGCCGCGGTGATCGCATTCGGCGCCGTGGGCGCCGTGCCGGGCGGCGTCGGCGTCGTCGAAGGGGATGACATCCCGTATCTGCCGGAAGCCGCCGCGAAGCAGAAGAAGAACCAGGAAGGCTGGCTCGACTCGGATCCGGAGATCAAGTGCTATCTCCCTGGCGTGCCGCGCGCCAACTACCTGCCGTTCCCGTTCCAGATCCTGCAAAGCGAGAAGGCGATCTTCTTTTCGTATGAGTACGCCGGCGCCGTGCGCAACATCTTCCTGAAGGATCCAGGCCCCGCGCCGGTGGATTCGTGGATGGGGCAATCGGTGGGCAAGTGGGAAGGCGACACGCTGGTCGTCACCGTCACCGGCCTCAACGACCAGACCTGGTTCGATCGCGCCGGCAATCATCACAGCGATCAGCTCAAGGTCACCGAGCGCTACTCACCGCAGGGCCCCGATCATCTGTGGTACGAGGCCACCATCGAGGACGCGAAGACGTTCAGCCGGCCCTGGAAGATCCGGATGCCGCTCTATCGGCACATCAACCCGGATGCGCGGCTGAACCAGTTCAAGTGTGTCGAGTTCGTCGAAGAGTTGATGTACGGCAAGTTTCGGAAGACCCCGGTCCAGTAAACCGCTCAGCGCAGGTGGGGACACACCTTTAGGTGTGTCCTTGCGAGGAAAGAACATGGACGTGAAGAGAAACCTGGTGACCGGATCGATCGCCGCCGTGGCGATAGCGGCCTTTGGCGTGACGACCGTCGCCGGGCAGCGGCCGGCCGCTCCGCCGGCCGGCATCGCCAAGCCGTGGGTGATGCCCCGCACCGGCGATGGCAAGCCAGACTTGCAGGGCATCTGGACCAACGCCACGCTCACGCCGCTCGAGCGCCCGCAGGGCCAGCCGAACCTCGTGCTCACCGACGCCCAGGCGGCGGCCATGGAGAACGCGACCGCGGAGCGACGGGAGCGGCTGAGCCAGGCCAGCGACCCCAACCGCCCCGCGCCTCCGCAGGGTGGCGACGGGTCGACGGGCGCCGCGGGCAACGTCGGCGGCTACAACAACTTCTGGCTCGATCCGGGTGAGCGCGTGGCCGTGATCGACGGACAGAAGCGGAGCTCGCTGATTATCGATCCGCCGGATGGCCGAATTCCGCCGATCACCGCCGAAGCGCGGGCCCGGAACCAGGAACGCATGAAGGCCAGGGCGGGCACCGGCCAGTACGACCATCCGGAGTATCGGCCGCTCGCCGAACGCTGCCTGCTGTCGTTCGGGCCGACGACGCCGCTTGTTCCGAATTATTTCTACAACAACAACCTGCAGATCGTGCAGACGCCCGACCACGTGATGATCCTGATGGAAATGGTCCACGACGCGCGCATCGTGCGCATTGGCGGCAAGCACGTACCCCCGCACATCCGTCCGTGGATGGGCGACTCGATCGGGCACTGGGAAGGCGATACCCTCGTGGTGGAAACCACCCACTTCCCGCTGCAGCAGCCCTTCCGCGGCGCGGCCGAGAACCTGAAGGTCACGGAGCGGTTCCGCCGGGTGGACGCCAACACCATCAACTACCGGTTTACGGTCGAGGATCCGACCACCTTTGCGAAGCCATTCACGGGGGAGATTCCCTTCAACGCCACCAACGAGTTAATCTATGAGTACGCGTGCCACGAGGGGAACTACGCTCTGGCCAACGTGCTCAGCGGCGCGCGGAACGAAGAAAAACGCAAGGGGACGCAGAAATGAACGTGCGAACGACAATCGGCATCGTGGTGCTCGGGGCGGGGCTCGTCCTCGCCGGCCGCTCGGTGATGGCGCATCACGCCTTTGGCGCGGAATTCGACCCGAACGCACCGATTCGCCTGCAAGGCAAGGTGGTGCGGATCGAATGGGTGAACCCCCATACGTGGATTCACGTCGAGACGGTGAAAGACGGCAAGCCGGAAGTCTGGATGGTCGAGGGCGGCACGCCGAACACGCTGCTGCGCCGCGGCATCACCAAGGACACGGTCGCGGTCGGCACCGAGCTCATCATCGACGGCTACCAGACCAAGGACCACTCGCTCAAGCGCGCCAACGGCCGCGACGTGACTTTCCTCGACGGCCGCAAGCTGTTCATGGGGTCGTCGGGCACGGGCGCGCCGAAGGACGGCCGCGACCCGACCGAGGTGCCGCGCAAACCGCCGGGCCAGTGAAGAATCTCAGATTTGAGAGGTTAGATTGCAGATGATCTTAGATCTTCGATCCTCTGCAATCTGCAATCTGCAATCTGAGATCTGAGATCTGAGATCTGAGATTACGAGAATCCGATCCACCGGCCGCTTGCGGCCACGGTGAACCAGAGTGCCAACGACAGCGCGCCGACCACAGCCTGGCGGCGCGCTGTGTGACGTACGGACTCGGTTTCGGTCGCGCGGGCGCGCACGGTGAAGGTGAACACCAGGCCCAGCGCGAGCGCCGTCATCTTGTTCCAGAACGCTTGGCTGTAATAGCACTTGACGGCTTCCGACAGGAACAGCGGCACGCCCGTCGCGATCATCACCACCAGAGCGCCGACGAGCCAGGGCCGCGCCTCGCGGGCGATCTGGGTCACGGCGTGGTTCTTCAGTCCCAGCCCGAGCAGCCGCATGTCGACCACGAGAATCGCGCCGCCCAGCACCGCGAGTGCGAGCAGGTGCACCGACTCGATCACCGGAAACAGCCAGTTCGAGCTGACGATGAACTGGCCGAGCCAGAGACTTTCCAACCACTGAAAGAACGGCAGCAGCATCGTCTCGTCCGATCAGGGGGTGGGCGGGGGCACGACGCAGCCCGCCGCCCAATTCACGAAAGCCGACTGCGGCTGGATGTCGCAGTCGAACCAGTTGTAGGCGATGAAGCGGCCCGCCACGATGATCCCGCCCCACAGGATCAACGAGAAGAGCCCGGCGCGGCGCGCCCCTTTCGGTGTGGTGATATCGAGCTTCCACTCATCGACACGCAAGAAGACGCGGTTGTTGAAGACCCAGACGTTGATGCCGGCCAGGATCAGCATCACGACCTTGGCGCGGAACCAGATGCTCTGATACGTGCGCACCGGGATGGCGTAGAAGAGCAGGATCCCGGTGACGACCATCACCGCAAAGCCCCCCTTCGTCCACGGCAGCAGGCGATCGGTGATGTCGGTCACCGGCACGGTGCGCAGCACCAGGCCGAGCAGCCGCAGATCGAGGATCACGGCGAGGCCGACGAACACCGTCAGCGCGAGCACGTGCGTGGACTCCACGAGCGGGTACATGTACATCGATTCGTGGAGCGCGATGCTGCCGCCCGTGGCGGCCAACCACTCACAAAAGGCGAGGAGTGACATCAGCGTCGCGGCTCGACGATCGCCGGCATGAACTGGCGATGGCAGCTGGTGCACACGTCGTAGAGGTCGCCGCCGACGGTGAAGAGCGCGTCCTTGTCCTTTTTGTCGATGATCTGGATGGTCCGCCGGCTGGTGTCGATGAGCGCCTGGGCCTGGGCGATCCATTCGGGCGAACCGCCCGAGCGGTTGCCGATCATCAGCAGGTTGCCCGACTCGGCCAGCAGCACCGCGCTGGCCCGCACGGCAGCCCAGTCGTCATCGCTGGCCGGCGCCTTTTCGAAGGTGCCTTCCGTCGTGATGACGGTGCCGACCGCGTCCCAGATCACGTCAACGGCCGGATCGAGCACGGCGTTCATCAACTCCTTGGTCGTGGCCACGGTCTGGAACGGCGGGGGAGGGGGTGGGGCCGGGGAGGTGCACGCCGAACCGGCCAGGATGAGTAGAGGCGCGAGCCACGGCAACGTCCGCATTGCGCGCAATATTACCTGCCCTGAGCGAGCAAAAGCGAGTCGAAGGGGCTTATTCAGCCGGTAACTCGGTGAGGGGCGGGCCCGGCCGGGCGATGAACCAGGGCACCGGCGCCACGGCGGGTCTCGTCGCCTCGTAGGCCCGGACCCACTCGCGGGCCACGCGCTCGGCGTCGGCCTTGCCGGCCAGCGCCCACACGCTGCCGCCGAACCCGGCCCCGAAGCTGCTGGCCGCGAACGCTCCGGCTTCGCGCGCGGATGCGGCCAGCGCCATCGTTTCAGGAATCTGGTTACCCAGCAGCGCGTGCGCCTCCCGCTGCGAGTCGCTCGACAGCCGGCCGATGGCGGCCGTGTCGGCAGCGGCCACGGCGTCGGTCGCGAGCGGCACCCGCGCGTCCTCGTGGACGAAGTGACGCAGCCGCTGTGCGAGCTCGGCGGCGGTGAACCGGTCGTCGTCGGCGCCGGTCAGCCACGCCTGCAGGCGATCGATCGCATCCGGGGCGCTGGCGAGCGCCGCGGCCAGCGACGGCGTCGGCGCGCCCGCCCGCGCGTTCCAGATGGCGTGCAGCGCCCGCGCCCCGTTGGACGCGCGGTTGTAGCGCGCGAGTACCGAGTCGGCTTTGTCGGCCTGGACGCCGCTGGACGCGATCACGAAGGTCCAGTCCGGCGGCATCGGCACTTCGGCGAGCAGCGAGACCGGCACGAATTGATACTGGCTGACGTGGTGGAGGCGGCTCGCGAGAATGGCGGTGTGGTCTTCGCTGCCGCCATGCGTGCCGACCCCGGACGAGCCGGGCAGCCCCTCGAAGTCGAGGCCGTTTTCGACGCAGCCCAGGTACCACGCGAGCGAGGCCGCCGATCGAATGTGCGTCCGCCATTCCTCACGGTCGGTCAGCGACCCGCGTTTCGCCAGCGCCGACGCCACCCCGCACACGAGCGCGCTCGAGCTGCTCAGCCCGGCCGCGCGCGGCAGGTCGCTGGCAATGGCGATGTCGGTGCCGAGCTCGCACCCGGGAAAGTTCAGGAAGAACCGGCGGCCGACGACGTGCACGTAGCGGTGGAGGCCGCGGCACCCGGGCGGCGCCTCGCGTGACGGATCGACGGCGATCTTCTGGCCGTCGCGCACGTCGTGCAGGCACACCAGGCCATCGGCGCGGGGCCGCGCGATCACGGCGATGCCCCGCGGCACGGCCGCCAGCAGCGAGCGGCCGCCCGCGTAGTCGGTGTGCTTGCCGAAGATCTCGACGCGGCCCGGCACGAACCATCGCCAGTGTGGCGCGCCGCCGATGAAGTCCCGGCCTTTGTCCTCGACCTCGGCGAACAGCGCCGCGCGCGAGGCCGCCTCCTCCGGCGTCATGCCCAGGCCCTCGAAGTGCTTCGTGAAGCGGATCACGGCCGGGGCTCCCGTCCGGCCAGCCTGCGCGTGACCGCCGCGATGTCGGATCGCCGCGACAGGTCGAGCACCGGGCCGCGCGCGGGGATCGCGCGAAACTCGACGCCCCGCGTCAGCGCCAGGGCCACCGCCTCCGGCAGCTCGTGCTCGCCGCGCGCCGACACCGGGACATCGCGGCACGCCTCGAGAATGCGATGGTCGAACCGCCAGACATTCATGCTCACGAGGGCATGGGCCCCCGCCGCCGCCATCCGCTCCGGCGTGGGTTTCTCGATGATGCGGCGCAAGCGGCCCTCCTCGACGTCGAGCAACGCGAAGGCGGCGACCCGCTCGGCGGGGAACCCGCTCTCGTCGGCCAACGCGCCGCGCTCGAAGGCGGCCAGGCCGGGGCCGTCGAGGCCGGCCAACGCGCGCAACACCCCGGCGGGATACAGGTTGTCGGCGTTCAACGCGAGGAAGGGATCGCCGGCCACGAAGTTCCGGGCCGCGAGGACGGCTCGCGCCGTGCCATCCGCCGTGGTCTGCTCGGCGAAGGACAGCTGCACGCGCCGCGGTCGCCCCTGGCCCTCGTAATGACGCCGAACGGCATCGTGCTCCGGGCCGAGCACCAGGCAGACGTCGAGGCAGTCGGCGTCGGCCAGGGCGCTCAACACGTAATCGAGAAACGGATGCCCCTGGCCGTTGCCAATCGGCAGCATGCTTTTCAGCCCGGCATCCGCGGCGGCCAGTTGAGACGAGGTGAGCCGAGCGGATGGCGTCGCGTCGCGCATCCGCCGGCCGAGTCCGCGCGCCAGCACCACGGCCTTCATGACGGTTTTCCGAACAGCTCCTCGTGCACGCGGCTCCGCTCGCGGTCGATCTGCTCCGCGGTGGCGCCCAGTCTGAAGAGCATCGATTCGGTGAAGGCGAGCGCCACCTCGCCCTCGCCAGAGAAGACGAGGTCCGCGCCGGCCTGCTTCAGCTTCTGGAGCTCGCGCAAGTGCGTCGTCCGGGCCATCACGTGCACGCGAGGGTTCTGTTCCCGCGCCGAACGAATGACCTCTTCAGTATGGGCGATGTCCGCCGAGGTGAGGATCAGGACGTTGGCGGTGGCCACGCCGGCGGCTTCGAGCGTGTCGCGATGGCTGGCGTCGCCGTAAATGGCGTCGATGCCCTGTTCCTTCAGTTCGCGCACGGTGTTCATGTTGAGCTCGATCACCGTCGGCTCAACCTCGTTGTCCTTGAGCAGGCGCGTGACCGTGCGGCCGGTCGGGCCGTAACCGATGACCACGGCGCGGTAGCGCGCGGCGCGCCGGTCGCGGGCGGCCGCCCCCGGCTCGGCGACGTGCGGCTTGCCGTTGAGGAGGCGCCACAATCGCGGCTGCGCCATCGCCCACCGCTCGATCGGCGAAACCAGCCGATACAGGATTGGATTCAGGATGATCGACACGATCGAGGCGGCCACGATCGTGTTGGTGGCGCCGGCCGTGAGCACACCGAGCTGCTTGCCCAGAGACGTCAGGATGAACGAGAACTCGCCGATCTGCGCGAGCGCCACCGACACGGCCAGGGCCACGCGAAACGGATACTGCAACAGGCGGACGATGAGGAACGCGATCACCGGCCGCGCCACCAGGACGACCCCCAGCGTGGC
Organism: Acidobacteria bacterium RIFCSPLOWO2_12_FULL_67_14b; assembly: GCA_001768615.1. Classification (GTDB taxonomy): domain Bacteria; phylum Acidobacteriota; class Vicinamibacteria; order Vicinamibacterales; family UBA2999; genus 12-FULL-67-14b. The sequence goes on along the minus strand of MELE01000013.1, from coordinate 1,760 downwards.
GAGCAGGATCAGGGGGTGGTCGAGCACCGCCGCCGGATCGAGCAGCATCCCGACCGACACGAAGAACAGCACCGCGAACGCATCACGCATCGGCAGCGCGTCGGACGCCGCCCGCTGGCTGTAGTCGGACCGCGCGACGACCATGCCGGCCAAAAACGCGCCCAGCGCCATCGAGACGTCGAACACCCTGGCGGCGCCGACGGCGATGCCGAGCGCGAGGACCAGGACGGTCAAGGTGAAGAGCTCCCGCGATCGCGTGGCCGCCACGCGATCCAGCAGGTACGGAATCAGCCGGTTCCCGACGAGGATCGCGAATGCGACGAGCGCGCTGATCTTCAGCGCCGTCAGGCCGAGCGCGGCGGCCACGTTGGCGTGGGCCGCGCCGAGGAGGGCCGGCAGAATGACGAGCGCGATGACGGTGAACAGGTCTTCGACCACCACCCAGCCGACCGCAATGTGGCCGGTGGGCGTGTGCAGATCGCGATGGTCGGCGAGCACGCGAATCAGCACGACGGTGCTGGCCACCGAGAGCGCGGTGCCGAAGATGACCGCGCCCTGCCAGCTCCAGCCGGCGGCGATCCCGATGCCGTAGCCCAGCGCGGAGGCCACGGCGCAGCGGACGAGCGCGCCCGGCACGGCGACGCGGCGGACCGCGAGCAGTTCCTCGACGTGAAACTGCAGGCCGACGCCGAACATCAGCAGGATGACGCCGATCTCCGCGATCTGTTCGGCCATGCTGGCATCGGCCACGAACCCCGGGGTGTGCGGCCCGAGCAGCGTGCCGGCGAGCAGGTAGCCGACGATCGGGGAGAGGCCGAGGCGATGGGTGAGGTAGCCGAGCAACAGCGCGCCGGTCAGTCCTCCGGTGATTGTGAGGATCAGGTCGATGTTGTGCACGCGCATCAATGTTACAGTGGCGCGGGAGCTGAACGATGAAGCGTATGTTGCTGTCGTCCATGGTCTGTGCCGCCTTTATCGCAGCGGTGCTCGCGGCCGATGCGCAGAACCCCCAGCCGCCACCGCCGCCGCGCCCCGCGCCGGCGCCCGCCGCGGATCCTTATGCGAACAATCCGAATGCGGGCGCCACCAAGTTCCCGTTGGCGGCGCCCGCGGGCAAGGACAGCGGCGCCCGTCAGGCCCCGCCGGCCGGCGCCGTCAATCAGGGCGCGTTCGATCCCGCCAGCTGGAAGTACGGCGCGGCGTTCAACGCGCCATCCGGGTCCCGGGTCTGGAACCCCGCCAAACTGAAACTCGCGCAGGGCGGCAAGGTCACCGGCGGCACGTTGTTCGCCGCCACCGATCCGTCGACGTATTGCGCGATGGCCAACGCCGGCTACGACTTCATCTGGACCGAGATGCAGCACGGCCAGACCGACTGGCAGGCCGTGGCCCGGATGTGGCGCACCTGTCCGCACGCGAAGGCCGTGCCCGGCGCGCGCGTCGCCTACACCGACGAGCGCGAGATTCAACACGCGCTCGACGCCGGCGCGCTCGTGGTCGTCGTCCCCACCGTCGATACCGCCGCCGAGGCGATCCAGGCCCGCGACTGGACCTACTTTCCGCCGCTCGGACGCCGCAGCAACGGCGGCGGCCAGGCCTTCGACGCCGCCATGTGGGGCGGCGTGCCCGGCGGCTATCGCGCCACCGCGAACGACAACATCGTGTTGATCCTGATGATCGAAACGCTCGAGGGTCTCGAGAACGCCGACGAGATCGCGAAGGTCCCCGGCGTGAGCGCGATTTTCGCCGCCAGCGGCGAC
>MELE01000012.1 GCA_001768615.1 Acidobacteria bacterium RIFCSPLOWO2_12_FULL_67_14b | reverse complement strand
ACGCAACGCGAAAGGCCATGCCGGAGCCTCGGCCGCGCGGCGCAACGCCGCGGGCGCCCGCCAGCGTGCAACCCGAGCGGTCCGGCAGGGGATCGTAGTCACCCGACGGCCACGGTTGGGCGTCCCGCGCCGTGGGACCGAGGATCGGCTTGACGCAAGGGGGGCGGAAGAGTGCAGGCCCGCCGTTGACACGGCACCAACGTCTGAGGGTTGGTCGATCCGTTTCGTGATCGCCAGCACGGCGACGTCCCGCGCACGCTCCCCGGTCGCGACCGGTGGCCACGTTAGCCCCTGGTCGCACCGACACCACGGCACTCCGGCTCAGGAGCGCCTGAGCGCGCACGCGGCCAAGAGCGCCCAACCGGCCATCAGGCACACGCCGCCGACCGGTGCCGCGCCCACCACCGGCACCGAGCCGATGATGGCGAGCGCGTAGAGCGAGCCCGAGAAGAGCACAATTCCGGCCGTGAATGCGATTCCGGCCAGGGTGGGCATGCGGCTGCCGCCACCGCGCGCCGCCACCCCGTCGACCACCGCCAGCGCCAGCGCGTGCCAGAGATGAAAGGCGACGCCGATCAAGAAGACGTCGCGCAGCCCGCTGTCGGCAACGGCAAGCCCGTGCCAGCCGTAGGCGCCGGCGGCGACGGCAAGCAGTCCGTTCACCGCGCCAAGGAAGAGCCACGGGCGCATGATTCTCCACCTCCGCCGGGGCCGTCACTGACCGGCGGCGGCGACCGCCTCGAGGGCGGCACGGCGCGCCGGCTGCTCGAGCCGGCCGAGCATCTCGTTGGGCACGATCTGCCAGAAGCGCATCATCTCGCGGTCCCAGGCGCGCAGGATCGCCTCGCCGTGGACGGAGTGGGTCTCGGCCACGTGCTCGGCGATCAGGGCCCGCACCACTCCGGCCCAGTGGTCGGTCTCGATGCGCTGCCAGACGACGGAATCGTCGTTGACTCGATGGCGGAAGACGTCCGTGGGGTCGTGCACGAAGGCCATGCCCCCGGTCATGCCGGCGGCAAAGTTGCTGCCCACCGGACCCAGGATCACCACCGTGCCGCCGGTCATGTACTCGCAGCCGTTGGCGCCGCAGCCCTCGACCACCGCCTCGGCGCCCGAGTTGCGCACCGCGAACCGTTCGCCGGCCTGGCCGGCCGCGAACAGCTTGCCGGCGGTGGCGCCGTAGAGCACCGTGTTGCCGATGATGACGTTGTCGCGCGCGACCAGCGGCGAGGACACCGGCGGGCGCACCACGACGGTGCCGCCCGAGAGCCCCTTGCCGACGTAGTCGTTGGCGTCGCCGAACACTTCGAGTTTCACCCCCCGGACCGCGAACGCGCCCAACGACTGGCCGGCCGAGCCGCGCAGCCGCACCGTGATCTGGCCGGGCGGCAGGCCGGCCATGCCGTAGCGACGGGTGATCAGCGAACTGAGGCGCGCCCCGATGGTGCGATGGGTGTTGCGGATGTTGTAGGCGAGCTGCATCTTCTCGCCGTCCTCAAGCAGCGCGCTTGCGTCCTCGATCATCTTGGCGTCCAGGGTGTCGGGCACCTCGTTGCGGCCCTCGACCGTGCAATAGGGCAAGAAGCCGCCGGTATCGGACTTGGCCAGGAGAGGGTTGAGGTCGAGGTCGTCCAGGTGCGGGCTGCCACGACTGACCTGGAACAGGAGGTCGGTGCGGCCGATGACCTCGTCGAGCGAGGTCATGCCCAGGGTAGCCAGGATCTCGCGTACCTCCTCGGCCATGAAGCTGAACAGGTTGACCACCTTCTCGGCGGTGCCGGTGAACCGCTCCCTGAGCGCCTCGTCCTGGGTGCAGACGCCTACCGGACAGGTGTTGGTGTGGCACTGACGCACCAGGATGCAGCCCATGGCGATCAGCGACGTCGTGCCGACACCGAACTCCTCGGCGCCGAGCATGGCGGCGATGACCACGTCGCGCCCGGTCTTGATGCCGCCATCGACGCGCAGCCGCACGCGGTGGCGGAGGCGGTTCAGCGTCAGCACTTGGTGGACTTCGCTCAGCCCCATCTCCCAAGGTACGCCGGCATACTTGATGCTCGACTGGGGGCTGGCGCCGGTGCCGCCGGAATGACCCGAGATCATGATCGCGTCGGCCTTGGCCTTGGCGACGCCGGCGGCGATGGTGCCGATGCCGGCGCGCGCCACCAGCTTGACGCAGACTCGCGCGTCGGGATTGATCTGCTTCAGGTCGTAGATGAGCTGGGCCAGGTCCTCGATCGAATAGATGTCGTGGTGCGGCGGCGGCGAGATCAGCGTCACCCCGGGGGTCGAATGGCGCAGGTGCGCGATTTCGGCAGTGACCTTGAACCCCGGGAGCTGGCCGCCCTCGCCGGGCTTGGAGCCCTGGGCGATCTTGATCTCGATCTCGCGGCAGTTGTTGAGATACTCGGCGGTGACGCCGAAGCGCCCCGAGGCGATCTGCTTGATCGAGGAGTTGGGGTTGTCGCCGTTGGCGCGCGGCTTGAACCTCTCGGACGACTCGCCGCCTTCGCCGCAATCGGACTGGGCACCGATTCGGTTCATGGCGATGGCCAGGGTCTCGTGGGCCTCGCGCGACAACGCGCCGTGGGACATGGCGCCGGTGACGAAGCGGCGGCGGATCTCGGTGATCGACTGCACCTCGTCGATGGACACCGCCGTGCCGGTCGGCAGGAAGTCCCACAGGTCGCGCAGATGGATCGGCGGCATGGCCGACACCGCCTGGCTGAAGGCCTTGAAGATCTGGTAGGAATCGGTGGCCACCGCCTTCTGCAGCAGCCGGATGGCCTCGGCCGTGAAGGCATGGGTCAGGCCGCCGCGACGATAGCGGTAGGCGCCTCCCACCGGCAGGCGCACCACGTCGGCGGCGTAGGCCTGGGCGTGGACCTGGGCGACCTTGCGCTCGATGCCGGGCAGCCCGATGCCCGAGATGCGCGACGGCATGCCCGGGAAGAACTCGTTGACCAGCGCTCGCGACAGGCCGAGGGCTTCAAAGTTGTAGCCGCCGCGGTAGGAGGTGATGATCGAGATGCCCATCTTGGACATGATCTTCAGCAGCCCCTCGTCGATGGCCGATCGGTAGCGGCGCATGCACTCCTCGAGCGCCAGCGTGCCGAACAGGTTGCGGCGGTGGCGGTCGGCGATGGTCTCCTCGGCGAGGTAGGCGTTGACGGTGGTGGCTCCGACACCGATCAGCACCGCGACGTAGTGAACGTCCATGCATTCGCCGGCGCGCACGTTGAGCGACGTGAACGTGCGCAGATGCTGGCGCACCAGGTGGGTGTGCACGGCGCCGGTGGCCAGGATCATGGGCAGCGGGGCCCGCCTGGGGCCGACGTTGCGGTCGCTCAGGATGACGTGGACGCAGCCGCCGCGAATCGCCTCCTCGGCCTCCTTCTGGATGCGTGCCAGCGCCTCGCGCAACGCGGTGCCGTCGGCGGCACCGGCGGATTCTCCGGCCGGCTCGAAGGTGCAGTCGACCTCGACCGCGGTCGCGCCCATGTGGGCGCGCATCGCCTCGAACTCGGCATTGAGCAGCACCGGCGAATCGAGCTGCAACAGGCGGCATTGGCTCTCGTCCTCGTCGAGGATGTTGCCCAGGTTGCCGAGCCGCGTGCGAAGCGTCATCACCCGGCGCTCGCGCAGTGAATCGATCGCCGGGTTGGTGACTTGGCTGAAGTTTTGGCGGAAGAAGTGGTGCAGGCCACGGTAACTCTCGCACAACACCGCGGGCGGCGTGTCGTCGCCCATCGAGCCGACCGCCTCCTTGCCCTCCTCGGCCATGGGCTGGAGGATCAGTTCCAGCTCCTCGAGGGTCCAGCCGAAGGTGGCCTGCCGGCGGCGCAACTCGTCGCCGTCGAACGTGGTCCGCGGCCCGGCGCTGCGCTTGATCAGGCGGTCGATCTTGGTGATGTTCCTGGTCCAGGCGCCGAACGGCTGGCGTGCGGCCAGCCAGTCCTTGATCTCGCGGTCGTGGTAGAGCTTGCCCTCGGCCAGATCGACGACCATCATCTGTCCGGGCCCGACGCGGCCCTTCTCGGCGATCCTGGCCTCCTCGATCCGCACCATGCCGGTTTCGGAACCCACCACCAGGAGGCCGTCCTGGGTGATGGTGTAGCGCATCGGCCGGAGCCCGTTGCGGTCCATGCCCGCCATCACCCAGCGACCGCCGAACGCCGCCAGCGCCGCAGGGCCGTCCCAGGGCTCCATCACCGAGCTGGTGTAGGCATAGAGGTCCTTGTGGGCTTGCGGCATGTCCGGCTTATGGCTCCAGGCGTCGGGCACCATCATGGTCTGCACCATGGGCAGCGCCCGATCGGCCCGCACCATGACCTCGTAGACCGCATCCATCGCCGCCGAGTCCGAGCCGCCGGGCTGGATGATGGGCTTGATGTCGTCGACGTATTCTCCGAACAGCGCCGAGGCCATGCGCGGCTCGTGGCAGGCCATCCAGTTGATGTTGCCGCGCAGCGTGTTGATCTCGCCGTTGTGGGCCAGCACCCGGAACGGCTGCGCCAGCCGCCAGGTCGGGAAGGTATTGGTCGAATAACGCTGGTGGTAGATGGCAAAGCTGGAGACGAAGCGCTCGTCCAGCAGGTCGGGATAAAACGCGGTCAACTGCTCGGCCAGGAACATGCCCTTGTAGATGACCGAGCGGCACGACAGCGAGCAGATGTAGAAATCGGTGATGTGGGCGGCCAGCACCGCGTTCTCGATCCGTCGCCGGATGACGTAGAGATCGATTTCGAACTGGGCGTCCTTCACGCCGCGGGTGTTGGCGATCATGATCTGCTCGATCTCGGGCCGGGTGGCGTTGGCCTTTTCGCCGATCACCGAGACGTCGACCGGCACCTGGCGCCAACCGTAGATGTAGTAGCCGAGCTTGAGGATCTCGCTCTCGACGATGCAACGGCAGCGCTCCTGGGCGGCAAAGTCGGTGCGCGGCAGGAACACCATGCCGACGGCGAGGCGGCGCTCGAGGGCCGTGTGACCCGTGCGCTGGACGTGCTCCTTGAAGAAGTCCTGCGGAATGTGGACGTGAAGCCCGGCGCCGTCGCCGGTCTTGCCGTCGGCGTCCACCGCGCCCCTATGCCAGACCGATTTCAGCGCGTCGATGCCGGCCTGAACCACCGAGCGACGGGGCTTGCCGTCGATGGCGACCACCAACCCGACGCCGCAGGCGTCGTGCTCGTCGGCCGGATCGTAGAGGCCGTGCCGGGCCAAGTGGCGGGCATTGACCTGCCCCGAAGTAACGGCGAGCGCGCCGTCCTCGGGGTTCCTGGGGGGCATGCCGTTTCTCCCTGCAGGGCCTGGCTTCCGTGACCGGACCGGACCGGCCGCCGGCGGTGCCGAGGGGTGGGTGGGGCGGCCTGGGCCGCATCCCTGGCCGCGTCCCTGGCCCCGGCCTGGATGTGGGCGTCGATGTGCGAGGCGGCGAGACGGGCATCGCGAATGGCCCACACCACCAGGGAGGCGCCGCGCACGATATCGCCGGCCGCGAACACGCCAGGCAGGCTGGTCATCATGGTCCCGGGATCGACGGTGATCGTGCCGTTGCGGCCGACGCCCAACTCCGGGCAGCCGAACAGGCCGGGGACGTCCTCGGGATCGAAGCCGAGCGCCTTGATGACCAGCTCGGCCGGAAGCGTCGCGCGCGCGTTCTCGATCGGCTCGGGCGCGGCGCGGCCGCCGGCATC
>MELE01000011.1 GCA_001768615.1 Acidobacteria bacterium RIFCSPLOWO2_12_FULL_67_14b | reverse complement strand
TCGAGCACGTCGGCGACACCGCGTTCGCCGGAACCGGGAACGACGGCGCCAACATCATCCGCGGCAACGCCGGCAACGACACCCTGAACGGCGCGGGCGGCGCGGATCGATTGATAGGCTTCGCCGGCAACGACACACTCGATGGCGGTGCGGGGGCCGACCGCCTGGAGGGGGGGCTGGGCGATGACACCTATGTGATCGACAACGCGACCGACGTGGTGGTGGAGAAGCCGGGCGAGGGGACCGACACGATCCAGACGGCGCGCGCGAGCCTGAGCCTGGCGGGGCTGCACCCGGTGACGCTGGCGCTGCTGTACGCGAACGTGGAGAACCTGACCTATACGGGCGCGGGCAACTTCGTGGGCACGGGCAACGCCGCGCCGAACGTGATTACGGGCGTGGCGGGCAACGACACGCTCTCGGGCGGCGGGGGCGACGACACGCTCGTGGGCGGGGCGGGCTCGGACCTGCTCAATGGGGGGCCGGGCACGCTCGATGTGGCCCGCTTCGCGGGGCAGCGCTCGGACTACAGCGTGTCGCTGCTGGTGGGCGACATCGCGCAGCTGGCGGTGGGCGAGGTGAAGGACCGGCTGATCGGGGTGGAGCGCATCGTGTTCGACATGGGCACGGCAGCCCCCGAGGACGACGTGACGCTGGGGGTGCTCGCGCCGCTCGATGCAGGCAACCCGAGCACGACGTGGCTGCTCTACAACGTGCCGACCTACAAGAACGACACGCTCAACGGCACGGCGGGCGAGGACACGCTCAGCGGGCTGCAGGGCAACGACACGTTGAACGGCGATGCCGGCAACGACACGCTCTTGGGCGATGCGGGCAATGACACGCTCGACGGCGGTGCGGGCGACGACAACATGGCCGGGGGTCTGGGCAACGACACCTACCTCGTCGACAGCGCGGCCGACGTAGTGACCGAGCTGCTGGCCCAGGGCACCGACGCGGTGAAGACGGCGCTCTCGGCGATGACGCTGGCGAACAAGGACAACGTCGAGCGGCTCGAGTACACGGGAAGCGACGCCTTTGCCGGCACGGGCAACGCGCTGGCGAACACGCTCGTCGGGCGTGGCGGCAACGACACACTCGATGGCGGTGCGGGGGCCGACCGCCTGGAGGGGGGGCTGGGCGATGACACCTATGTGATCGACAACCCGCTCGACAGGGTGATCGATACCGGCGGCAGCGACACCGTGCAGACCGGGCTTGCGAGCTTGAGTCTGGCTGCGGTGGACGCGCTGGGTGCCGCGCTCTTCCCCACCGTCGACAGGCTCGTCTTCACCGGGACTGGCGGTTTTGCCGGAACCGGCAACGCGCTGGACAACACGATCATCGGAGGGGACGGCGCCGACCGGCTCTCCGGCGGCGGGGGCGCGGACACGCTGATCGGCACCGCCGGGGGCGATCGCTACACCGGCGGGCTGGGCGCCGACCGGTTCGTGTTCGACGATCTGCCGGAAAGCGGCGGCACCAGCACGATCACGGACTTTTCATCCGTGCAGGGCGACCGCATCGTGCTTGCGATGGAAGTGTATGGCGGCCTCGGCAGCTCCGGTCAGCCGCTCGCGGAGGGGCGGCTCGCGCAGGGAACCGCGGCCCAGGATTCGGACGACGTCTTCGTTTACGATCAACCGACCGGTCAGCTCTTCTATGACGCCGACGCCGACGGCGCGGGGGCGCAGGTGCTGATCGGCGTGCTGTCCAACCACGCCGCGTTGAGCGCCGCGGACTTCGTGTTCGCCTGACGTAGAATGGGGCCGCGAAGGAGCGGCGAGGGCCCCGCATGGCGGCGAAGAAGAAAGGATTTCTGCAGCGACTCGCCCTTGAGGGCGTGCACCGGCGCGCGCTTGGGGGCGTCGCGGCGGTCGGCGTCGCGACCAACCTGCTGATGCTTGCGGTGCCGCTGTTCTCGCTGCAGGTGTACGACCGCGTGCTCTCCTCGCGCAGCGCCGACACGCTCTGGCTCCTCGCCCTGGGAGTGCTGATTGCGCTGGTGGCGCTGGCGGCCCTGGAGACGCTTCGCTCCTGGCTCCTCATCCGCGTGTCCAACCGCTACGCGCTCGATCTCGAGCCGAAGGTGCTTGAATCCGGCCTCGTCCAGGCGGCGCTGCGCGGCGTGCAGCCGGTGCAGTCGCTGCGCGACGTGGGCACGGTGCGCAACTTCCTCGGCACCGGGCACGGGCTGGTCGCGCTGATGGACGCGCCGATGGCGCCCGTGTTCATCGCGATCGTCGCGCTGCTCCATCCCTGGCTGGGCTTCCTGACGCTCGTCGGCGCGCTGGTGCTGCTGGGGCTGACCCTCACCACCGAGGCGCTCACGGCGCCGCAGGTGCGCGAGGCGGGCGAGGCCGCGATGCGCGCGCAGGGGCGCGCCGAGGCGGCGATGCAGAACGCCGAGGCGATCGAGGCGATGGGGATGCGCCGCGCCATGCTGCGGCGCTGGCGCGAGGCGCAGAACGGGCACCTCGCGCTCGCCTCGCGTGCGAGCGACCGCGCATCGTTGCTCGCCGCCGGGGCGCGCTTCACGCGCATGATCCTGAGCCTCTCGCTCACGGCGTTCGGTGCGTACTTCGCGATCAACGACCAGCTCACGGTGGGCGGGATGATCGCGGCGTTCATGCTCTCGGCGCGCGCGCTCGCGCCGATGGAGGTGCTGATCGGGGCGTACCGGCAGCTCGTTCAGGCGCGCGCGTCGCTCGACCGGCTCGACGCGCTGCTGGAGCGCTTCGGCCGCAAGGAGAGCGCGATGCAGCTGCCGGCCCCGCTCGGCGAGGTGGCGCTGGAGGGTGTCGTTTACGCCCCGCCGGGGCGCGACCAGCCGACGATCCGCGGGGTGTCGCTCGCCATCCCCGCCGGATCGGTGATCGGGCTGATCGGCCCGAGCGCCGCCGGCAAGTCGACGCTCGCCAAGCTCGTCTGCGGCGTGTGGCTGCCGCGCTCCGGAAGCGTGCGCCTCGACGGCGCCGACGTGTACGCCTGGAACCGGGAGGACTTCGGCCGGCACGTCGGCTACCTGCCGCAGGACGTCGAGCTCTTTGCCGGCACCGTGCGCGACAACATCGCGCGTTTCGGCGTCGCCGATGACGCCGCGGTCGTGGCCGCCGCACAGCTTGCCGATGTGCATGAGATGGTGCTCAAGCTCCCCGACGGGTACGACACCGAGATCGGCCCCGGCGGCGCCACGCTCTCGGGCGGGCAACGGCAGCGCATCGCGCTCGCCCGCGCGCTGTTCGGCGGCCCGCGGCTGGTGGTGCTCGACGAGCCGAACGCCTCGCTCGATACCGAGGGCGAGCAGGCGCTCGTCGAGGCCATCGCGGCGCTCAAGGCGGGCGGCGCAACCGTGATCGTCATCACGCACCGGCCTTCCATCCTCGCGGGTGCCGACAAGATCGCGGTATTGATCGGCGGCCGCATCGAGCGCTTCGGGCCGGCGAAGGAACTCATCGGCATGCTCGCTCCCGGGGCGACCAAGGTGAAGCTGGTGCACGGCGACAAAGCCCAGGAAGGCGGCTATGCCAGGCCCTGACGCGGCGGCGGTCCCGGTCGAGCTGCGGCGTTACGGGGTGGCGGCGGCGGCCGTCGCCGCGGCGTTCTTCGCCGTTCTGCTCGTGTGGGGGTCCCTCGCCGAGCTCGACGCGGGCGCGGTTGCGCCCGGCGAGGTGATTCCTTCAGGTCGCGTGAAGACCGTCCAGCACCTCGAGGGCGGGATCATCGCGGCGATCGGCGTGCGCGACGGCGACAGCGTGGCCGAAGGCCAGGAGCTGCTGCGCATTCAGGACACCGAAGCGAGCGCGCAGCTCGCGATCAACGAAACCGAGCGCGTCGCCCAGGAGGCGCTGCTCGCGCGCCTCGTCGCGGAACGCGACGGCCTGCCCGCGGGCGCGATGAAGCGTTCCGGCGTCGCGGGCGTGGACAACCAGGTGCGCCTGTTCGAGCAGCGGCGGCGGGCGCTCGCGCGCGAGGAGACCGGAATCCGCGCCCGCGTCGACCAGGCGCGCAAGGAACTGGGCGCCTGGCAGGCGCGCGGAGAGTCGCTCTCGAAGTCCCTCGAGCGCCACGCCGACAACCTCGACATGAACCGCAAGCTCTACGAGCAGAATTTCATCGCCAAGCCGCGGCTCCTCGAGCTCGAAAGCCGCGAGGCGGAGACGGCGGCGGTCCTGCAGGAGACCCGCGCCGAGCAGCTGCGGGCGCAGACCCGCATCACGGACGGCGAGCTGGCGCTCGACAAGCTGCGCGCCGACTGGCTGACGAGCGTGCTGGAGGAATTGCGCAGGGCGCAGGAAGCGCTCGCCGCCGCAAAGGAGAAAGAGGCCGTGTCGCGCGACCGGCTGGCGCGCACGCGCGTTCTCGCCCCGCAGGAAGGGCGGGTCCAGCAGCTCAGGTACACGACGGTCGGCGGCGTGATCCCCCCCAACGGCGCGATCATGGACATCGTGCCACGCAACGACGACCTGGTCGTCGAGGCGAAGGTCGCGCCCGACGACATCGACGTGGTGCAGCCGGGCCTGCCGAGCCGCGTGCGGCTGACGGCCTACCGTCCGCGCACGCACGTCGCGCTGCACGGCACGGTGATCCAGGTATCGGCCGACGCGGTGCGCGACGAAAAGCAGCCCGGGCGGATGTGGTACCTGGCGCGGGTGCGAATCGAGGACGATCCGCAGCTGAAGAAGTACCAGATGGTGCTCGTCCCGGGGATGCTCGCGCAGGTCGAGATCGTCACCGGGCGCAGGAGCGTGCTGCGCTACCTCATGGACCCGATCGTCGACAGCGCGCGGCGCGCGTTCTGGGAGGACTGACGGCGCGCGAGCTGCTGCTGCATGTCCTCATCGGACCGCCGGGAGCAGGGAAGACGACCTACGCGCGGCGGTCGTATCCGGCGTCGTGGGTCGTTTCCGCGGATGACGTTCGCGAGCAGCTGACGGGCTGGCGGCGCGACGATCCTGCGGCGACGTGGAAATACGCGGCGCCGCTCAGGTCGCGGGTCGCCCGGCAGATCGCGAAAGCGATCGTGGAACGCCTCCGCCGGCGGCTTCCCACGGTCTACGACAACACCAATCTCCTGCGTCGCAATCGCCGCAGCCTGCTCAAGCTGGTGCCCGGGTTCGTGCGCGTGAGATACGTCGTGCTCGACCGCTCGCTCGAGGTGAAGCTGGCCGAGCGCGGATGGCGGCCGGCCAGGCTCATCGAGCGGCAGCACGCACTGTTCCAGGCGGAGCTGGAGGGCATTCTCGCGGGCGACGGCTGCGTTTTCGTGGAGGTCGAGGACGTCCGCGAACTTAGTGCGCGGTCCCCGGCAGGCGCGAGGCCTCCGACTGCTGGAACACCGCCATGAAATCGATATCGTCCAGCTCCAGGGGCGGGAAACCGGCGAACAGGCTGTTGCCTGCCAGCACCTGCTTCACCAGAGGCAGCATCAGCCCGGGGACGGTGACCGACAGGACCTGCGGCATGACCGGTTCCGGGATCCGGTGCAGCCGGACCATGGACGCGTAGGTCAGCTCGCACAGCAGGATCGTGCGCCCTTCGAGCGTCCCGGTCACGAACAGCCCGAGGTCGACCTCGTGCACGCCGTCCCCGCTCACGCTGACGCCGACGCGCAGGTCGCGCTTCAGGTCGACGCTCGCGAGCTTCTCGGGCGGGCAAGGCCCGAACGGCGTCTCGAACGACAGGTCTTTCAGGTAGTGCGCGACGAACTCGACGCCCGGCTCGGTGGCGACATCGGCCTGGTTCACTGGAATCTCCTTTTCAGCCCGCGCACCGTCAGCGGATATCGGAAAGGCTGAATACCGCGAGCAGCATCGATACTACGACGAAACCGATGACGCTTCCCATTACCACGATGACGACCGGCCCGGCCGCCGCGACGAGCGCGCGCACGGCGGTGCGCGCCTCGGCCTCGAGCAACACCGCTGCGCGCTCGCACATCTCGGCGACCTTCCCCGTTTCGTTGCCGATGCGCACGAAGCGCTGCGCCAGGCGCGGCCAGAACGGCACGGCTTCGAGCGCCGCGGGAAGCGCGACGCCCTTGCGCAGCTGCCGGATCGCCTCCTCGACTCCCTCGCGCTGGACCGGGGTCCGCAGCGCCTGCTGCGCGAGCTCCATCGCCTGCACCAGGTGCACGCCGCTGCGCACGGTGATGCCGATGACGCCGAGCGCGCGCGCCGCTTCGAATTTCGCCGTGACCTCGCCCAGGAAAGGCAGCCGCAGCCACAGCGCCTGGAGCCGGGCGGACAACGCCGGTCGCAGCCGCAACGCGAGGTAGAACCCGAAAATGAGCGCTGCAAGGCCGGTAGCGAACCATGTCCCGAATTCCGACAGCCAGTCGCTTACCATGAAGATGACGACCGTTCCCAGCGGCAGGTCGATTTTTTCCGTTGCGAACATGCCGCGGAAGACCGGCACGACGTACAGACCGAGCCCGATCAGCGAGGCGACGCTTACCGCGACGAGGATGATCGGATAGGCGAGCGTCGCCACGAGGTCCTTCCGCAACGTCGCCCGGCCCGCGTAGTAAGTCTCGAGAGACTCGAGGATCGTCCCGAGCTGGCCGCTCGCCTCGCCCACGCGCACCAGCGCGATGAGCACCGGGTCGAAATCGCCGGCGCGCCTGAGCGCCTCGGAGAACGCCTGTCCGCGCTGCACCGACTGGCGCAGCTGCTGCCCGAGGGCCGCGAGCCTCTTGTCCCGGCTGTCCTCGCCGACGATCTGCAGCGACCGTTCGAGCACGATGCCGCTTGCCACCAGCCGCGACAGCTCGGCGACGAACTGGCTGGCGAGCGCGAACGGCACGCGCGCGCTTTTCGCCTGCTTTGCGTCGACGAGATGGAGGTTGCGCCGGCGCAGCGCCGCGCCCAGCGCGTCCCGGTCGATCGCCTCCTCGGCGCCGCGCACCTCGCCGCCGTCGCGGCCGAGCGCTACGTACTCGTAGATCGGCATCGGGAAGATTTTAGCCGGCGACGCGCAGCACTTCGTCGATCGTGGTGAGCCCCGCCACGACCTTCGTAATACCGTCCTCGAGCAGCGTGGTGAACCCGCCGGCGCGCGCGGCCCGCATCAGGTTGTCGTTGCTCGGATCGTGCAGGATCTCGTGCCGCAGCGCGCTGGTGAACGGCAGGTGCTCGGCGATCGGCAGCCGGCCCGCGTATCCGGTTTTGGCGCACGCCTTGCAGCCGCGCGCCTCGTGGATCACCGTGCCGAAGGCGATCCCGTAGCGTTTGCACAGCAGCTCGTCGGGTTCGGACTGCGCGCGGCAATGCGGGCACAGGCGCCGCACCAGCCGCTGCGCGGAGACCGCGATCAGGCCCGAGGCGATGAGATAGTCGGGGATCCCCATGTCGATCAGGCGCCCGATCGCGCCGGTCGCGCTGTTGGTGTGAATGGTCGAGAGCACCAGGTGCCCGGTGAGCGAGGCCTGCACCGCGATCTCCGCCGTCTCGCGGTCGCGGATCTCGCCGACGAAAATCACGTCCGGGTCGTGGCGCAGGATCGAGCGCAGCAGGTTCGCGAACGTCATGCCTGCGGGCTCGTTCACCTGGATCTGGTTGACACCCGGGATTTCGTACTCGACGGGATTCTCGACTGTGATGATCTTCTTGCGCCCGTCGACGATCTCCTGCAGCCCGGAGTAGAGCGTCGTGGTCTTGCCCGAGCCGGTCGGGCCGGAGACGACGAAGAGCCCGTGGCTCTTGCCCAGCGCCTCGCGGAACCCGGCGACGACGGACGCGGAAAGCTCGGTCGCTTCCAGGCCGAGCGCGCGTTTTTTCTGGTCGAGCAGCCGCAGCACCACGTCCTCGCCGTGCAGCGTGGGAATGGTGCTGACCCGGATGTCGACGTCGCGTCCCGATCCTTTGATGCGGATGCGCCCGTCCTGAGGCACGCGGCGCTCCGCGATGTCGAGCCCGGCGAGGATCTTGACGCGCGAGACCACCGCCGGGTAATCGTCGAGCTTGGGCGCCGGCCGGTTGTGCAGCACGCCGTCCATCCGGTAGCGCAGCTCGATGCGGTTCTTGAAGGGCTCAAGGTGGATGTCGGACGCGCCCATCTCGATGCCGGTGCCGATCAGGTCGTTCACCTGGCGGATGATGGGCGCCTCCAGCGCCATGTCCTTGAGCGACTCGACGTTGATCGCGGACTGCTCCGCGCCCGGCGTGCCGTCGTCGGCGGCGCCGAGACCGGCGTCCATCGCGTACGAAAGGCGGCTCGGCGGCGCGATCGCGAGCTCCATGTCCGGCGCGAAACGCCGCAGAAGCTCGATCAGGCCGTCGTCCTCCGGGTCGTCGATCACCAGCAGGCGCCGCTTGCCGGCCGCCACCGGCAGCACGTGATTGAAAAGCAGGAAATCGCGCCCGAACCGCTCGTCGTCGGCGAGCGCCTCGCCCTCGCCATCCCAGATCGGGAGCCGCGTCACCTTGGCGTACGCCTGGTAGATCTGCTCCTGGGAGACGACGCCGATCTCGGCGAGCACCTTGCCCAGGCGCTGGCCGCTCGAGACCGTGAGCTCGCGCGCGCGCTCGAGCACCGTCTCGTCGACGAGGCCTTCGTCGCGGAGCGCCGTTCCGAGTTGCGCCTGTACCGAGTTCACTTCCAGTTCCCGATGTCGGCGTTCTCGCCATCGCCGCCCGGCTGGTTGTCCGCGCCGAACGAGTACAGGTCGTAGTCGATGCCGCCGCGCTTGGGCGGGACCTCGTAATGGAAGGGGTAACCCCAGGCATCCATCGGCAGCTCGCGCTTGCGCAGGTACGGTCCGTTCCAGTTCGCCATCTTCGCGGGGTTCTCGACCAGGGCGCGCAAGCCCTCCTGCTGGTTCGGATAGCGCCCGACCTCCAGCTTGAAGCTCTCCAGCGCGGTCGCGAGCTGCTCGATCTGCACCAGCGTCGTCTTTTCCCTCGAAGACGCCAGGTGCTTCATCACGCGCGGGCCGACGAGCGCCGCCAGCAGCGCGATGATCACCATGACGACCATCAGCTCGATCAGCGTGAATCCGCGAACGTCGCGGCGCGTTTTTCTATTTCGCATCTTGCCCCACCATGACCGGGTCGCCGTTCAGCTCCCGCACCACCGGATAGTATCGCAGCGCGCAATACGGCTGCGGCTTGCCGTCGAGTTCGAAGCTCGCCACGCCGGGCACGCGGCTGCGCACCGCGACGTTGCCCCGGATCGCGGGGAGATAGCGTTTCGAGATGAAACTTCGCATCGCCGGACGGTCGAAGATCTGCGGCGGATCGGAACGGATCACGTCGATGTTCTCGACGGTGCCGCCCGGTCCGATGTAGACCATCACGAGCACGCAGCCGGTGATGCCGTCGCGGAGCGCCTCGGGCGGATACTCCGCCGCGCGCGTCTCGTCGAGCGAAACCGCCTTGCGGTCCACCTGCGATTCGGACAGGTAGCGCGGATCGAACTTCGCCTTTTCGGCTTCGGTGAGCGCGGGTTCGGGCGCCGGCGGCTCGGCTTCGGCCTGCGGCGGCGAGTCGGCCGCCTTCGGCTTTTCCGCGATCACGGGATCGGGCCGGGACGCCGCCGTGAGCACTTCCGGCGCCGCCTCCGGGGCGGGCGTCCCGCGATCCGGCAGCGGCTCGCGCGCCGCCTCCACCGGGGGCGCGGCCTTCGCTTCCGGCGGCACGGTCCCGGCAGCCGGCTCGAGCGCCGCGGGCGGCACTTCGACCAGCCGTACGTCGAGCGAAGGCAGGAGCGTGCGCGGCAGGACGGAGATCGCGGGCAGCGCCGCGAACAGCGCGAGCGCATGCGCTGCCAGCGAAACGGCAAAGCACGTCGCCGTGCGCTGGTCGCTGCGCCAGGGCGAGGACGCGAAGGCCATCGAAATCAGCATCGGCTGCCGGTCGAGCGCGGACTCGCCCTCAGGTCGGGCGTCCCGCTTCCCGGGGCAGGGGGAACTTCACCGTGAACCTGTCCGTCTGCTGCAGCCGGTATGTCGCGATCGCGTCGGCGGGTACGCCGTGCGCTCCCAGCCACTCGGCCGGGCGCGCACCGACGCCGGTGATCTTGAGCTCGCCGTTCTTGAGCTCGATGCTGGTGACCGCGTGACCCGCAGGCGTCGAGCGCAGGACCGCCGCCACGACCTCCAGCGCGCGCGCTCCCGGGCTCTGCGCGAACTGGCCGAGCGCGCGCTGCGCCGCGAGCATCCTGAGGATCGACCGGTACTGCTGCTCCGGCTCCACCGCCCGGGTTTCGGCCTCGGCAACGCGGCGCGACAGCCGTTCGCTGCCCGGATAGGTGGCCGCCACGAGCCAGGCGCTCGCCGCGGCGACCGTGGCGAACGCAAGCAGCGCCCCGGCGACCGCGATGCGCGCCGCCGGGATGAGGCGCGCCGGCGCCGTCGCGAGATCGGCCGCCGCGCCCAGCCGGTGCCGGCGCTCGATCACCTCGAGCAACCGGCGCCCGTCCGGTTCATCGGGGCCGACCAGCAGCGCCTGCACTTCGCCGACGTCCGCCTGGATTTCCTTCAGGCGCTCCTGCGGTAGCGCGCACAAGTACAGTCCGTCGGCATCCTCGAACGCGCAGTAGTTTGCCGGCTGCAGCCCGGCGGGGAAGTAGTCGCGCGCCGCGCGAAGCAGGTTCTCGATGCCGCGCCGCGCGCGCGGGCGCGACTGCAGGCGGCGGCGGTACACGAGCGAGCGCGCAAGCACACAAAGATGCGGACCGGAGGCGGAGCGCGCCGCACGCGGCTCCAGACGCGACGTGCCATCGAAGCGCTGCCGGAGGCGGAAACAATGAGAGCTTCCCTGCGGGTCGATGAAAACGACCGAGCGCGCCGCCGCCTGCCAGCCGGCGAGCTTCACGACGCTTTTGCCGGCGCGGCTGCGGGCGCAGGGCGCTCGAGCGGGACGCTCTCCGTCGCCGGCGCCTCCGGCTGCGACGCGGGACTCTCGCCTGATTTCACCTCGGGGGTCTTTTCCTCGCCGGCGGGTTGCACTGCGCCCCGCGTTCCGTACGGCAGCGGCAACTCGGCGTCGCGGCGTGCGTTCAGGATCGCGCGCGTAATGCGGTCGGCGGCCGTCTGGTCCGAGACCACCGTCGGTGTCGCGAGCACGATCATCTCGGTGAATTCGGCGGTGTCGCTCTTGTTGCGGAAGAGCCATCCCAGGCCCGGGATGTCCCCGAGGACCGGCATCTTGGCCACGCTCGTCTGGTCGCGTTTCTGCCGGATGCCGCCGATGAACACGGTCGAGCCGTCCGCGGTCACGAACTCGGTCTTGATCTCTCGTGTCGCCAGGCGCGGCTGCGTCGTGCCGTCGGAGAGCGTCTTGTCCTCGCCGAGGCGCGTGTCCTTCAGCAGCATCGTGAGCTTCACCTCGCCGCTCGCGCCGACCGTGGGCGTCACCTCGAGCTCGAGCCCCACCTTCAGGTTGGCGTACTCCGTCTGCGGCAGATTGGTGCCCCCTGCCTGCTGCGTCGTCGTGAGGCGCGACTTGATCACCGGTTCCTCGCCACCGACCGTGATCTTCGCGGTGTAGCCGTTCTTCACCACGAGCTGCGGGCTGGAGAGGATCGAGAAATCGGTCACAGACCCGAGCATCTGCAGGATCGCGAAGCGGCTGCCCTTGGTCACGAACAGGTCGAAGCTGTTGGCGAGCGTGCGGCCGACGTTGAAATTGGAGCTCGTCTGGACGCCGGCGCCGCCGAGCGAGTTGCGCAGGAACCACTCGACGCCGAACTGAACGCGGTCGTTGAGGGTCACCTCCGCGATCGTCACGTCGACGTGCACCGCGCTGGGCCGCGCATCGAGCCGCTCGATGAGCGAGCGGATCTGTGCGTACTCCTCGGGCGTGGCGAAGATAAACACGCTGTTGGAGTCCTTGTCGGCCACCGGGTCGATCGGCGGCGTCGTCACGCCGCGCATCACCTGCGTGACGAGCGCCTTCAGCGTGACCGAAACGTCCGCCGCCTTCTGCGTCGAAAGGGGATACTGGAACACCTGGCGTCGGTTCTGCGCGCCCGGGATGTCGGCCCGGTTGAGAATCTCCATCGCCAGGTCGCGCGCCATCGGATTGGAGGTCACGATCACCACGCGGTCGTGCTCGGGCACCTCGCGCGCCTCGATCTGACGGTTGGGTGCCGCCGCGGTCGAGCCGAGCTGCGCCTGGTGCTGGTCGAGCAGCGTCACGATCGCCTTGGCCGAGAGATAGCGCGGCGCGTAGACCATGACGCTCTTGCCCTCGAAGTAGGGAATGTCCAGCTCCTCGGCGAGGCGCCGCACGGCCCGGATCTCGCTCCCGGTCGAGACGAGCAGGATGCTGTTCAGCGCCGGCAGCGGCGTGGCGCGCTCGGGGGTCTGCATGAGCTGGCGCGCGATCGGCAGGAACTCCTTGGTCTCCATGAAGCGCAGCCGCACGAGCCCGGTCGTTTCGCCGATGCCGGCGCCCGGAGGCGAGGGCTGCGCGCGGCGCGCCTTGTCGTCGGTCGATACCAGATAGATGCCGTCGAGGTACTTCAGCTTCACCCCTTCTGCCTCGAGCAGCGCGTCGAACGTCTGGATCAGCTGCTCGTGGGTGCCTTTGGCGGTGAAGAACAGCCGCACCTGCTTGTCCTTGAAATCGTCGGCGACGACGTACGGCACCTTGAGGACCTCGCCGAGCATCACCTCGACGATGCGCCGCAGGCTCGCGGGCTCGAAGAACTGCAGGGTCACGTCCGGTTCCTGCTCCGCGCCCTGCGCCCCCGGGGAAAGGGCGGCGCGCGCCGAGTTGCCCCGCCGATCGAACTCGATCTGCGCGAGCACTCCGGTGTCGGGCCGCGGCGGGACCCTCATCACCGCCTGCTTGTCGTCGCGCAGGACGCGGTGCGCGAGGTTTCCGGCCGCGACTTCCCGCGACGAGAAGGGCTGCGGCCGCTCGCGGGCAAGCTGCGCCGCCGCCGGTCGCGCCTTGGGCGGCGGATCGAGGACGGCGCACGCCGGCAGGAACATGCCGAGGGCGATGGCAAGCGCCGCCCTGCACCAGGCCTTGAGCGCGCCCCGGTTCATCGCGTCCCGGCCTCGGCCCAAAATTCGAGCAGCCGCGCGCGCACCTTGTCGTCCTTTTCCTCGCGTTGGAGCAATTTCGTGGTTCCGTCGGG
>MELE01000010.1:35618-62557 GCA_001768615.1 Acidobacteria bacterium RIFCSPLOWO2_12_FULL_67_14b | reverse complement strand
CGTCGCAGCCTAATCCAAGGCAACAAAATTATCTAACCCTTTCTATCTCACTGCGGCACGGAATGTTAGCACGCTGATCCCTTTTCGGCCGTCCTCCGTATGGCTGCGAAGCCTCGGTTGGCTGCGAAGGTCTCGCAGCCAACCACCTTGAGAGACGAAACTGATCTCCAGGGAAGTCCTTGAAACACCGTTCATTGCCCAGTCCGATCGCAGGATCAATCCGTATTAGCCTGCGAATCCCTGGCAGCCATGCACGTCACAGCCGATCAAGCGGGCTCCGCACGCCCAGGCCGCCACGATTCAGCACATGCGTATACATCATCGTCGTGCTGACATCCGCATGACCCAGCAATTCCTGCACCGTCCGGATGTCGTAGCCCGCCTCGAGCAGGTGTGTGGCAAACAAGTGTCGACACGTGTGGCAGCCAACCCGCTTCGTCACGCCAGCCATCCGCGCCGCCGCCGTCACCGCACGTTGAATCACCGACTCGAGATGCTCGCTCAGATCCTTCCGCACCGCTTGAGGCAGCATCACGCGCCGGTCCTTCTGCCCCTTGCCGCGACGAACGGTCACTTCACCACGCTCGAAGTCAAGGTCCTTGACCCGCAATTCGAGGCACTCCTGCAGCCTGAGACCCGCGCCATACAGCAACGTCACCACCAGTCGCGGTACGCCCGTCAGACGATCCAACACCAGACGCAGCTCCTGGGCACCCAGCACCACGGACACCCGACCAGGGACCCGCGCCCGGGCTCCATCACGTCACCTCGACGACGACGATGCCATCGTCACGCGCGAGGTGCAAGACGACTTGACAACCCGCCGACGACGATGGCCACGTCGTCGTCATGACACGCATACGACCCTGTCCTGAAGGGAGGTCCAGATGAACCAGCTAGTCTAGGAGGGCTTCGCACATGCGCTTGAAGATTCACGGAGGTACCGTTGCAGACGGAGCGGCCTCACTCTGCACAACCTGCCGCTCGGCCACCATCATCCGCGGCGCTCGGCTCTCGAACGAAATCATCTCGTGTGGGAAGCGTGTTGTCCGCGACGAAATCACCTTCTCGGTTACCTCTTGCACCGGTTATTCCGATCGGCGCCGCCCATCGCTGTACGACCTGGAAGACATCGCGTGGGTCCTGCGCTCGGACGCCCGGACCAAGAAGATCGGATTCGTGCGCGCGCGTGATCTGAAGGCAGCGGAGCGCCACATCCTGGATGACGACGACTGGGCGTAGGCGGCCTCGACCTAATCCCGCAATTCAGTTTGAGTTGCCGAATAATCGCGCCATTGCCGTCTGCCTTCAGCCGTCGGCCCACAGGCCTGACCTTCGATGGCTGGCGGCCGATGGCCGAAGGCGCCCCGGCGACCGAAGTGCCCGCCGGGATTAGTGTCTGAAGTGACGCCGGCCGGTAAACACCATTGCCAGCCCGTGCTCGTCGGCCGCGGCGATCACCTCGGCATCCTTCACCGATCCACCGGGCTGCACCACCGCCGTCGCGCCGGCCGCCGCCACCGCATCGAGGCCGTCCCGGAACGGGAAGAATGCATCGGACGCGGCCACCGATCCGGCGAGCGTGCCGGCCGCTTTCATCACCGCCACCTTGACCGCATCGATGCGGCTCATCTGCCCCGCGCCGATCGCCAGCGTGCGGACCGCGTCGGTGAAGATCACCGTGTTCGACTTGACGTGCGCCATCACCCGCCAGGCAAATCGCATCGCCTGCCATTCGGCGGCGGTCGGCTGCCGCTTGGTGACGACCTTCAGCGTGTCCGCCGGCCACGGCAGGTGCGCCTCGACCACTTGATCGCGCTCCTGCACGAGCAGCGCGCCGAGGATGGACCGGAAATCACGGCGGAACGACACACCTTCCGCCTTCGCGCTTCGCGCTCCGGCGGACGAGAAAGGTTTGTCGCCACCAGCAGGTTTGTCGCCACCTGAGAAGTCGGCGGTGACCACGCGCAGGTTCGCTTTGGTCGCGAGAATGGGCCGGGCCGCCTCATCCACCGACGGCGCGACGACCGCCTCGATGAAGGTGGAGACGATCGCCTTTGCGGTGGCCTCGTCGATCGGGCGGTTGAGGCCGATGATGCCGCCGAACGCGGCCAGCGCATCCGCTTCGCGCGCGCGCACGTAGGCATCGGCGATCGAGGCGCCGGTCGCGACGCCGCACGGGTTGGTGTGCTTGATCACCGCGGCCGCCGGCTCGTCGAACTCGAGCACGACCCGCGCGGCAGCATCAAGATCGAGGAGGTTGGTGAACGACAGCTCCTTGCCCTGGAGCACTGCGGGAGCGCCCAGGCCCGAGGCCGGCTCGAGCGCGTACCACGCAGCGGCCTGATGCGGATTCTCGCCGTAGCGAAGATCGCGCAGCTTATGCGCCCTGATGGACAATTCGTCGGGCGCGAAGGGCTCCTCCGCCGGTTCAATGGATCCGCCTCCACGCACGAAAATGTTGCCGTCGACCGCGACCTCGTCGAGCGTGCCGGCGATGGCCGTGTCGTAGCTGCCGGTGTGGGCGAACGCGCGACGCGCGAGATCGAACCGGAACTCGTTGGATGGGCCACCCGCGCGATCGAGCTCGGCGATGACCTCGTCGTAGTCTCCGGGCGACACCACGATCAGGACATCGCGGAAATTCTTGGCGGCGGCGCGCACCAGGCTCGGGCCGCCGATGTCGATCTGCTCGATCAGATCGTCGAAGGCGATCCCCGGCTTCGCCGCGGTCTCGACGAACGGATACAGGTTCACGACCACCAGATCCACCAGGCCGATGCCGTGCTCGGCGGCGAGGGCCAGGTCTTCGGCGTGATGCCGCCGCGCCAGAATGCCGCCATGGATCTTCGGGTGCAGCGTCTTCACGCGCCCGTCCATCATTTCGGGGAAACCGGTGACGTCGCTGACGTTGACCACCGCCAGTCCGGCCGCGACCAGCGCCTTGGCGGTCCCGCCGGTCGACACCAGCTCGAACCCCCGCGTGGCCAGGGCTGTTCCAAACGGCACGAGGCCCGTCTTGTCAGAAACACTCAGAATCGCGCGGCGCATCCGGCTCCATCCTCACGAGAAACGAAGAAACATCGAAGGCTCGACAAATTGCCGTCGCATTTCGCAATTGACACCAAATGTAACCGCCCGGTATCATCCCCGCAGTCCATTTCTGCGGACCAGAAGGCCGCAAGTTGCGGCCTTTTTTTGTTACCCCTACCTCATCCAGAAGGTGCGATGGGGGTCGATCACTACGGTGGCATCTGCCACCTGCAAGACAGGAAGAGAACGATGCGCATTACAGGCAAGGTCAAGTGGTTCAACAACGCCAAGGGCTACGGATTCATCGAGCGCGAAGGCGGCAGCGATGTGTTCGTCCATTACTCGGCGATCCAGGGCGCCGGTTTCCGCTCGCTCGAAGAGGGACAGCCGGTTGAATTTGAAATCGTCGACGGGCCCAAGGGCCCGCAGGCCGGCAACGTGACCCGCGCCGCCTAGTGACCTCTTGATCCACCCTGGTGCCGGGCTCCCTCCCGGCACCAGATCGTTTTCTCCGAGCCTTCAAGCCCTCAAGCCTCATTCGCCGTCCTTGACTGGTTTCACCGTCAGCGACACCTTTCCATCCTTCATCGCCACGCGGAACGCGACCTCGCCGCCGCCGGCGCTGTACTTCTCCATCTGGGCCTTCACGAGCGCGGCCACGCGATCGAACGCCAGCGGCGCCTCGCCGGTCTGCTTGCGCGCTTCCGCCAATCGATCGTAAAGCTCCTTCACACGATCGCCCTCGGCCGCGGCGTCGCGGAGGTTGGCCACGTGCACCAGACGCTCGCCGGCCGGGGCCTCGGGCTTCGCGGCCGGCTTCTCCACGGGCTTGCCCGCCGTAGCTTCAGCGGAGGCGGGTTTCTCCGCGGGCTTGGCCGCCGCGGGCGCAGCGGCGGCGGGCATTGGCGCACCGGAGCCGAAGCGCTTCGGCTTACCGTAATCGTGGGCATTCATCTGCCGCTCCCACAACTCGCACAGCTTGGCGTAGCGCGTCTGTATGGTGAGGAAGCGGAAGCGATCGGCGGTGTTCTGGATATAGGCGCGGTCGTGCTTCTTCACCACCGCGTCCACGCGCTTGCGCGTTTCGAGCGGCGGCTTGGGCGAGCGATGGGTGAAGAACATGTTGTACTCGGCCTCGAGGCGCTTGACCTCGGCTTCGAGCCGCCCCATCTCCATTTCGAACTCGCCTTTGGGAGCTGCCACGGGCGGGACCTAATCGAGCAGGAGGAACCAGATCAACGGCAGCCACAGCTCGCGCGAGTACGGGATCGGCCGATCGTCGATCAGCACCTCGCAGCCCGGGCGCGGGCCGATGATTTCGAAGAGGTCCTTGAGCCGGAGCGCGTCGCCGGGAAAGAACCGCGCGCGGTGCCGCCTGCCGGCGCCCTGCCCCAGCTCCAGATACTCGGCCGACGCCTTCGCTTTTTCCACGGCCGTGTCGTAGTCGGGCCCCTCGAACGGCGGGAACACGAGCGTCACCGAAAACGGCAGGTCGCGCGGCCCGAACAGCGTGTTGTGCAGGTCGGGATCGAGGGCGGCGAGCTCTTCGGCGGTCGGCTCCTCCGGCTTCTCGACGTACGGCCAGAACCGTTCCGGCGGACGGTGCGTTCGCTGGGTCATCGGAAGGGGAATCGTACTATATTTCCCGTGTGAGAGACTTCCGCGTCATTCCCTCGATTGAGACACTTCGACAGCACGACGCCGTGCGCGCGCTCGAAGCCCGATTCGGCGCCGGCGCCACGCTGGACGCGCTCCGGGCGAGCGCGGATCGGGTGCGCGCAGCCATCGCCGCCGGCACGGGTCCGGTGACCGCGGAGGCGGCGGTCACCGACATCGCGCGCGGCGCCGAGGCCGCCCTGGCGGCGCACGCGCGCGGGTCGTTGCGGCCCGTGATCAACGCCACCGGCGTGATCATCCATACCAATCTCGGACGCGCGCCGATCGCGCCCGCGGCGCTCGAGCGGGTCGCCGCGATCGCCGGCGGCTATTCGAACCTCGAGTACGACCTGGCCGCAGGCGCGCGGGGCTCGCGCAGCGTGCACGCCGAATCGCTGCTCACCACCCTCACCGGCGCCGAAGCCGCCATCGTCGTCAACAACAACGCCGCGGCGACGCTGCTGATCCTGGCAGGCCTCGCCGAGGGCCGCGAGGTGCTGATTTCGCGCGGCGAGCTGGTCGAAATCGGTGGCGGCTTCCGCGTGCCGGACGTGATGCACCAATCGGGTGCCATCCTGCGGGAAGTCGGCACCACCAACCGCACCCGCACCGGCGACTACACGGCGGCTGTGTCGCCGAAGACGGCGCTGTTCCTGCGCGTGCATCCGTCGAACTTCCGCATCGAAGGGTTCACGGAGCGCCCGTCGCTCGCCGATCTGGTTGCGGCCGGGCGGGCCATGCTGGTCCCGGTGGTCGAAGACCTGGGCAGCGGCTGCCTCGTCGCCGGCCTCGCCGACGAGCCGACGGTGCAGGCCTCCATCGACGCCGGCATCGACCTGGTCTGCTTCAGCGGCGACAAGGTGCTGGGCGGTCCGCAGGCCGGCATCATCGCCGGCCGGAAGGCGCTGGTCGATCGCCTGCGGGCGCATCCGCTGATGCGCGCTCTGCGCGCGGACAAGATCACCTACGCGGTTCTCGAGGCGACGCTCGGCGAGTACCTGGCGGGCCGGGCCGCCCAGACGGTGCCGGTCCAGCGGATGCTGCATTGGTCGGCGGACGAGATCGAAGCCCGCGCGCGCGCGCTGGGCGATCGGCTCGCCGCCGCGGGCTGGCGCGTGGCGCTCCTCAGCGGGACCTCGGCCGTGGGCGGCGGCAGCGCGCCCGGCCACGGATTGCCGACGGTGTTGTTGTCGGTCGAGCGCGAGGGCCAGTCGGCCGCAGCGATCGAGGCATGGCTGCGAACGCTCGACCCGCCCGTGGTCGCGCGGATTGAGAACGACCGGGTCGTGCTCGATCTGCGAACCGTGCTGCCAGAACAGGACGGGACGCTAGTGGAGGTCTTGAGGGCCTAAGGGCTCAGAAAATCGTGCTGATGGATGCCTGGGCGAAGTCGATCACCGCCGACGGCAGCACGCCCAGATAGAGCACGCCGATCAGCGAGAGCACGAGACCGGCCATGGCCATCCGGCTGATCTGCGCCGGCACCGGGCGCGCGTCGCGGTCGGTCATGTACATCATCACGACGATGCGCAGGTAGAAGAACACCGAGACCACGCTCGACAGCACGCCGATAATCGCGAGACCGTAGTACCCGGATCCCACGGCGGCGCCGAACACGTACCACTTCGCGATGAAGCCCGCCGTCGGCGGGAAGCCGCCCAGCGACAAGAGAAAGAACGTCATCAGCGTGGCCAGGGCCGGATGCGTGTGCCAGAGACCCGCGTAGTCGCGCAGGTCGTCGTTGGCCCGCTCGCGCGTGCCCAGCAGCGCAATCACGCCGAACGCGCCGAGGTTGGTCACCGAGTAGGCCGCCAGGTAAAACAGGATCGCCGCCTTGCCGGTGTCGGCGCCGTCGCCGTTGGCGGCGACGATCGCGGTCAGCATGTAGCCGGCATGCGCGATGCTCGAATACGCCAGCATGCGCTTGAGGCTGGTCTGCGCGACGCCGACGACGGTGCCCAGGATCATCGTCGCCGCGGCAATCAACGCGAGCACCGGCGCCCAGTCGGCCACCATCGGGTCGAGCCCCTTGAGGAACACGCGCACGAACGCCGCCACCGCCGCGGCCTTGACGCCGGTGGACATGAAGCCGGTGACCACCGCGGGCGCGCCCTCGTAAACGTCGGGCGACCACATGTGGAACGGCACCGCCGCCACCTTGAAGGCGAACCCGACGATCAGCAAGCCCACACCGAGCAGGATCATCGGGTTGCCGCTCATCGACTGCGCCGCAATCGCCGAGCTGATGGCGTCCAGGTGCGTGCTCCTGGTCACGCCGTAAAGGAACGCGATGCCATAGAGGAAAAACGCGCTCGCGAAGGCGCCGAGCAGGAAGTACTTGAACGCCGCTTCGGTGCCCGCAGGCTGGTTCCGGCGGATGCCCGTGAGCACGTAGACGCCGATCGACATCGTCTCGAGGGCGAGGAAGATCAGCAGCAGGTCGTTGGCCTGCGCCATCAGCATCATCCCGACGATCGTGAACAGCAGGATCGCGTAGTATTCGCCGGCCGGCAGGCCGTCGCGCTCGACCGTCTGCGACGAGAAGATCACGGTGAGGATGCCGACCGCGACCAGCACGAGGTTGACGAACAACGCGAAATTGTCGGCCGTCACCACGCCGAAGCTTTCGGCCTGGCGGTTCCACAGCAGGACCGATGCCGCGCCGGCGCCGACGAGGCCGATGATGCCCAGCCCGCCGATCGGCATCTTTTCATCGCGGCCGCGGAAAGCTTCGGCGAGCAGGACCACCAGGCCCGCGAGGGCCACGCACAGGATGGGGATGACCGCGTCGAATTGACTGCTGATCATCACCGCACCTCCGCCGTCGTCTCGGCCGGCGGCTGGTGCGCCTGGACCCGCTCGACGATGCGCTGCACCGCCGGCTCCATCGGCTTCAAAAACGCGTTCGGGTAGACGCCCATGAGGATGGCCGCCGCCACGATCGGGCCGACGATCGCCCACTCCCGGAACGACAGGTCGGGCAGGCCCTGGTTATGGTCGTTGGTGACCGTGCCGTGGAACACGCGCTGGAACATCCAGAGCATGTAGACGGCCGAGAGGATCACCCCCAACGCGGCAATCACCACGAAGCGCGCATCCCAATCGAAGCCGCCGAGCATGATCAGGAACTCGCCGATGAACCCGTTCATGCCGGGCAGGCCGATCGACGACAGCGTGATCAGCAGCATGGCGGCCGCCAGCCGCGGCATCACCGTCTTGAGGCCGCCGAACTCGCTGATGAGGCGCGTGTGCCGCCGGTCCGACAGCATGCCGACCATGCAGAAGAGGCCGCCGGTGCTGACGCCGTGCGCCAGCATCTGGTACGACGCGCCCTGCACGCCGATGGTCGTCATCGTCGCAATGCCGAGCACGACGAAGCCCATGTGGCTCACCGACGAGTAGGCCACCAGCTTCTTCAGGTCGGGCTGCACCATCGCCACGAGCGCGCCGTAGACGATGGCAATCACCGCGAGCGTCGCCAGCAGCGGCGAGAAATACAGCGCCGCATCCGGGAAGAGCGGGTAGGCCAGGCGGATCAAGCCGTAGCCGCCCATCTTCAGCATGACGCCGGCGAGGATCACCGAGCCGCCCGTCGGCGCCTGCACGTGGGCATCGGGCAGCCAGGTGTGGAACGGGAACAGCGGCACCTTGATGATGAACGCGATGGTGAAGGCGAGGAAGAACCAGTACTGCGTCGCCGCCGGGATCTGAAGCTCGTAGAGCTCGAGCAGGTCGAAGCTGTACTCGCCGGTCGCGCCCTGGTGGACCCACGACAGCCCGATGATGGCGACGAGCATCAGCACGCTGCCGGCCATCGTGTAGAGGATGAACTTGACCGCCGCGTAGATGCGCTGGTCGTAGCCCCAGATGCCGATGAGGAAATACATCGGGATGAGGACGAAGTCCCAGAAGACGTAGAACAGGAAGACGTCCAGCGCGCAGAAGACGCCGACGAGCGACGCCTCGAGCAGCAGCATGAGGATCGAGTACTCCTTCACGTGCTTCTCGACGCTGTCCCAGCCCGAGAGCAGCGCAATCGGCGTCAGGAAGCCGGTGAGTACGAGCAGCATCAGGCTCAGGCCGTCGATGCCGACGTAATAGTCGATGCCGAACGACGGAATCCAGGCGTGGCGCTCGACGAACTGGAACGCCGGCGCGGCGGCGGTGAGGTCGAACCCCGCCCAGAGCGCCAGCGTCACCGCGAAGGTGACGAGCGACACGGCGAGCGTCAGGTTGCGGATCAGCCCGTCCTTCGCCCCATCCCGGTTCGAGACGAACATCAACAGCACCGCCCCGATGATGGGGAGCGTGATGGCGAGCGAGAGTAACGGCAACCCGGTCACGTCGCGCTTATCTCCACAAGTAGTAGGCGAGGATCGCGACCGCGCCGACGAAGGTCGAGGCCGCGTAGGTCTTCACCGAGCCGTTCTGCAGCAGGCGAAGCAGGATGCTCACGCCGCTCACGAAGTAGCCGGCGCCGTTGACGGCGCCGTCGACCACCTTGACGTCGAAGCCGCGCCAGAGGCCTTCCTCCGACACCACCTTGATCGGCTGCACGATGGTCGCGTCGTAGACCTCGTCCACGTAGTACTTGTTCAGCAGCAGCCGGTGCACGCCGGCATACTGCTGCGCCAGGCGGGCCGGAATGTCGCGGCGCTTCACCCACAGGAATGTCGCCAGCCCGATGCCGGCAAAGGCGATGAGGGTCGACACCCCCATCAGCGACAACTCCAGCCCGGTGTGCGCCTCGCCTCCCAACTCCTCGCCCGGCAGGCACTCTTCGATCGCCAGGCCCGCCAGTTCGCCCGTGACCACCGGCGCGCCGCAATTGGTGGCCTGGAACGCCGGCTGCAGCCATTCGTTCAGCACGTTGTGGCCGAAGGCGTGCGGCAGGCCGATGTAGCCGGCGAAGATGGAGCCGGCGGCCAGCACGATCAACGCAAACGCCATCGGCGCCGGAGCATCATGCAGATGCACAGGTGCATGGGTGCTGGAGTGCTCGGGTGCGTGGGTGCTCGCCGGTGCGTGCGCGCCGGCGAAGCGCTCTTCCCCATGGAAGGTCAGGTGCACCAGGCGGAACATGTAGGTGGCTGTCAGCAGCGATGTCACCGCGGCCACGCCCCACAGCAGGTAGTGGCCGTGGAGGAACGTCTCGTACAGGATCTCGTCCTTCGAGAAGAACCCCGACAGGAGCGGCACGCCGGCAATCGCCAGGGCGCCGATCAGGAACGTCCAGTAGGTGATCGGCAGGTGCTTCTTCAGCCCGCCCATATGGCGGATGTCCTGCTGGCCGTGCAGGGCGTGAATCACCGCGCCCGAGCCGAGGAACAGCAAGGCCTTGAAGAACGCGTGCGTGTAGAGGTGGAAGATGCCGGCGCCGAAGGCGCCGACGCCCATCGCCAGGAACATGTAGCCGAGCTGAGACACCGTCGAGTAGGCGAGCACGCGCTTGATGTCGTTCTGCACCAGGCCGATGGTGCCGGCCAGCAGCGCCGTGGCGGCGCCAATCACGGCGACGACGCTCATTGTGATCGGGGCGTGCTCGAACAGCACGGCGGTGCGGCCGATCATGTAGACGCCGGCGGTGACCATGGTGGCGGCGTGGATGAGGGCCGACACCGGGGTCGGGCCTTCCATCGCGTCGGGCAGCCACACGTAGAGGGGAATCTGCGCCGACTTGCCGGTGGCGCCGATGAACATCAGCAGGGTGATGAGCGAGAGGATGCCGAAGCCCGCCGTCTCGATCGGCATGGCCTTGGCGGCCAGCGCCACGGTGGTGAAGTCCAGCGAGTGGAAGTGCATGAACATCGCCAGCGCGCCGAGGATGAACGCGAAGTCGCCGACGCGGTTGACGATGAAGGCCTTCTTCGCCGCATCGGACGCCGACTTCTTCGCGTAGTAGAAGCCGATCAGCAGGTACGAGCACAGCCCGACGCCTTCCCAGCCGACGAACATCACGAGCACGTTCGAGCCGAGCACCAGCAGCAGCATGAAGAAACAGAACAGGTTCAGGTAGGCGAAGTAGCGCGCGAACTCCGGGGCCGTTTCCTCGTGCATGTACGAGGTCGAGTAGATGTGAATCAGCGAGCCGACGCCGGTGACCACGAGGATCATCACGGCCGACAGCGCATCGAGGCGGAACGCCAGGTCGACGCTGAAGTTCCCGGCGCTGATCCAGGTATAGAGCGTCTGGTTGATCTGCCGGGACTCGGCCGGTATCGCCGCCAGCGCCCACACCTGCGCCGCGGCGATCACGAACGCGATCACCATCAGCAGCGAGGCCAGTCCGCCCGACACGTTCTTGGGCAGCCGCTTCCCCATCGTCGCGTTGACGAGGAAGCCGGCGAACGGAAGCAGGGGAATCAGCGCTAACACCGGGTCACCATTTCAGGGACGTGAACGCTTCGGGGTTGAGCGATTCGCGGCTCCGGAACAGCGCGATCACCAGGGCGAGGCCGACGGCGGCCTCCGCGGCGGCCACCGTCATCACGAAGAAGGTGATGATCTGGCCGTCGACGCTGCCCAGCTGGCGGCCGAACGCCACGAACGTGAGGTTCACCGCGTTGAGCATGATCTCGACCGAGAGCAGCATCGTGATCAGGTTGCGGCGCAGGAAGACACCGGCCGCGCCGATGCAGAACAGCAGGCCCGACAACACCAGGTAGTGTCCGATCGGCATGGTCAGTCCTCCCTCTTCCGGGCGATGACGACGGCGCCGACCATGGCGATGATGATCAGGATCGAGGTGACCTCGAACGCGAACATGTAGCCGGGGCCGTTGGCGCCGGCGCCGCTGAACAGCTTGACGCCGAGGTCGGCCACCGACGACGCGGCGGCGCGGTCCTCGGCGACGCCGGTCGACATGCCCGGCGTGCGCGACAGCGCCCACCCGAGCTGCAGCGCCATCAGGATCGCGAGCACCGCGACGGCGCGCACGGCGCCCGGCCGGTAGAGCGGGTGCGAACGGTCCCACTCCGCCGCGTCTTCACGCGGCACGTTGAGCAGCATCACGACGAACAGGAACAACACCATGATGGCGCCGGCGTAGATGATGATCTGGATGACGGCCACAAACGGCGCTTCGAGCAGGACGTAGAGGCCCGACAGGCCGAAGAACGAGGCGATCAGGGCCAGCACGCTGTAGACCGGGTTGCGCTGCGTGACGACCAGCAGCGCGCCGATCACGGCGGCGGCGGCAAACGCGTAGAACAGCAGGGCGTCAGAGGCCATTGACGTAGAGGATCCCCGCCGCGGTCAGCAGCAGATTAACGGTGGCCAGCGGCAACAGCACCTTCCATCCGAACGACATCAGCTGGTCGTAGCGGAAGCGCGGCAGCGTCCAGCGCAGCCACAGGTAGCAGAACAGCAGGAACGCGAGCTTGATCAGGAACCAGATCCAGCCGTATCCGGGCGGGATGAACGGCCCGTGCCAGCCGCCGAGGAACAGGTTCACGGCGACGGCCGAGACCGTGACCATGTTGATGTACTCCGCCATGAAGAACATGGCGAAGCGCATCGAGCTGTATTCGGTGTGATAGCCGGCGACCAGCTCCTGCTCCGCTTCCGGGAAGTCGAACGGCGCGCGGTTGGTTTCGGCGATGCCGGCGCACGCGAACACGAAGAAGCCGAGGAACTGCGGGAAGATGTACCACTTCGGGATCACGCCGAGCCAGTAGCCGCTCTGCTGCCCGACGATCTCCCGCAGCGACATCGTGTCGGCCATCATCACGACCGTGGCCAGCGACATGCCGTACGCCAGCTCGTAGCTGATCATCTGCGCCGAGCTGCGCAGGCCGCCGAGCAGCGAGTACTTCGAGTTGCTCGCCCAGCCGGCGAGCACGATGCCGTAGACGCCCATCGAGGCGACGGCGAAGATCACCAGCACCGCGACGTTGACATCCGCGATCATGAGCGCCATCGGTTCGTCGAGCAGGCCGAAGAACGTGGTCGGCGCGCCGAAGGGCACCGGCGCGAACGCCAGGAAAGCGGTGGTCACCGAGATAATGGGCGCCAGCGAGAACAGGAAGGCATCCGCCGCTTTCGGCCGCAACTCTTCCTTGAAGAACAGCTTGACGATGTCCGCAATCGGCTGCAGCAGGCCCCGGGGCCCCACCCGGTTCGGACCGTTGCGCTGTTGCATGAACGCCGAGACCTTGCGCTCGGCGTAGACCATCACGGCCGCCGAAATCTGCAGGGCCATGAACACCACGCCGACAAGAGTGGCGTAGGCGATGAATTCAGGCGCGGTGAGGAACGCGATGATCCCGGACACGTCAGTGCGTCTCCACCGGCTTGCCCGCCGTAGCCTTGGCGAAGGCGGGGGTGCGGGCGCGATAGGACGCGGGCGCGGGCGCCTGGCCCTTCACGTAGGCCTCGAACTCGGGCCGGAACCACTTGAGCGTGGTCAGCACCGGCGTCGCCGCGGCGTCGCCGAAGGCGCAGAGCGTCTTGCCGTTGATCTGGTTGGCCACGCTCTCGAGCAGCG
The DNA here is from genome assembly GCA_001768615.1 of Acidobacteria bacterium RIFCSPLOWO2_12_FULL_67_14b. Classification (GTDB taxonomy): domain Bacteria; phylum Acidobacteriota; class Vicinamibacteria; order Vicinamibacterales; family UBA2999; genus 12-FULL-67-14b. The sequence goes on along the minus strand of MELE01000010.1, from coordinate 49,383 downwards.
CGATGTCCTTCTCGGTCGCCTGGCCGCCGATCATGCGGTGCAGCAGCCGGTACAGCCAGTCGGTGCCTTCACGGCACGGCGTGCACTTGCCGCAGGATTCGTGCCGGTAGAAATGCAGCAGGTTCTCGGCCAGCCACACCATGTCGGTGGTGTCGTCGAGCGCCATGATCGCCGCCGACCCCAGCAGCGAACCCGCGCGCTGCACATCGTCGAAGCTGGCGGGAATGTCGATCTGATCCGGCAGCAGGATGGGCACCGAGGAGCCGCCCGGAATCACCGCCTTGAGCGTGCGGCCGTCGAGGGGGCCGCCGGCGTAGTCGAAAATCAGCTCCTTCAGGGTGACCTTCATCGGCGCCTCGAACACGCCGGGACGCTTGACGGCGCCGCTCACGCAGAACAACTTGGGCCCGCCGTTCTTCTCGGGACCGAGGGCGGCGAACCATTCGGCGCCGCGGGTCATCACGAGCGGCACGTTGCAGAGGGTCTCGACGTTGTTCACCGCCGTCGGACACCCCCACGCGCCTTCGGCGGCCGGGAAGGGCGGCTTGAAGCGCGGCTGCGCGCGCTTGCCCTCGAGCGATTCGAGCAGGGCCGTCTCTTCGCCCGCTTCGTAGGCGCCGGCGCCGCGATGCAGGTAGACCTCGCAGTCGAAGCCGGAGCCGAGGATGTTCTTGCCGAGAAAGCCGGCCTGGCGCGCGTCGGCAATCGCCTTTTCCATCGCCGGAAACAGGTGGTAGAACTCGCCGCGGATGTAGATGTAGGCAGCCTTCGATCCGATCGCGTAGCAGCCGATCAGGCAGCCCTCCACCAGCAGGTGAGGGTTGCGCTCCATCAACAGGTGATCCTTGAACGTGCCCGGCTCGCTTTCGTCGGCGTTGCAGACGATGAACTTGGGCTTGGGCGACTTCTGGTCGACGAACTGCCACTTGAGGCCGGTCGGAAAGCCGGCCCCACCGCGGCCGCGCAAGCCCGACTTCTTGACCTCTTCGATCACGGCGTCCGGCGTCATCGCGAGCGCCTTCCTGAGCCCCTCGTAGCCACGCTGGTTCTTCACATAGTGATCGAACTCGGCGCCGCCCGGCGTGAACGCGTACTTCGTCAGCACCGGTTCGTAGTCGGGGTTGGCCTTGCACTTCACCGGCGTCGTGGTCTTACCCTGGTGATCGGTACGCTGCTCGACCTGCAGGTGGCAGCCGTTGAGGGCCTCGAGGCCCTCGGTCTTCATCCGGTCGACGAGCGCGCCGGTGTCTTCCGGCTTGAGGCATTCATGCCAGTGCTCGTTGTTGACCATCATCACCGGCGCGCGGTCGCAGGCGCCGAGGCACTCCATCGGCTGGATGGTGAACATGCCGGTCGGGTCGGTCTCGCCCGGCTTGATCCCGAGCTTGGCCTGGAGCTCTTCGACCACGCGTTCGGCGCCGGCCAGGGCGCACGAGAGCGTCGTGCACACCTGCAGCACGTACTTGCCGACCGGGTTGCGGTGGAACATCACGTAGTACGAGACGACGTCTTCGACTTCGGCGGTGGTGCAGCCGATCACCTCGGCGACGTGCCGGGCGACATGGTTCGAGATGTAGCCCTGTTGTTCCTGCGCCAGGTAGAGCGCGTGCAGCACCGCCGACTTGCGGTGCTCGGGCGCGTAGTGCGCGGCAAACTCCTCGAACCGCGCGCGCGTCGCCGGCGCGAACGCGAACTCCGGGCCTTCCGGCAGCGTGACGCGCTGGGAGCGGTGCCACTGCGTGGTGCCGTAGGGCATCGCGGGATGGAAACTCATCGATCGACGCCCCCCATCACCACGTCGAGCGAGCCGATCACCGCGATCACGTCCGCGATCATGCCCCCGACAATGAACTTGTGCAGCGCCTGGCACGCCATCAGGCCGGGCGAGCGCATGTGCACGCGCCACGGGCGGTTGGTGCCGTCCGACACCACGTAGCAGCCGTGCTCGCCACGCGGCCCTTCAACCGGCACGTAGGCGTCGCCGGCGGGCACCGTGAAACCCTGCGAGTAGATCAGGAAGTGCTGAATCAGCGCCTCCATCTCGGTGTAGACCTGGTCCTTGGGCGGCGGCACGATGCGCTTGTCGTCGCAGGCCCACGCGCCCACGGGCGCGATCCGGTCCAGGGCCTGGTTGCAGATCTTGACGCTCTCGCGCATTTCGGCCATGCGCACCAGGTAGCGGTCGTAGACGTCGCCGTTCGACGCGCCGATGACGTCGAACTCGTAGGTGTCGTAGCCGGTGTACGGGAAGGCGCGGCGCACGTCGAAGTCGCCGCCGGCCGCGCGCGCGATCGGGCCGTAGAGGCCCCACTTGCAGCAGTCGGCGTAGGAGATCACGCCGACACCGCGCGTGCGATCGAGCCAGATCGGGTTCTGGGTGATCAGCGTCTCGTATTCATCGAGCTTGCCGGGCAGCCGGTCGAGGAACTCCTTCACCGCCTCCTTGAAGCCGCGCGGGATGTCCTCGCGCAGGCCGCCGACCCGGATGTAGCTCGGGAAGAAGCGGAACCCGCCGAGCAGCTCGAACAGGTTCAGCAGGATCTCGCGCTCGCGGAACGCGTAGAGCATCCCGGTAATGGCGCCGATTTCCATGGCGTGCGTGCCGAACCAGACGAGGTGGCTGCTGAGGCGCTGCAGTTCCGCGATCAGGACGCGGAGCGCCTGCACCCGCTCGGGCATCTCGAGGCCGAGGATCTTCTCCACCGAGAGACAGAAGGCCAGGCTGTTGGACTGCGGCGCCAGGTAGTCCATGCGCTCGACCAGCGGGATCACCTGCTGCCACTTCTTCTGCTCGCAGGTCTTCTCGATGCCGGTGTGCAGGAAGCCGATGGTCGGGCTGACGGAGACGACGGTCTCGCCATCGAGCTCCAGCACCAGCCGCAGCACGCCGTGCGTGCTGGGGTGCTGTGGCCCCATGTTGACCGTCATTGTTTCCGTGCGCACGTCAGCCATATCAGAATCGCGAAGAGACCATGGTAGCGACGGCCAGCATTAGTCTCTCAACTCCATCTCCACCAATTCGCACATCACATGCAACAGCGTTGCATGCACCTCCTGCACGCGCGGCGTGCGGTCTTCCTTGACCGCCACGTGAAGCGCCGCGATGCGCCCCGCCTCGCCGCCGCGGCCCGTGAGCGCGATGGTGACGAGCCCGCGCTCGTTCGCCGCCTCGAGCGCCCGCAACACGTTCGGCGAGGTCCCGCTGGTCGTAATGCCCAGCGCCACGTCGCCGGCCTTGCCATGCGCCTCGACCTGCCGCGCGAACACGCGATCGAAGCCGTAATCGTTGCCGAGCGCCGTCAGCACGCTCGTGTCGGTCGAGAGCGCGATGGCCGGCCACGCCCGCCGCTCCTGCTCGTAGCGCCCCACCAGCTCGGCGACGAAGTGCTGGGCATCGGCGGCGCTCCCGCCGTTGCCGAACGCCAGGACCTGCCGGCCCTGTGTGAGCGCCGCGGCGATGGCCCGCGCCGCACTGACGACCGCCGCAACATCCGTTGCCATCCGCTCGTGAGCGGCGGCCGCGTCGCGAAGCGCTCGGGCCGCGTGCGCCGCGCGCGTGGCCGCCTTCGCCAAGGCTCCGGCGCCCAGTTCGTCGGCCATCAGGGCTTCGGCGTTGTGCGCACGTGGCGATCGCGCTCCACGTTCGCCCGGAACTCTTCTTCGGTGACCTGCAGCGGCATGTAGGTCTGCGCGTCCTTGCGCAGCTGCACCGGGTAGTCCTTGCGCAACGGGTGGCCTTCCCAGTCGTCCGGCATCATCAGCCGGCGCAAATCCTGGTGGCCGTCGAACACGATCCCGAACAAGTCGTAGACTTCGCGCTCCGGCCAGCCCGCGCCCGGAAACACCGGGGTGAGCGATGGCACCTCGACGTCCGCGTTCACCCGCACCTTCAGGCGCACGCGCGCGCGCCGGTGCGGCGATACCAGGTGATAGACGACGTCGAACCGCGGATCGCGGGCCGGATGAAAATCCACCGCCGTGACGTCGGAGAACGCGACGTACTCGAGGCCGGGACCCTGCAACGCCTGGCAGGTGGCAATCAGGTGCTCGGCCGGCACGAGGATCACGGGGGTCACGTCCGAGTCCGCCGAGGCGAGCGGCTCGTACGCCGCTCCGGGTACAGCCGGCGCCAGCGCCGCGATGATGTCGGCAGCGGTCATGCGATACGGACCTTCGGCGTCTGATCGAGCTTCGAGGCCGCGATCTTCTTCTGCAACTGAACGATGCCGTAGATCACGGCCTCGGGACGGGGCGGGCAGCCGGGAATGAACACGTCGACCGGCACCACCTGGTCGGAGCCCTGCACGATGGCGTAGTTGTCGAACACGCCGCCGCAGGACGCGCACGCGCCCATCGAGATCACCCACTTGGGCTCGGGCATCTGGTCGTAGATGCGGCGCAGCGCCGGCGCCATCTTCCGCGACAGCCGGCCGGCGATGATCATCAAGTCCGATTGCCGCGGCGATCCGCGAAACACTTCCGCGCCGAACCGCGAGATGTCGTAGCGGCTCGACGCCATCGCCATCATCTCGATGGCGCAGCACGCCAGCCCGAACGTCACCGGCCAGATCGCCGAGCGCCGCGCCCATTGCACGACGAACTCGGCGGTCGTCGTGACGACCGGAATCTCGTAATCAGTTTCGAGTCCCATAACGGTATCTCTTGATCAGGGCCGGGCCGGGTTTCGGCGGATGCACGTAGTCCGGATCGTATTCCGGGCCCCAATCGAGCGCGCCCTTGCGCCAGATGTAGATGTAGCCGACGGCCAGGATCAGGAAGAAGACGACAATCTGGATCAGCCCCGGCCACGACAGCCGGCGCATGGCCAGCGCCCAGGGATAGAGAAACGCGACCTCGATGTCGAACAGCAGGAAGATCATGGCGATGAGATAGAACTTCACCGACTGCCGCTCGCGCGCGTCGCCGACCGGCGGCATGCCGCATTCGTACGCCGCCAGCTTTTCGGGGGTGGGATTCCTCGGGCCAAGGAAGTAGGACAGGACCACGGACACGATGCCGAAGCCGACTCCAATGACTCCTAACAGTAGGATTCCGCCCCAGCCGCTCATGTCCTCACACACCCCACCGCGTAAAGTCCGCGCGGCGGGGGCCCCGTTTCGTCCGGAAAATTATGTCACGCACGCGCACTTGCAGCCTGCTTGTGAAGGATATCACACGCACTACAATCGCACCTGAGATGCGGGCTTCCTCGCCACGGCCGCTCGTCGGCGCCGTCCTGGCCCTTTCCGTGGTCACGCTGGCCTTGCAAGCCGTCTCGCTGCGTCCGTATTTGTGGCCGGCCGGCGCGGGCCTGGCGCTCACGGGGGAAAACGTCATGGGCGCGCTGGCGGCGCCGCGCCCCGTGGCGGTCATTCGCCCTCCCGACGTCACCGGCGTCGCCGGCGCGCAGGTCGTCGTCTCGCGCGTGTGGCCCGGCGGCACCGCCGACGCCGCCGGCATTCGCACCGGCATGGCCGTCCGCTCCATCGTCAATCACCGCGGCGACACGCTGGCGCTCGACAACGGGATGCCCGCGGATACCGCCGGCGTGCTGCGGATGTGGCGCGAGATGCATCGCCTGGGGCCGGGCACGTCGCTGACCGTCGACATTGGTGGCGACCAACCTGCAGGTGGCGACAAACCTTTCTTGTCCGCCGAAGCGCCTGGCGCGAAGGCGGAAGGTTTGTCGGCCGGCGCGCGCACCGTGATCCTCGAGCAGCCGGCCGTCTGGTCTGCCGGCGGCTCGCCTTGGGTGCCGTGGCTGCGGTTCCACCTGGGCCCGCTGTCGCAGGTCACGGCGTTTCTCGCGGGCGCCGCGACACTCCTCTTCCTCGGCGCGCGCGGGACCACGGCCACGCTGATGACCCTCGCGTTGATCGCGACGGCGGTCGCCAACGGCGGACCGCTGCTCGGCGCCGAGATGACGGTGCCCTTCCTCGGTCCACTGCTGCTGTTCTTCAACTGGATCGTCACGCCGCTGTCGTTCCCGATCATCGGCCTGGCGGTGCTCTACTTTCCGCACAAGGCCGCGATCCTCGACCGCCATCGCTGGATCGTCCCGGGCCTGGGCCTCGCGGCGCTGCCGATGCTCGTGGCCAGCGTCACGAGCGCGGCGTTCCTGCTCGGCGCCGATCCGGTGCTGCCGCTGCTGGCGTGGCTCGCCGGGCGCCCGTGGACGTTCGAAGCCTCGTTCGCGTTCGCCCTCGCCGCCAACGTGCTCATCGTCATCGAGGGCATCGGGCGATACCGGCAGAATCCGGACGCGAACGAACGGCGGCGCATCCAGATCGTCGTCTACACCGGCGTGCCGGCGGTGTTCGCCTACGCGCTGAAGACCGGCATCCCGCTGCTCGGCGATCTGGCCGGGCGCCCGATCGAGCTGCCGTGGATGATCGAGGCGCTGCTGCAGGCCATCGTGCTGCTGCCGGCGTTCGGGCTGCCGTACGCCGTGGCGGTCCGGCACGTGTTCAGCCCGCGCACCGTGCTCCGGCGCAGCCTGCAATACGCGTTTGCCAGGCGGACGCTGACGGCGCTCGTGGTCCTGCCGGTGCTGGCGCTGGTGGCGTCGCTCGTCCAGCAACGCGATCAGTCGCTGTCGATGATCGTCTCGGGCCGTCCGCTCTTCTATCTGTTCTGCCTGGCGATGCTGGGGCTGGCGGTCCGCTATCGCGATCCGGCGCAGCGCTGGCTCGATCAGCGGTTCTTCCGCGCGGAATACGACGCGCGCGAGATCCTGGTGTCGCTGGCGGGCCGTGTACCGTATGAGGCCGAGCCCCGCAACCTCGTGGCGATGGTCGTGACGCAGATCGATACGGCGCTCCATCCCGAATGCGTGGCGGTATTCGCCCATTCGACCGAGCTTTCGTTGAGCTCAGGGCAGGCCGGCGACGTGGCGACCAGCCAGACGCCCGGCGGCGGCTCCCTGCTGCTGGGCACGTTCGAGCCGGTCGGCGCCGTGCGCGTCGAGGCGACGCCGCTTGGTGCCGACAGCCCGCTGGTGACGCTGTTGCGATGGTCGGACCAGCCGCTCGAGGTCTTCCTCGACGACGAGCAGTCGCCGGTGTCGCGGATGCCCGCGCCGGATCGGATGTGGCTCGCGTCGATCAACGCGGCGCTGCTCGTGCCGATCTTCGCCGGCGGCAGCGAGCCGCGCCCGTTTGTCGGCATCATCGCCCTTGGCCACAAGCGATCCGAAGAGCCGTACACGCCGGAGGACCGCGAGTTGCTTCGCGGCATCGCGGTGCAGATGGGCGTGGCGCTCGACCTGTCACGGCTGCGCAAGCAGGCCGGCGCGACCATTGCACCCGGCGCCACGCCGGCCTTTACCCCGACGATGGTCGTGGGCGCGGGCGGGCCGGGGGCGGCCATCGGCGTCGGCGTGGTGGTCGACGGCAAGTACCGCGTCGACGCCATCATCGGGCAGGGCGGCATGGGCGCGGTGTATCGCGCGTGGGACCTGCGGCTGGAACGGTCGGTGGCGATCAAAGTGGTGCGGGCGGACCTGCTGGCGGATCCCGACTCGCGCGCCCGCTTCCGCCGCGAATCGCAGATCGTCGCCAAGCTGCAGCACCCGGCCATCGTCACCGTTTTCGATTACGGCACGCTGGCCGACGGCGCGGCGTTCCTGGTCATGGAGTTCGTGCCGGGCGAAGACCTCCGCGCGGTCTTGAAGCGCGAGCGGCAGCTGCGGCCGGAGCGGATGGTCGGCCTGATGACGGGCATTGCCGGCGGCGTGGATTCCGCGCACAAGGCCGGCATATTCCACCGCGACCTGAAGCCCGAGAACATCCTGCTCCCCGAAAGCGGCACGGGCCCGAAGGTCGTTGATTTCGGCGTGGCCAAGCTCGCCACTCCGGGAGCCGACACCGGCCACCTGACGACGGGCGGGACGATTGTGGGGACGCCGGCCTACATGGCGCCGGAGCAATTGCGCGGGGACGCAGTCGACGGGCGGGCCGACGTGTTCAGCCTTGGCGTGATGTCGTACGAAATGCTGATCGGCAAGCTGCCGTACGGCGGCGGGTCGTTCGTCGATATCGGGATGAAGCAGGCCGAGGGAGAAACGAAGGTCGACACGGAAGGCCTGTCGCCCGCGCTGGCGGCGGTGATCCGCCGGGCCATTGCCTACGATCGAAACGCCCGCCCGGACTCTCCGCTTGCGTTTGCAGCAGGTCTCGCGAAGACGCTTACTTCTTCTTCTTCTTAGGTTCCATGGCGGCAAGTCGCCGTTCGATTTCGGCGACCGCCTGGCCGATCTGATCGCGCCGCGTCTGGTGCGTGGTCACTTCGAGCTGGCGTTGCAGCTCGGTGCGCGCCAGGCGGAGCGATTCGAGTTGCCGCGCGTACTCCGGGTCGAGCTTGGGGCCCTTGTCTTTCTGGGCCTTGCGGCTTTCTTCCAGTTCATCCATGCGCTCTTGCAAGCGCGCTTCAGCGTCGATAAGGCCTTCGCCCGCGTCACCCATGTAGCCGTTGATTATGGCATAGAACGCCGATGACGCCGAATCTCAACCAGGGCCGCAGACCTGTCCGCCGTCGCGCAACGCGCGGAGGCGGATGACGCCGATGACGCAGATCACACACAATTGAAACTGCGTGTCCGATCAGCTCTGGTCGCATTTCCATCCCGCGGTGGCCGAGTGGTTTCACTCGGTCTTTACATCTGCCACGACGCCGCAGCGCCGAGGCTGGCCGGCGATTGCCCGCGGCGAATCGACGCTCATCCTGGCGCCGACCGGCAGCGGCAAGACGCTCGCGGCGTTTCTTTGGTCACTGAACCGACTGATGTTCGAGCCGGTGCCGGAGCCGATGCGCCGGTGCCGCGTCTTGTATGTGTCGCCGCTGAAGGCGCTCGCCGTCGACGTCGAGCGCAACCTGCGGGCGCCGCTGGCCGGCATCTCGAATGTGGCGGGCAGCCACGACCTGCCGTTCCATGCCCCAGCGATCGCGGTGCGCACGGGCGACACGCCGGCCTCGGATCGCGCGAAGTTCCAGCGGGCGCCGTCCGACATCCTGATCACCACGCCGGAGTCGCTGTTCCTGCTGCTCACGTCGAACGCGCGCGAAAGCCTGCGGGCCGTGGAGACGGTGATCATCGACGAGATCCACGCGCTGGTGTCGACCAAGCGCGGAGCGCACATAGCGCTGTCGCTCGAGCGGCTGGAGAAGCTGGTGGAGGCGCCGCTGCAGCGCATCGGGTTGTCGGCGACGCAGCGGCCGCTGGAGGAGGTGGCGAGGTTTCTGGGAGGGGCGGCGGCAAAGCCAAGTGCAACCACGTCCGCCTCCGCGGCCGAAGGCCGCTACGGGGAGACCTCGCCGAAGCCCGCCCGCAAGCCCGCGGGCGCAGGCGGGAAGATCACGAAGCCGACCACGAAGAAACAAACTCATAAGGCCGATTTCGCAGATTCAGTCCACGACGAATTCGAGGTCGAGCGCGCCGTCACGTTCCGGCCCGTCACCATCGTCGATGCGAGCGCGCCGAAGCAGCTGGCCATCACCGTGCAAACGCCGGTCGAAGACATGGCCGAGATGGGCAAGCCGCTGGCGCAGCCGAGCGGGCCGGCGTCCCAGGGCCCGGTGGCGCAATCGATCTGGAGCTCGATCTATCCGAAGCTGCTCGAGCTGATCCGGTCGCACACCTCGACGCTGCTCTTTGTGAACAGCCGCCGGCTCGCGGAGCGGCTGGCCGGGGCGATCAACGAGCTGGCGGGCGAGCCGCTGGTGCGGGCGCATCATGGATCGCTCGCGCGCGCGCAGCGCACCGAGATCGAAGACCTGTTGAAGGGCGGGCACCTCCGCGCGCTGGTCGCCACCTCGTCGCTCGAGCTCGGCATCGACATGGGTGCGATCGACCTGGTCATCCAGATCGAGGCGCCGCCCTCGGTGGCGAGCGGGCTGCAGCGCATCGGCCGCGCCGGCCACCGGATCGACGCAGTGAGCGAAGGCATCATCTTCCCGAAGTTCCGCGGCGACCTCGTGGCCTGCGCGGCGGTGACCGCGGCCATGCGGCAGGGCAAGGTCGAATCGTCGCGCTATCCGCGCAACCCGCTTGACGTCATGGCCCAGCAGCTGGTGGCGATGACGGCAATGGAGCGCTGGTCGGTCGACGACCTGTATCGGACGGTCCGATCGGCGGCGCCGTACGCCGAGCTCGGCCGGCCGATCTTCGACGGCGTGCTCGACATGCTGTCGGGGCGCTATCCCTCGGATGAATTCGCCGAGCTGCGGCCGCGCATCACGTGGGACCGTGTCAACGGCATGGCGGTCGCGCGGCAGGGCGCCAAGCGGGTGGCGATTGCGAACGCGGGCACGATTCCCGATCGCGGCCTGTACGGCGTGTTCCTGTCAGGTGCGGAAAAGGACAAGGCGCGCGTCGGCGAGCTGGACGAAGAAATGGTTTTCGAGGCGCGCGCGGGCGAGACCTTCCTGCTGGGCGCGTCGACGTGGCACATCGATCAGATCACGCACGACCGCGTGCTGGTGACGCCGGCGCCGGGCCAGCCCGGCAAGATGCCGTTCTGGAAGGGCGAGGGTCCCGGGCGCCCGATCGAACTCGGCATGGCGATCGGCAAGCTGGTGCGCGAGCTGCGCCAGGCGCCACGGGCGCAGGCGCTCGGCCGGTTGCGGACCGACCATGGGCTCGATGCGCTCGCCAGCGAGAACCTGCTGGCGTATCTCGACGACCAGCACGCGGCCACCGGTGCGGTGCCCGACGATCGGACGATCGTGATCGAACAGTCCCGCGACGACATCGGCGACTGGCGCGTCGCCGTGTTGTCGCCGCTCGGCAGCCGCGTGCACGCGCCGTGGGCGATGGCGGCGACGGCCCGCATTCGCGACGAGCAGGGCCTCGACGTCGAGGCGATGTGGTCCGACGAAGGCTTCGTCATCAGGTATCCCGACGGCGAGTCCGCGCCCAACACCGCCCTGCTGATTCCCGATCCCGATCAGGTCGAGCGCCTGGTCGTGCGGCAGCTCGGCTCGACGGCGATGTTCTCGGCGCGCTTCCGCGAAGCGGCCGGGCGGGCGCTGCTGCTGCCCCGGCGCCGGCCCGGCGCGCGGGCGCCGCTCTGGCAGCTGCGCAAGCGGGCCTCGGACCTGCTGGCGGTGGCGGCGCGCTTCGGATCGTTCCCGATTATTCTCGAGGCCTACCGCGAGTGCCTGCGCGACATCTTCGACCTGCCGGCGCTTGTCGGCATCCTGTCGCGGATGCGCAGCCGATCGATCCGCGTGGTCAACGTCGAATCGCGCACGCCGTCGCCGTTTTCGGCGTCCCTGCTGTTCGGCTACGTCGCCAACTACATCTACGACGGTGACGCCCCGCTGGCCGAGCGCCGCGCGCAGGCGCTGTCGGTCGACCAGTCGCAGCTGCGCGATCTGATCGGCGACACCGAGCTGCGCGATCTGCTGGACGAGGCCGCGCTCGAGACGCTCGAGGCGGAGCTGCAGTATCTGCCCGAGCGCTTTCATGCGCGCTCCGCGGATGCCGTGCACGACCTGCTGCTGCGGTTGGGCGATTTGTCCCGCGAGGAGATCGAGGCACGCAGCGTCGCCAGCGTGGCTGACGCTGCCGTGACGGAACTGGTTCCCGCGCGGCGGCTGCTCGAGGTGCGAATCGCCGGGCAGCCGCGGCTGATCGCGATCGAAGACGCGGCTCGCTATCGCGATGCGGTCGGCACACCCTTGCCGCAAGGCCTGCCCGACACGCTGCTCGAACCGGTCGAGGATCCGGTGGGCGATCTCGTGCGGCGGTACGCGCGGACGCATGGCCCTTTCTCGAGCGGTGAGGTCAGCACGCGGCTCGGCCTCGGGATCGCCATTGTCGAGGCGACGCTGGGGCGGTTGCGGGCCGCCGGCCGCGTCGTGGAGGGCGAGTTCCGGCCCGGCGGCCGCGGACGTGAATGGTGCGACGCGGACGTGCTCAGGAACGTGCGGCAGCGATCCCTGGCGAAGCTGCGGCGCGAGGTCGAGCCGGTGGACGCCTCGGCGCTCGGCCGGTTCCTGGTCACGTGGCACGGGTTTTCGCGGCCGCGGACGGGGCTCGACGGGCTGCTCGACGTGATCGAACAGCTCCAGGGCGTCCCAATCGTGGCCTCGGTGCTCGAGCGCGAGGTGCTGGCGGCCCGCCTCCGGAACTACTCGCCCGACATGCTCGACACGCTGCTCGGCGCCGGCGAGGTCACGTGGGCCGGCGTCGAGGCGCTGGGCGATCGCGACGGGCGGATCGCGTTGTACTTGACCGATCACGTCTCGCGGCTGCGTCCGCCCGATTCGCTCTCGCCGGGCCGCACCCAGGGTCTCGCCGGGCGCGATGCCCAACTGATCGCCTGGCTGCATCGGCACGGCGCGTCGTTTTTTGCGCCGCTTCATGAAGCGGCGGGCGGCGGTTTTCCCAGGGAGACCGTCGATGCCATCTGGGATCTGGTCTGGAAGGGCCTGTTGACCAACGACACGCTGCACGCGCTGCGGGCGTATACGGCGCCGCCGGAACGCGCGCGCCGGACCCCACACGCGGCGAGCTTCCGATCGCGCCGGTTGATCCCGCCGTCGGCCGAGGGGCGATGGGCGGCGGTGGGTGCGGCGGGTGGCGACCAGACGAAATGGGCGGCGGCCATGGCGCAGCAGTTGTTGACCCGCCACGGCGTGGTCACGCGCGATGTGACGGCCGTCGAACATCTGCCGGGAGGGTTCTCGGCGCTCTACCCGGTACTGCGCCGCCTCGAAGAGACGGGCCGCATTCGTCGCGGCTATTTCGTGGCCGGGCTGGGCGCGGCGCAGTTTGCGCAGTCCGGCGCGGTCGATCTGCTGCGTGATTCGAGGGAATCGCGCGATGAGGAGATCACGGTGACGATCTCGGCCGCCGATCCGGCGAACCCGTACGGCGTCCTGATCCCGTGGCCACTGCAGATGACCCCGACCTCAACGTCGAAGGGCCACGATCTCAAACCTCGCGGTGCAACGCGGTCGGCGGGAGCGCGCGTGGTGCTGGTCAACGGGCGGCTGGTGTGCTGGATCGGCCGTGGCGATCGGCTGCTCATCGTCTCGTTGCCGGATGACGAGCCGGACCGATCGCGCGCCGGGCGCGCCATGGCGCGCGAGCTGGTGGCGCTGGCGCCACGGGCGCCCGAGGGGCGGCGCGGCTGGCTGATCGAGGAGATCAACGGGCTGGCGGCGGCCGCCGATCCAACGGGCCAGTTCCTGATCGACGCCGGGTTTACCGCCACGAGCCTGGGCCTCCAGTTGCGCGTGCCGAAGGGTCCCAAGCCCTCGAGCCCCCAGGCTCTCAAGCCCTGAGTGACCCGACGCGCCTGAAGGCGACACCATTTTCCGGGCGCCGGGCATCGGTAACGTCGAGTTGCCAACGGTGTCAGACACCGTTACTGGACGCGCTCGGGGTGAGCGTAGATGTTGAAGCTGGTACCGCGGACGAAGCCGCACAGCGTCATGCGGGCTTCCTCCGCCAGGGCGATCGCCAGGCTCGACGGCGCCGAGACGGCGCCGATCAGCGGAATGCCAGCCAGCAGCGCCTTCTGCACCAGCTCGAACGACGTTCGCCCCGAGACCAGCAGGAAGTGCCGATCGAGCGGATGCCGGCCCGCCAGCAGCGTGCGGCCGACGATCTTGTCCACGGCGTTATGGCGGCCCACATCTTCCGCCGATAGTTGCAGCGCGCCCGACAGGTCGAACAGTCCGGCGGCGTGCAGCCCGCCCGTCGAGTCGAAGACCGCCTGCGCGGACCGCAAGCGATCGGGCAGCGCAGAGATCACCG
>MELE01000010.1:862-35605 GCA_001768615.1 Acidobacteria bacterium RIFCSPLOWO2_12_FULL_67_14b | reverse complement strand
CCACTGCCCGGCGACCGACGACACGCGGGCCCGCAGCGACTCGATGGTCCGGCGGCCACAGAGGCCGCACGACGAGGTCATCATCACCTGCCGCCGCTCGCCGAGCCGCGCGTCCAGCCGCTCGACCGCGCCGCCGGTCACGGTGACGTTGATCGTGTTGCCGCGCCCTTCGTCCTCGGCGTCGTCGCAGTAGGTGATCGCGCCGATTTCGCCGGCGCCGCGGATCACGTCTTCGGCAAGCAGGAAGCCGGCGGCCAGATCGCGGTCGGCCCCTGGCGTGCGCATGATCACCGCGAACGGCGCGCCGTTGACGCGCACCTCCATCGGCTCTTCAACCGCCACGCGCTCGCGATCCCCGGCCGTGCCGGGACCCCGGCGCGCAACCGCGATCTCGCGGATGCCGGGTCCCGTGCCGCGCGCGTCGCTGCTGTGTGGCACTCGCCACGAGTATATCAATCAGTTAGGATCGGCTTCATGGCCAGCACGTACTCCTTCGACGTGACGTCGAACATCGATCTGCCCGAGGTGGACAACGCCGTGAACCAGGCCCGCAAGGAGATCGGCCAGCGCTTCGACTTCAAGGGCTCGATCGCCGCGATCGACCTCGACCAGAAGGCCAGCACGCTGACGTTGACCGCCGACGACAACTTCAAGCTCGAGTCCGTGTGGGACGTCCTGCAGACGCGCCTCATCAAGCGCAGCGTGCCGGTGAAGAACATGAAGCGGGAAGAGATCCAGGCGGCCGCGGGCAGCACGGTCAGGCAGGTGATCACGCTGCAGCAGGGCATTCCGAGCGATGCGGCGCGCGAGATCGTCAAGCACCTCAAGGACCTCAAGATGAAGAAGGTGCAGGCCGCCATCCAGGCGGATCAAATCCGCGTGTCGTCGGCGTCGAAAGACGAGCTGCAGGCCGCCATGGCGGCCCTGCGCGCGAAAGATTTCGGCATCGCCCTCCAGTTTGGCAATTACCGCTCGTAAGGCGCACGTCCCGCTCGAGCGGGCGATCTCGAAGCTGGGCCTCGCCAGCCGGGCCCAGGCGCGGCCCGCACCGGTCACGATCCTCCTGCACAAGCCGCGCGGGGTCGTGACCACGCGATCCGATCCGGAGGGCCGCACCACCGTGTTCGACCTGCTGACGGATCTCGCCGCGCACGTCGTGCCGGTCGGCCGGCTGGCGCCGGGCGCCTGGAGAACGGTTGGCACCCGGGAACTGGCCCGCGCCTTCCCCGGCTGGGCTCAGGCGAGGAAGCGGGCGCCGAAGCCGAAGTAGAACAACAACGTCGCCACGTCGGCGAGCGCCAGCACGACGGGGCCCGCGGCGATCCGCGGATCGGCGTTGACCGCGCGCAGCACGGCCGGAAACGCCACGCCCAGCAGGCACGCCACGACCATCGACGCCGCGATCGCGGACGCGATGGTGGCCGCCACGGTCGGCTCTCCGCGCCAGACCAGCACCACGGCGCCGACCACGCCCCCGCAGCCGAGCCCCAGGAGCGTCGCCGTCCGGAACTCCTTCCAGAGCGCCGCCGTCAGCCGCCTGAACACGAACGGCCCGTCGGTGAGGCTCTGCAGCGTGAGCGTCACCGCCTGCATGCTCACGCTCTCGCCGAGCGCGAGCACGATCGGGATGAAGAGCGCCAGCACCACGACCTCCGCGAGCAGGTACTCGAAGCGGCTCGCAATGAACGCCGCAATCAGCCCGCCCGCGACGTTGCAGAGCAGCCACGGGAATCGATCCTTGAACGCGGACCATGGCGATCGCTGCGCTGTGCCGTGCACGCCGATCAACTGGAAGATGTCGTCGTAGGTGCGGCGCGCCAGGTCGATCACTTCGTCGGTGAACAGGCTCACGTCGACCACGCCCAGCAACCGGCCGCCGGCATCGACCACGGGGAACGCCAGCAGACGGCGCGTTGCGAAGTATTCGCTCGCAATCAGCACCGTGGCCCAATCCGGGATGGCGACGACGTTGTGGACCATCACCTCCGACACCTTGTGTTCGGGAGAGGCGCCCAGCAGCTTCGGGGTCGGCACGACGCCGACGAGCCGCTCGGCATCCACCACGTAGAAGTAGTGGATCGAGCTCGGCATGGCCGAGGCACGGATGGCGGCGAGCGCGTCCTGGATCGTCTGGTCTGGATGGAGCACGACCACGGCCGGCCGGACCAGGGGCAGGATGGGCTCGTGAAGCTGAGCAGCAGACAGCAGGGCGGGGGCCATGCCCCATACGATAGTGTGGGATTCCGGCCCGGAACGCGCCTTCCTTGGAAATAACTATTGAGCCCGAACCCCGGACCGATAGAATCAGTAGTTCCTATGATGTCAACAGCTCATCTGAAGGGGGCGGCATTCGCCGCCCTGTGCGCGTTCACCCTGGCGGCTTGCGAAAGCGGGATGCAGCCGCTCACCTCGCCCAGCGCGGTGGCCGGAAACGGGGGCGCCGCCTCCAATCCCGACGGCTCGACGCTCAAGGTCACCGCCCCGGTCGCGATTTTCCCGCTGAACGGCGCGACGGGCGTCACCGTGAAGCCGACGTTATCGGCGCAACCGGGCGTCGGCCGCTTCGAAAAGCCGTCGATGACGCATCGGTATCAGCTCAGCACGGCCGAGACCTTCGACCCGATCCTGCAGACCGGCATCGGCGCTCTCGACAGCCAGTTGATCATGCGCTTCGTGGTGCCGACGGCAATCGCCACGGGCACGAAGGTATTCTGGCGTGTGCGCGTCGAGTATGAGGATCAGTTCGGTCCCTGGTCCAATGTGCTGTCGTTCACCACGACCGGCACCGTGATCCCGCCGCCGCAAACCCTGGCGCCCGGCGAGAAGCGGACGCCGAACCCGGCCGCGGGCCAGCAGCTGCCGCTGCCCGACATGCGCGGCGAGCTGGCGAAATTCGGCGACGCGCGCGATTCGTGCCCGGCCGGCATCAAGTACGTCCCCAATCCGTGGCAGAACCGGGTGATCGATCACTTCCGCACCTTCGATACCCGCTGGGGCTACAACGCCAAGCCGACGCGCACCGCCGCCGACAACAACGGCACGCCGGTGGTCGCCGCGGGCGACGAGGCGGCCTACAACTTCGGCTCACAGAACGACGAGGGCACCACGCAGGTGCACCTGGTTGACATGCTCGTGCAGCACTGCGGCAATCCGACGATTGGCTGGCGCGTGTTCACCGGTGAAGAGCCGGGGCGCTGGACCGGCGCCGGGCGGTTCTGACAGCTTTCAGCTTTCGGGGGGCGGCCCTACACGAAGAAGTCCGGCCTCAACTCGTCCTCCCTCACATCCGGGTCGCGATAGCGTGACAGGTCGGTCACGCCCGCGCCGCGCACCACGTCGTCATCGATCAGAAAGCGGCCCGTCAGCTCCCGGCTCGGTTGCGTGAGGATCCAATGGGCGGCGTCGGCCATGATCGCCGGCGATCGCGTCTGCTTCCGCGCCGCCTGACCCGCGATCAGGCGGATGGCTTCGGTATCGATCGTCGTCCGGGGCCAGAGCGCGTTGACGGCGATGCCCTGCGCGCGGAACTCCTCCGCCATGCCAAGGACGCACAAGGACATGCCGAACTTCGCCATCGTGTAGGCCACGTGCGGGGCGAACCACTTCGCGTCGAGGATCGACGGCAGCGGCGGCGCGAGGTTGAGGATGTGCGGGTTGGCCGACTTCGCGAGGTGCGGAATCGCCTTCTGCGAGCAGAGGAACGTGCCGCGGGTGTTGACCTGGTGCATCAGGTCGAACCGCTTCATCGGCGTGTCGAGCGTGCCGGTGAGCGAGATCGCCGACGCGTTGTTGACGAGGATGTCGATGCCGCCGAACCGCGCGACCGCGGCGGCGATCGCCGCGTCGACCTGGGCCTCGTCGCGGATATCGACCGCGACGGGCAGCGCCTGCCCGCCCGCCTGCTCCACGTCCGCGGCGGCGGTGTGGATCGTCCCCGGCAACTTCGGATGCGGCTCCGCGGTTTTCGCGGCAATCACGATGTTGGCGCCGTCGGCGGCGGCGCGGAGGGCGATGGCGTGCCCGATGCCGCGGGAGGCACCGGTGATGAAGAGGGTTCGGTTTCTCAGAGACATGTGACGGCGCCCCTTTTCTCGTGATGCAGACGATGCTATCTTTATCGTGTAGGGCATCGTCATGTCAAAGAAGGCCATTTCGCTGACGTTGGAAGAGTCGAATCTGCTCTGGCTGAAGGCGCGGGCCCGGGCTGACGGGAAAGGGAGCTTGAGCGACGCCGTCGATAGGCTGATTGCCGAAGCGCGGGCCGGGCGGCTGGGCGCGGCCGCGCCGGCGCGATCGGTCGTCGGCACAATCGATCTGGGCGAGGACCCGCTGCTCGAAAGCGCCGACGATCACGTGCGGTCGCTGTTTACCGGTTCGCTGGCGCGCGGGCTGTGGGTGAGCGAGCCGCGTTCGGGCTACGGCGCGCCGCGCAAGAAGCGGACACGGACCTAGTGTCTGAGCTGAAGGCGGCGGTCACCGACACGCACGCGCTGTTGTTCCATGCGGCCGGCGGCCGCGGGCTTGGACCCGCGGCCGCCGCGCATTTCCGCGCCACCGAGGCGCGCAAGGCACTGATCTATGTGCCGATCGCGGTCATGTGGGAAGTCACGCTGCTGGCGCGGGCCGGCAAGGTCAACCTCAGGCGCAACACCCGCACCTTCTTCGACGATCTGTTCACCAACGGCGCCTACCAGCCGTTCGATCTCACGCCGGAGCAGGTGTTCGTGGCCGACGAACTCCGGTTCAATCGCGACCCGTTCGACGCGCTCATCGTCTCGGCCGC
This sequence comes from Acidobacteria bacterium RIFCSPLOWO2_12_FULL_67_14b, assembly GCA_001768615.1. GTDB lineage: Bacteria > Acidobacteriota > Vicinamibacteria > Vicinamibacterales > UBA2999 > 12-FULL-67-14b. The sequence goes on along the minus strand of MELE01000010.1, from coordinate 30,822 downwards.
GCAGACGCTCGACCTGCCGCTCGTCACCCGCGACACCGCGATCACCAACTCGCGGGCGGTCGCCGTCGTGTGGTGATGAGGTTGAGCGTCGTCGCGGAGTGGTTATACTTCCGCCAATCATGAGCGCACGAGACGTCATTGCCAACCTTCGCGAGCTTGCCGCCCTGACCTCCACGGCTGACGGCGCCCAACGCCTGGCGTGGGGCCCGGTCTGGCGCGAGGCCAGGCAGTGGTTCAACGGCAAGCTCGCCACGCTGGACCTCCGGCCGGAGATCGATGCCGCCGGCAACAGCTGGGCGACGCTGCCGGGCGCATCGGGCCGCACGGTGATCATCGGCAGTCACCTGGATTCGGTGCCCAACGGCGGCTGGCTCGATGGCGCGCTTGGGATGATGGCCGGGTTCGAGGCGCTGCGGATGTTCAAGGACCGGCGCCCGCCGGTGACGATCAAGGTCGTGGATTGGGCCGACGAGGAGGGCGCCCGCTTCGGGCGGAGCCTCCTCGGATCGTCGGCCGCCAGCGGCAGTCTCACGATCGGCGAGGTCGAGCACCTCGTCGACAAGACCGGCACGCGGCTGGTCGACGCCCTGCGTGAGAACGGCGTCGAGCTGCCGCGGATGCACGAGGCGCAGACGTTCCTGCAGGCGATCGAGGCGAAGGCGTACCTCGAATTGCATATCGAGCAGGGGCCCGTGCTCGAGGCGATGAACCAGCCGACCGGTGTCGTGCTGGGGACGTTCGGCGTCGAGCGGCACCTGCTGCGATTCACGGGACAAGCTGCGCACTCGGGCTCGACGCCGATTCCGATGCGGCGCGACGCGTTCCTCGCGGCGGCGGAAAGCGCGCTCGCGTTCCGGCAGATCGGGATCGCGCACACCACCCCGGACGCGCGCGTGGTCTGCACCGTCGGCACCGTGAAGGTCGAACCCGGGATCGTGACGGCCGTGCCCGGCGTGTGCGAGATCTCGCTCGATCAGCGAGCGCTCGACGCCCAGGTGCTGGCGAAGATGCTCGATGCCGCGCGCGAGGCGGCGGCGAACGCGGCCAGGCACAACAACGTGTCGGTGGAATGGAAGCGGTTATGGCAAATCGAGCCGCGGCCGTTCGATCCGGGGCTGATCGAGCTCTGCACGCAGGCGGTGCGCGAAGTCACGGGCGACGCGCCGCAGTTGCCGTCGGGCCCGCTGCACGATGCCGCCGAGATGGTGCCGCACATGCCGGTGGTGATGATGTTCGCCTACTCGTCGAACGGGTTGTCGCACTGCAAGGAAGAGGACACGCCGGAGCCGCATCTGGAAAAAACGATTACCGCGTTCTTGAAGCTGGTCGAGAAGACGGTCGCTGGTATCTAGAAAGAAACCACGAAGATCACGAAGGCACCACGAAGATCACGAAGAGTCATTCCTTCGAGAAAACCACTTCGTGGCCTTCGTGGTCTTCTTCGTGAACTTCGTGGTCTCGTTGAAAACAAAACGCCCGGCCCCCTCAACGGGAACCGGGCGTCTGCGTCATCGGGCGACGGCGCTAGCTATTCAACGTAGCTGTAACCGCAGTTCTCGCACACCCACATGCGGCCCTGCTTGTACATGTTGTAGGCGCACTGCGGGCAGACGCGGTACTCGCGGCCCTCGGCGTCGACCAGCTTCTTCTCGCCGTCCTTCTTCTCGCCATCGGCGAACGGATCCTTCGGCGGCTCTTCCTTCTTCTTCTCTTCTTCCGGCTTCGGCGGCGGCTGTTGCTGAGCCATCGCAGGGGTGACGGCCAGGCCGATGGCCGCGGCGAACATGGCGGAACCGCGAAGAAAACTACGGCGATCGAGGCTGTTACCCGTCAGGTTGTCGAACATGGACCCTGTCTCCCCTTTTCGTGTGCGGTGCGGCGCGACGCGCCGCCCCTTCCGGAAATTATAACGCGAGACACAAAAAAATCCGGGTGGGGACATTGCGGCTCACTGGCGACGCCCCACCCGGTGCTTCCCCTCTGTCGTTGTGACCGAAGAATACGACAAGCCCGTTGGCGGGTTTGTAATCGATTGTCTTTCCAGGGGAAGGTATGCTGGGGCTTCCGTCGCACCGATGACACCGGAACCCGACCAGCTCGCCTTCGAGCTCTCCAACGACCTCGCGGAAATGCCGCTGCTCGCCGAACACCTCGAGCAGTTCTGCCTGCGGCACGGCATCGACGGCGACGTGCTCTCCCAGCTCAACCTCGCGCTCGACGAGATCGTCTTGCACATCATTTCGTACGGCTACGGGCCCGACCGCGGCGCGCAGCGGATCCGCGTCGCCCTCGCGCATGACGGCGCCAGCCTCACCGCGCGAATCGAGGATGATGCGCCGCCGTTCGATCCGCTCGAGCGCGAGGACCCGAACCTGGGGATGCACCTCGTGAAGACGCTGGTGGACGAGGTGAGTTATACGCGCGAGCGTGAACGCAACGTGCTGGTGATCCGAAAGCAGACCTAGGCGGGTCTAAAGACCCGCCTCTGCAGGTCATGGGAGTCTCAGCTGGGGAGTTGCCGCTGGAGCATCTCGACGAGCTTCTTCGGCGCGTTGGCCGCGCGGGCGCGTTGCAAGTACAGGCCGGCCTCTTTCGGCATGCCCCAGTGCAGGTGCACGACGGTCGCCAGCAGCAACAGGTCCTTGTCGGCGGTGGTGCCAATGGCGTCGGCGAAGGCCTTGAGGGCCGCGCGGTCCGCGTCGGTGGGCTCGGCGGCGGTGCGGCCCCGTCCGATCTGGCGAACGGGAAACGCCGGGACCGCGGGCAGCTCGGTCACCATGCCATGGAGCCGATGCACGGTGTTGCCCTGCACGTGCGCCCGGGTGCGCGACTCCACGCGATAGCGGGCGCCGCTGGCAAACGCGAGCACGGCGTAGCTGCGCGGGCCGGCGGAAATACGCGAATCGACGCCGACCCAGTCGAACGGGCCCGCGTTCTGGTCGGATTCACCAATCGTGAGGAAACCTTGTGCGTCGATGACCACCGCCACCGTGATGCCCTGGGCGGCGGCGAGGCCGGGAGACGCCAGGGCGCCCAGCAGCAGCACGCCGGCAAACAGGAGTCGATGGCGCATAGACCACGCCAGCATAACCTACTCCAGCATCAGGGGCGCGGTGCGCTCTTCGTCGGTCACCATCAGCTCCGGATGGTGCTGGAACAACCGCACGCACGCGTTCCACCGCAGGAGCGCATCGTCGTTGTCGACGGGCTTCACGGCCTCGGCGCGCTCGAAGGCGCGCATGGCCTCGCGGAGCCAGTCGCCCGCCGGCAGCGCGCGGCCCGGGCCCCCGCGATCGAGCAGCGCCCGCGCCCGCCGTTCGGCGACGATGCCGGCGTAGTAGGAGCGCTCGTATTCGGAGCCGAGCTTGGCCACGTACTCCTGCGCGCGGCTGACGGCATTGCCGGCGCCGCGCGGGAACGCGTCGGTCAGCGCCAGGATCAAGGTGACGATGGCGTCCCGATTGGAAGGATCCACGTGCAGGATGTCTTCGCAGATGCTCTGGGCCTCTTCCGGCTCGTTGAGGAGGCGGTAGCGCTCCGCCCTGGCCAGCGCGGCTGGAATGGCGGACATCGAGAGCCGCTTCAGTTCGAACATAGTCCTAGCTTGTCACCATTCGGAGGAACCGCGTCACCGGATCGTAGAAGCGATCGACGACGCGTTCCTTCAACGGGATGATGGCGTTATCGGTGATGTGGATGTGCTCGGGGCACACCTTGGTGCAGCACTTGGTGATGTTGCAGTAGCCGATGTTGTGGCGGTCCTTGAGGTCGGCCAGCCGGTCGTCGGTGTCGAGCGGGTGCATTTCGAGCGCCGCCGAGTAGACGAAGAAGCGAGGGCCGATGAATTCCTCGTGCTTGTCGTGGTCGCGCAGCACGTGGCACACGTCCTGGCACAGGAAGCACTCGATGCACTTGCGGAACTCCTGCACGCGGTCGATGTCGCGCTGCGCCATGCGCCAGGTGCCGTCGGGCGCGTCGGGCTGGCGCGGCTTGAACTTCTTCAGGCCCTTCTTGGTCCGGAAGTTCCACGACACGTCGGTCACGAGGTCCTTGATCAACGGGAACGTCCGCATCGGCTCGACGGTTACCGGCGCGTTCAGGTCGATCGTGTTCAGCCGGCTCATGCACATCAACCGCGGCTTGCCGTTGATTTCTGCCGAACAGGATCCGCACTTGCCCGCCTTGCAGTTCCAGCGGCACGCCATGTCGGGCGCCTGCTCCGCCTGGATCTTGTGCACCGCGTCGAGCACGACCATGCCCTCGGAGATCTCGGTGGTGTAGTCCGTGAAGGCGCCGGAGCCGCCGCCGGGCTCGCTTCTCCAGATGCGAAAGGTGGCCTGGCTCACTGTCTTTGCTCCTCGATGACCTGGTTCAGCTCGGCCGGCATCTCCGCCAGCGGAATGCGCGTGACCGCCATCGACCCGCCGGGCTGCCGCCGGGCCGCGATGTTGAACCTGCCGAACTCGGCCTGCTTGTCTGGATAGTCTTCGCGGAAGTGGCCGCCGCGGCTCTCCTTGCGTTCGATCGCCGACCGCGCGATCGCCTCGGAGACATCGAGCAGGTTCCGGAGATCGATGCAGGTGTGCCAGCCCGAGTTGTACTCCCGGTGGCCGTCGATGCCCGCGCGTGACGCGCGCTCGTTGAAGCCGGCGAGCTTCTGCACCGCCTCCTGCATCTCCGCCTCGGTGCGGACGATGCCGACCAGGTTCTGCATGGTCTCTTGCAGGTCCTGTTGCACCCGGTAGGGATTCTCGCCGGCGGCGCCGCGATCGAAGGGCGCCAGCGACGCCTTCATCGCCCGCTCCACGGCCCCATTGTCGACCTTCACCGCCGCGTTCTTGCGCGCGTACTCCGCGGCGTATTCGCCGGCGCGCTTGCCGAAGACGATCAGATCCGAGAGCGAATTGCCGCCGAGCCGGTTGGCGCCGTTGATGCCGGCGGCGCACTCGCCGGCGGCGAACAGGCCGGGAATGGTCGACTCCTGCGAGTCGGCGTTCACCTTGATGCCGCCCATGATGTAGTGCGTGGTCGGCCCGATCTCCATCGGTTCCTTGGTGATGTCGAGGTCGGCCAGCTCCTTGAACTGGTGGTACATGCTCGGGAGCTTGCGCTTGATGTGCTCCGCGGCGTTGGGAATCCGCTCCTTGATCCACGCGATGTCGAGGAAGACGCCGCCGTGCGGCGAGCCGCGCCCGGCCTTCACTTCGCGGCGGATGCAGCGGGCGACGTGGTCGCGCGTGAGCAGCTCGGGCGGGCGCCGCGCGTCCTTGTCCTGCATCACGTAGCGCCAGCCTTCTTCGGGATCGGCGGCCGTCTGCGCCTTGTAGTTGTCGGGGATGTCGTCGAACATGAACCGGCGGCCTTCGCTGTTCCTCAGCACGCCGCCCTCACCGCGGACCCCCTCGGTGACCAGCAGTCCGCGCACGCTCGGCGGCCAGACCATGCCGGTCGGGTGGAACTGCACGAACTCCATGTCGATGAGATCGGCGCCCGCGCGATAGGCCAGCGCGTGGCCGTCGCCGGTGCCTTCCCAACTGTTGCTCGTGATCTTGTAGGCGCGGCCGATGCCGCCGGTGGCGAGCACGATGGCCTTCGCCGAAAACACGTGGAAGCGGCCGCGCTCGCGGTCGTAGGCCAGCACGCCCGCCGCCCGGCCGCCGTCGAGAATCAGCTCGATCACGGTGTGCTCCATGTGCACCGTGACGCCCAGGTAGGTGGTGTGATCCTGGAGTGTGCGGATCAGCTCGAGGCCCGTGCGATCGCCGACGTGGGCCAGCCGCGGATAGCGGTGGCCGCCGAAGTTGCGCTGCAGGATCTTCCCGTCGGGCGTGCGGTCGAAGGCCGCGCCCCAGGCTTCGAGCTCGCGCACGCGGTCCGGCGCTTCCTTCGCGTGGAGCTCGGCCATCCGCCAGTTGTTCACGTACTGGCCGCCCCGCATCGTGTCGGCGAAATGGACCTTCCAGTTGTCGCGCTCGTCGACGTTGGCCAACGCGGCGGCCATGCCGCCTTCGGCCATGACGGTGTGCGCCTTGCCGAGCAGCGACTTGCAGATCAGGCCGACCGAGACGCCGCCGTTGGCCGCCTCGATGGCCGCACGCAGGCCGGCCCCGCCCGCCCCGATCACCAGGACGTCGTAGGAATACGTGGCATGAGCGGCCATCTACAGGAGCCTCAGATCGGTCCAGATCCCCATCGAGCAGAGGCGGACGTAGAGGTCGGCGACCATCACCGAAAACAGGCTGCACCACGCGAAGAGCTGGTGGCGCAGGTTGAGGCCGCTCACGCACGCGTAGGCCGTGTCGCAGATCGGCGACTTCGACACCTCGTCCATGCGCCCGCCAACGACGTGGCGCAGCACGTGGCAGCCCCAGGTGTAGCTGGCCAGCAGCACGACGTTCACCGCCAGCACGATCGTGCCGACACCGATGCCGAACTCGGCGGCGCCCGTGGCGGGATTGGTGAACCAGAGCGCCTTCCAGACGTCGTACGCCAGGAACGCGATGAAGACAACCGCCACCCACATGAAGAAGCGGTGGACGTTCTGGAGGATGAGGGGGAACGCATTCTCGCCGCGATACCCCTTGCGGGGCTCGCCGACGGCGCAGGAGGGCGGGTCGGCCCAGAACGCCTTGTAGTAGGCGCCACGGTAGTAGTAGCACGTGAAGCGGAACCCGCCGGGGAACGGCAGGATCAGCAGCGCCGGCGAAAACGGCAGCAGCGCCGGCCACCAATCGGGCTTGGGTCCGAACCAGGCATGCGGTGAATCGCCCCACAACACCGGCGCGTAGAACGGCGACAGGTAGGGGCCGAAGTGGTAATGCTCGCCTTGGAACGCGGCCCACGTGGCGTAGACGACGAAGGCCGACAGACCGAGAAACACGCCGAGAGGCGCCGCCCACCATGAATCGCGACGGGCCGTTTGCCCGAAGCCACGATGGACGGCCGTGACCGGTATCACCTGCATGAGGGCCGCCTCCGAGACGATTACCTATGAATTTGCGGCCCTAACGATAGCTGGAGATGAGGCGGATATCAACCGCCGCGGCGCCTTCCTACGGCGACGGCGGACCGGCCGGAGCGACGGGAGCCACGCGCGCGACGGGAGCGACCGTTCCCGTCGCGTTATGAAGCGGACAGAGATCGGGCGCGCGGCCGGCGGCCACCATGTCGTCGGTGACCTCGCCGTAGAGCTCACAGAATTCCGTGGCCAGGCTGCCGGATTCCCGGCAGCGGCGAATGCGCGAGATGCCCGCGGGCGCAGTGATCCACTCTGCCTTGTTGCCGGTGGTGGCGTCCTTCATGAAGCCCGCCCACGCGGGTACGGCCACGACGCTGGCAAACCCGCGCCGCATGATCGGCTGCGGGCGATCGAATCCCATCCACACGCCGGCCGCCAGTTGCGGCGTGAACCCCACGAACCAGGCGTCGGCGTGGTCGTCGGTGCTGCCCGTCTTGCCGCCGGCCGGCAGGCGGAAGCCATTGGTGCGCGCGGCGTAACCGGTGCCGCTGTCGACGACGTCAGCCAGCATCGACGCCATCAGGAATGCCGTGCTTTCGCTCATCACGCGGGTGCCCTCGCTTTCGGCACGATAGAGAACGCGGCCCGCCGAGTCTTCGACGCGGCGAATGAACGTGGGCGGCTTCTGGATGCCGCCGTTCACGAATACCGTGTACGCGGATGTCAGGTGGAGCAGGCTCACCTCGCCGGTGCCGAGCGCCAGCGATGGCACCGCCGGCATCGAGTCGAGGCCCATGCGCGCGGCCAGGTCGATGGTCGGCCGCAGGCCGACGCGCTGCAGCAAGTGCACGGCGGCGCGATTGCTCGAATGCACCAGTGCCGATCGGAGCGTCGTCGCCTCGAGTTCGTGCTCGCCGGCCGGCAGGTAAGCGCCTTGCGCGGAGGCGACCGACTCGTCGAGGCCGCCGATGATCGTCCCCGGCGAGTACCCGGCCTCGAGCGCGGCCGCAAACACGAACGGCTTGAAGGCCGATCCGGGCTGGCGCTTCGCATCGATCGCGCGGTTGAACGGGCTCTCGACGAAGTTCCGCCCGCCCACCATGGCGCGAACGAAGCCGGTGGACGGCTCGATGGCGACCAAGGCCGCCTGGAGGGGTTCGCCCTGCTTGCGGCGCTTGTCGAGTTCTCCGAGCCGCTTCAGGATGGACTGCTCGGCGAACCGCTGCACGTCGGAATCGAGCGTGGTGTAGACGCGCAGGCCCCCTGTCAGGATCGTCGTGGTGTCGAACTGTGCCTGCAGCAGCTGCGTCACCGTATCGACGAAGTAGGGCCCGTGGTGGATCCTGGCCAGATCCTCGGTGGCGCGGGTCTGTGCCGACGCCAGCGTGGATGCCACGGGAACCACGACGCTGCTCGCGTAGCGGACGGGGTCGAGGTCGCCTTGGCCAAGCATCTGCCGGAGCACCCAGTCGCGGCGCTCGCGCACGCGCGCGGGCGTGCGGCGCAAGCCGTAGCCGGACGGGCGGTTGATCAGCGCCGCCAGCGTCGCGCCCTCGGTCGCGTTCAGCTTCGAGGCCGATTTGCCAAAGTAGCCGCGGGACGCCGCTTCCACGCCGTAGTAGCCGTCGCCCAAGTACACACGGTTGAGATAGGCCTGGAGGATCGCCCGCTTGCTGTACCGCGTTTCGAGCTCGGTGGCCAGCCACGCCTCGCGGACCTTTCGGGCATAGGTGCGCGATCGATCGAGAAACGCGCCGCGCACGAACTGCTGCGTGATGGTGCTACCCCCCTGGACGATGCGGCCGTGGCGGAGGTTGGCCAGGGTCGAGGCGGCCATGCGGCGAAAGTCGATGCCGTCGTGGCTGAAGAAGCGACGGTCTTCGGTCACGAGGACCGCGGTCACCAGATCGCCCGACATCTCCTCGAGCGCCACCGGCATGCGGTGCTCGCGATAGAGCGCCGCGATCGGTTTGTCCTTGGAGTCGAAGATCAGCGTCGATCGCGGACCCGGATCGAGGGTGAAGCGCGCGCTGACCGCGGCCACGTCCCGCTGGATCTGCCAGGCGGTGTAGAGCGCCGCGCCGGCGCTCACCAGCACGAGCATGAGAAGAACCTTGAGGACCTGACGGAGAGAAATCCATGCGTGCATATCGTCTGCTCGACATGTACAGAGCAAACGCAGTGCCGACAAAGACAGGGTGCCCAGGGTGCGAAAGGTGCCTGCGGTGCCTAAGGGAGGTGCCTGGGTGGCCTAAAGTGCCAAGCGAGCGCCGGGTCGCGGCGTCAGCGGACGCCGCGGGCGCCGTAGTAGCGGAACGCCGCCCAATAGGCCGGGTGCGTACGGCCGCGCTCGTCGCGCATCACCCGCTGGGCTCGCGACAACGCGGCTTCGCGCGCGCGGCCTTGCGTCAGGCTCATCTTGAACAGCTCGGCGAACTCGTCGGTCACGCGCTCGGCGGGGGTCCACAACGACACGAGCGCGCCGCCGTTCATGGCGCCGCCGACCAGCCTGGCGGCGGCCAAACCCGGCTCGTCCGTTGTCGGGAACAGCTGGCCGACGCTGGCAGGCGCGGCGGCGCCTCCGGCCCACGCGGCCGCGGCGACCATCGACGGCGCAAACACCATCGGCTTCCAATCCACGAGGTACTGCCAGGTCGTGCGGCCCGCCGGGTTGCGCACCAGCGCGCTGAACGGCAGCGCCTCGAGCGGACCATCGGGGACGATCAGGAGACGGTCGGCGCGAACCGCCGAGTCTTCGAATTGACCGAACAGCAGATCGAACAGGGCCTTGCCCTCGCTCACAAGCGGCGCCTCGTAGGCGGCGGCCGACGAACGGGTCCGGACGCGCTCGACGAACTTCTGCACGCGCTCCGACAGCGCCGCGCCCTTTTCGTCGATGCGGTAGACGCGCATCGGCGTGTCGCGGGTCGCCACGAAGGCATAGCTGGCCGCCGGTTGGACGCTGAAAGCCACCACGAGCGTGCCGGTTTCGATGCCGCGCTTGAGCGCGTCGAGGGGCGACACCGGCGCCACGGCGGCGTCATCGCCCCCGCGCGCCCGCCTCAACCGCTCGTGCATCCGATCGAGCAAGGTGACCGACTCGCCCGCGTCGCCGCGCTCGGCGAGGATGCGGATCGGCGCGCCGTAATACGCCTGCAGGCGCGAGACCAGCTGCGCGCGGGCATCGAGAGTGCCCGTGGGGCGCGCGGCGGTGGAGCGTTCGAGCAGATCCACGGCCTCGCGCAGGCGGCGCAGGCCTTCCACCGCATCGCCACGGGCGACGAGGAACTCGCCGACCTCGTGGATCACGTTGACGTGATCGAGCGAACCGGGCGACACGCGGGCCCACGCTTCGACCGCGCGCTCGAACGCGCTTCGGGCGGCGAGTGGATCGCCGGACAGCGAGGTCACGACCGCGATGCGTTCGAGGGACTCGGCCACCTCGGCGGAGTTCGCCGCCAGCTTCTCGCGAATCGCCAGCGCTTCCCGGTGAAGGGCCAGGGCCTCGTCGTAGGCGCGCGCCGCCTCGCGGGCCAGGCCGAGCTCGGTCGCGGTGGCGGCCACCAGCAGGGTCTGCGGCGCCTGGGCGCGGCGGATCTCGAGGGCCTCGCGCGCCGCGGCGGTCGCCGTGTCGGGGCGTCCGCGCAGGAGCTCGATGCGGGCCAGGTTGGTCTGCAGCGCGGCCAGCTCGAGCGGCGGCGCCTGCGCGCGGCGCAGGTCGACGGCGGCCTTGAACTCGGCGCCCGCGTCGGCGAGCCGCCCCTGCTCGAGCAGCACGAGGCCGAGGTTCGCGTGCGTGGTGCCGATGTCTTCGGGCGCGCCCTTGCGCGTGGTCTTGATCGTCAGGGAACGGCGGAACATCGCCTCGGCGGCGGCCGACGCGCCACGGTTCATCTGCAGGATGCCGAGGTTGTTGAGCAGCTGTGAAACCTCGAGGCTGTCGGGGCGCTGCGCCTCGTAGATCTTGAGCGACGCCTCGTACAGCCCCTGCGCGCGCGGCAACTGGTTGCGCGCCGCGGCGACGACAGCGAGCGCGTTGGCCAGGCGCGCGTAATCGACGGTATCGCGCTGCGAGGTCTCGAGCACCGCCAGGCCGCGCGAGTAGAGCTGATCGGCGCCTTCGAGGTCCTTGCGGCGCACCGCGGCATCGCCCAGGATCTCCGACAGCTGCGCTTCGCGGGCGGACCCGGGCTGCAGCTTCGACACCACGCCCAGGGCATCGCGGTACGCCTGTTCGGCCTTGGCGACGTCGTTCCGGGCGGTGGCCGACCGCGCCGATTCCACCAAGGCGTCGGCGTACTCGGGGCTCTGGGGCGCGCCGGTGCGAAGGCGCGCGACGGCCAGATCGATGAAGCGTTCGGCGTCGGCCGGGCGCTTGTCGAGGCGGGCGACGTTGGCGAGCTTGAAGGCCAGCCGGCCCAGATCGCGATCCTCGGGCGAGTTCTGCGTGCGGAGCGCCGACGCTTCCTCGAACGCCGACCGCGCGGCGCCGAGCATGTTGGCCCGCACTTCCACGTCGCCGAGCAGCTCGAGGCGGCGCGCGCGTTCGGCGGGATTGCGATCCGCCGGGGCATCGGCCACCTGCGCGAGCAGGCGATCGAGCTCAGCGGCGATGTCGGTCGGGATTTGGGCATGAACGGGCCCGATCACGGCAAGCCCGGCCAGCAGGCCAGACGCCAGGAAAAGACGCGCCGTTATGTGCATCGGTAGGAGAGTATACGGCGAAATGGGGGTATCATCACGCCCGATCCACCATCTGTTGGGCAAGGGCCCCCCTGGCCATGATCCAGCTGGCGCGCGACCGCATCCACCTCGAGAATCCCGACCACCAGATTGCCTCGCTGGCCACGGAATTTGCCGCCCGCCATGTCTGCCGGCTTCCCCGCTTCCTGGGCGACGAGCTGCTGGCGCTGCTCGATGCGCGGCTGCCCGGCGCGGCCTTCACCGCGCGCGTGGAAGACGGCGTCGAGATCGAGCAGCAGCTCGACGACGCCCCCCTGCTGGGCCTGTTCGTGATCACGCTGAACGATCCGCGGCTGTTCGATTTTGTCGAGCGCGTCACCGGCTGCCCGCCGATCGGGTGCTTCAAGGGGCGCGTCTATCGGCGCGGCCGGCCGGATGGCCGCGGGCAGTTCTACCCGTGGCACACCGATGTCGTCGGCGGGCGGCTCGTCGGCTTGAGCATCAACCTGGGGCGGGACCGTTATGAGGGCGGCCTGCTGCAGATCCGGAATGCGGAAACCGAAGCGCCGATCGCCGAGATCGCCAACACCGGCCACGGTGATGCGATGCTCTTCCGGATCTCGAGCGCCATCGAGCACCAGGTGACGCCGGTCACCGGCAGCACGCCTCGGCTGGTGCTGGCCGGATGGTTCTGCGCCGAGCCGCGCTACTCGGATTTCCTGGCGGCGCGCTCGTAGGACCGCTCACGCCCCTTCCTCCCTCGTCGTGATCACCACCTCGCCGGTGAGGGTGCGATGCACCGGACACTTGTTCGCAATCTCGATCAGCCGCTGGCGCTGCGCCGCGTCGAGATCGCCCTCGAGAATGATCCGCCGGGTGATCGCGTAGCGCGTGTCTTCGGTCGCGCCGCCCAGCGTTACGCGCACGCTCTGCAGCGGCCAGCCCTTGCGATCGGCGTAGAGACGCAAGGTCATCGACGTGCACACGCCGAGCGCAGCCAGAAGCAGTTCGTGCGGCTCGGGTCCGGTGTCGGTGCCGCCCTTCTCGATTTCCTCGTCCGCCAGGACGTGGTGGGGGCCGATGGTGATCTGTTGAGCGAGCTTCGCCCCGGTTGAGGTCACCACGACTTCGCGCATCTGAGGAGTATATGCCGCCGGCTACTCTCGCGAGTTCATCAAAACAGTGGCGGTCTGATGAAAGAAGGCGCGTAACACCTGATCGGCCTCCGCCGGCAGCGCCGTTCGATCGAGCGCGCGGTCCATCAAGGCGACCCAGCGATCGCGCGCCCGTTGATCGAGCCGATAGGGCTGATGGCGCATCCGCAGCCGCGGGTGCCCGCGCGACTGCTCGTAGCGCGGCGGGCCGCCGAAGCGGCCGACGAGAAACTCCCGCAACCGCAGCTCGGCGCCGGCGAGATCGTCCGTGGGGTACATGGGTCCAAGGACGTCGTCCTGCGGGACCTGCGCGTAGAACGCGGCGACGAGGCGCGCGAAGCCGTCTTCCCCGATCCGCGCGTAGATGTCGCCTTCCGACAGCATCAACTGGCGTGGATCTTCTCGATCTTCCGATCGCGCTCGTGCGTCAGGCGCTCGACGTCGCGGCGGTAGTTCTCTTCGAACTTCTGGCGCTCGTCGTAGTCGACCGATCCCTGCATGCGGGACTTGTAGAGGATCTCTTCCTGGGCCAGCCTGGCGGCGTAGGTCTTCCGCACCTCGGCGATCTCGTTCTTCTGGTCGGCGGACAGCGGGTGATCGGTCACGCCCTCGTCCGCGTCCTTCTTCTTGAGCCGCGCCATCGCCAGCTCGACCGCACTCTTCGGGGCGTCGTCCATGGGAGCGATCATATCGCTAACCGAAAAGCGACTTCGCGACGAACCACACGTTGGCCGGCCGCTCCGCCAGCCGCCGCATGTACCAGGGAAACCAGTAGGCGCCGTAGGCGATCAGCACGCGGACCAACGCGCCGTCGTGGGCCAGGCGCAGTTGCGCCGCCTTCTGGATGCCGTAGAGCATGTGAAACTCGTACTCGATCGGGGCCACGCCGGCGGCGCCGGCGTGGCGGCGAATGGCTTCGATCAGCGGCACGTCGTGCGTGCCGAACACCGGACGCGCGCCGCCGGCCCGCGACCCGGCGTCGAGCATGGTCTGCGCCAGCGCGAGGTAGTTCGCGTCGACCTCGCTCTTCTTCGGAAACGCCACCGCCGGCGGCTCGTTGTACGCGCCCTTGACCAGCCGGATCCCGATGCCGCGGCCCATCAGGTCGACGAGGTCCTCACGCGTGCGGAACAGGTAGGCCTGCAGGCACACGCCCACGCGCGGGAATTCCTGCCGGAGCCGGCGCGTGAGATCGAGCGTGACGTCGACATAGCTCGACTGCTCCATGTCGATCCAGAGGTAATTGCCGGTCTGGTGCGCGCGCGAGGCCAGCGCCCGCAGGTGGCCGTACGCCAGCTCGCGATCGATGTCGAGCCCGAGCTGCGTCAGCTTGATCGACGGCTCGCAGGCCAGCCGCGCCTGCTTGATGCGGTCGATGCCGTCGACGTAGTGCCGCGCCACGGCGTCGGCCTCGGCGAGGTCGCGGACGTTTTCGCCCAGCCGGGTAAACACCGCCGAGACGCCGTCGCCGGCCATGGCCTTCGCCGCGACGAGCATGTCGTCGAACGATTCGCCGGGCATGAACTTCGACACGGCGCGCCGGACGAATGGCGCCTTGGTGCCGTGTTCCCGCAGCCATTGACTGTCCGACGCCTTCAGGAAGATCGTGCGGCCGACGCTCATTCACTCCTGAGTATATCCGGCGAGCGTATGGAGGGGGCCGATCCTCGCCAGTTGCGGCCACGCCGCGTGCACCACGGCCACGACGAGCAGGGTCGCGAAGCCGCCGCCGACCACGGAGAGCGTCGGCCCGACGAGCGCCGCCGTCGCGCCGCTTTCGAACGCGCCGAACTCGTTCGAGAACCCGATGAACACGATGAAGACGAGCTGCCCGGCGGCGGCCACAGCAAAGGCAAGCGTCGCGGCGCCGCTGGCGGCGATCAACAGCCCGCCGGCGGCGGGCCCGATGATGGCCGCCAGCTGAAACGTCGACGACAGCCACGCGTTGGCGTTGGCAAACTCCGCCGGCGCGAGCAACTGCGGCAGGATGGTGTTCACCGACGGCGATGCAAACGCGCGCGCGGCGCCGATCAGGACGAGCAGCGAATAGATCGCGGCCGTCGGACCGTCCAGCCACGAGACCAGGGCAAGGCCCGTCGCCGCCACCGTCAGCAGCGCATGCGCGAAGATGGCGACGTTGCGGCGGGGATAGCGATCGGCGGCGTTGCCGGCCACGACCATCAGGAACAGGACCGGCGCCAGCTCCACGGCGCCCACCAGGCCGAGCGCCCACGGATCGCCGGTGCGTTCGTACAGCTGCCAGCCGACCGCCACCGAGATCATCTGCCAGCCGGCGATCGCCGCGAAGCGGCCGATCGCAAACGAGCGGACGAACGCGTGGCGGAGGGCGGCGTAGGCGTCGGGCGGGTCGGTCAACGTGGAGACTTTCACGATAGCATGGGCCCTTGCGCGTCGGAATCCAGACATGGGGCAGCGAAGGCGACATCCGTCCATTTGTGGCGCTCGGCCATGCGCTGGCAGCGCGCGGCCACGACGTCGAGCTGCTCTATACCGAAATCAGCGACCGGCGATACGAGGGGGTCGCGACCGCTCTCGGGTTCACGGCGCGCGCGGTGGCCTCGCCGGTGGTACCGGATCCACGCGAGCTCTTCGAGATCGGCCTCACGGCCATCAACACCCGCAATCAGTTGCAGCAGGGCCTCCACATCAGCCGCCGCCTTCTCGAGCCCGTCGTCGAACCGATCTACGAAGCCGGCCTCGAGCTGTGCCGGCGATCGGATTTGCTGATCCACCATTTCATTCTTCATCCCTCGCGCGCCGCGGCCGACACCGCGGGCACGCCGGCGATCACCGTGGCGTTCGCGCACCTGCTGGTGCCATCGCGGCACATCCACCCCTCGGGGCTGCCCCGGCTCGGCGAATGGGCCAACGCCATCGAATGGGCGATCGTCCGATTCGCGTTGAATCGGACGCTGCTCACGAACGCGAATCGGTTCCGCGCGCGCCTCGGGCTGCCGGCGTTCGCCGACCTGTTGGAGGACGCCTGGCCGTCGCATCGGCTCAACCTGATCGCGTCGAGCCCGGCGCTGCTGGATCGCCCGGCGGATTGGCCGGCGTGGCACCAGCAATGCGGCTTCCTGTCGCTGCCGGCCCACGAGCACGAGCCGATGGCGCCGGAGGTCGAGGCATTCCTGTCGCGCGGGCCGGCGCCGGCGTTCATGGGCTTCGGCAGCCTGATGCCGTTCGGCGGCAGCCACTACTTGATGGACACCGTGGCGATCTTCACAGAAGCCGCAAAGCTCGCGGGAACGCGCGCGATCGTCCAGGCCGAGATCGATCGGCCGGTGACCGGCGACGTCCTGTTCGTGAAGCGGACGCCGCACGCCCAGGTCTTTCCGCGCTGTAGCGCAGTGGTCCATCACGCCGGCGCGGGGACGACGCATGCCACGCTGCGCGCAGGGGTGCCGTCGATTCCCGTGCCGCACGTGTCGGATCAGTTTCTCTGGTCGGACGATCTCCACCGGCTCGGCGTGGCGCCTGCCCCGCTTCGCCGGACCGCCTTGACCACGAAGGCGCTGGCCGCGCGCCTGGCGAAAACCGTGGGCGACGCGGACATGAAGCGCCGGGCGATGGACATTCGGGCGCGGATGCTGCCCGATGACGGCCCGGGCACCGCCGCGGACCTGATCGAGCGCGCGATGGGGTGTGCCCGGCCGAAGCTCGCGCGATGATCAAGCCGAGCAAAGGCTGGAACAGAACTTGATACGGCCCCGTGGAGAGGTTCACATGGTCTCAAGGAGAGGACAACGCTGGGCGCTGGTCGCGGTGTTTCTGGGGTGTTTGCCGGGCCTCACCGCCCGGTCCGCGTCCGCGCAGTCCTCGATAGGCTTCAACGGCGGCGCGTCGATCGATCCCACGCAGGTCTACGCCGGCGTCGCGTGGGAATCGTCCGACATCGGCGGCCGCTTCCACATTCGACCCGGGATCGACGGCGGGTTCGGCGACGGGATGCGCCTGGGCACGATCAACCTCGATCTCGTCGTGAAATTCCCGCTGGGCCAGTCGGGGTGGACGCTGGTGCAGGGCGGCGGCCCCGTGATCACCGTGTCGAAGTTCACGGGCGAGCTCGCCGAGGCCCCGCGCGAGATTCACGCCGGCGGCAGCTACCTGTTCGGCTTCGCGCACGACAACGGTTTCTTCACCGAGTTCCGTGTCGGCGGCGGCAGCTACGTGCCGCAGCTGAAGATCGGCGTCGGCTGGGCGGTCGAAATCAAGTAACCGAGGACTCGGCGGCTGTCGCCGCCTCGTGGGAGTCGTTCGCTTCGCTCACTCCTGGGACTCACTCTGTTCGTAGGATCAGACAATTCACAGGACCGAGTCGCACGAGATGCGAAGCATCGAGTCCCACGAGCGCCGACGGCGCGAGTCGTCTGGCCGAGCGCCGACGGCGCGTCTGGTTTAAGCTTTTCGCATGAAGCGAGAGCGGACGTTCACGTGGGAAGACCCGGCAAACCTGTGGGATGACGCGAAGGCGATGTCGGGAGTCGAGCGTCTCCAAATGGTGGTGGATGGCAAGCTGCCGGCGCCGCCGATGGCGCGGCTGATGGACATTCGCATCGTCGAAGTGTCCAACGGCCGCGCGGTGTTTGCCGGCGCTCCCAGCGAGTTTCACTACAACCCGATCGGCGTCGTCCACGGCGGCTTTGGCGCCACCATTCTTGATTCGGCCATGGGCTGCGCCGTGCACAGCACGCTGAAGGCCGGCGACATCTACACGACGCTGGAACTGAAGATCAATTTCCTGAGGCCGCTGTCGTCCACGACCGGCGCGGTGCGCGGCATCGGCACGGTTATCCACTCCGGTCGCACTACGGCGCTCGCCGAAGGCCGCCTCGAAGACGCCGCCGGAAAGATCTACGCCTTCGCCACCACCACCTGTCTCATCCGCCGAAAAGACGAAGGGCGGTGACGCTCATCGCGCCACCGCCCTTGGTTATTCGCAATTGGTTATTGGTTATTTCCTGACGTACCGCTGCACCTTCCGCGGCCCGACCTCGGCGCCGTAGATCACGCCCTTCGAGTCCGCCGCCACGCCTTCGGCCGCCAGCGTGCCCTTGGCCGTCGGATCGGTGTTGCTCGGGTCGGGGATGAAGTACATCACCTTGCCGTCCTTGGCGCTGCCGATGCGCATGCCGCGCAGCCACTTGCCGTGCGCGGGATTGACCGAGCCGGACTCCGAGTCGGCGCCGTAGAGCATGTCGTTCCTGTCGATGTAGATGCCGCTCAGCCGGCTGAACTGGTACCACGTGTCGAGGGTCTTGAACGACTGCGCGTCCAGCACCTGGATCCGGTTGTTCGCGCGATCGGCCACGAAGAGCCGGCCCCTCGAGTCGAACGCCAGGCCGTGCGGCTGATCGAATTCACCCTCGAGACCCGTCCCCCGCTTGCCGAATTGCGACAGGAACTTGCCGGTCTTGTCGAACTTGATCAGACGGGCGTTGGCGCCACCGTGACCCTCGGCCACCAAGATGTCGCCATTGGGATAGGTGATGACGTCGTTCGGTTGATAGAACGACGCCGGGTCGGCGGCGTCGGCGCCGGGCGGGTTGCCGCCGGGCTTGCCGAGCGCGAGCAGGACCTTGCCGTCGGGGCTGAACTTGATGACCTGATGCCCGATCACCTTCGCCGGCATCGGCGGCAGCGGCGCATCGGCCGGCTGGCCCGGACGGCGGCTGGGGAGGTTGCTCTGGCCGTCGGTGACCCAGACGTTCCCGTCGCGATCGACGTGGATGCCGTGCGGGAAGATGAACATGCCCTGTCCGAAGCTCCTGACCATCTTGCCGGTCGCATCGAACTTGAACACCGTGTCGAGCGGCGAGATGACGCCCTTCGCCGCGTCCCAGCAGGAGTTCACCTGGCAGCGCTCGGCGACCCAGATGCTCGTGCCGTCCTTGTCAATCTCCACGGCGCTGGTCGAGCCCCAGGTGCGGCCCTCGGGCAGTTTCGCGAAGCCTTCAATCGTGGCGTAGGGGTTCGGCAAATCGTTGACCGGCGTCACCGCCATCCACGGTCCTGACGGTGCTTGCGCGGGGGCTTGCGCCAACGTCCCGCTACCCAGTGCCCCAACCGCCACCACCCCGGCAGCTACCAGCAGACCCACTCGAAGTACACGTCCCATCTGATGCCTCCCCTTGAACAGGAGATATTACACGTTCGGCGGCCGGGCGGGCGAGACCATTGCCGATTGCCAATCGGCCGATTTGGCGACTGTTTGGCGATTGCCGACTGTCGATTGGGTGATTCGATCTCGCGATTGTCAATCCCCGATCGCCCGATCGATTCACAAAATCGCCAAATCACCCGATCCCCAAACAATCGCTAATTCGTCAATCGCTCAGTCGTCAATGTAAACTGTCCCTCTGGTCCGAAACTTCTGAGGTAACCCTGATGCGCACGCTGATGCTCTCGATCCTGCCCCTCGCGGCCACCGCGGCGATGGCTGCGGCGCAAGGCCAGCCTCCACCGGTCGCCGCCGAAACCACGGCCACCGCCATTGCCGGCGTGATTGCGGCGGGCACCAAGGTGGAAGTCATCAAGAGCGGCTTTACCGGCACCGAAGGCCCGATCGGCCTGCCCGACGGCAGCCTGATCTTCACCGAGACGCAGGCCAACCGCATCACCAGGATCGACAAAGACAACAACACCTCGACGTTCCTGGAGAACACCAACGGATCGAACGGGCTCGCCTTCGACAGCAAGGGCCGGCTGATCTCGGTTCAGACCACGCCGGGCAAGGCGCTCGTCGGCGTCATCTACCCCAAGGGCCAGGAAGCCACGCTCTCGGACAACTACGACGGCAAGCCGTACGGCCGCCCGAACGATCTGGTGGTGGACAAGAAGGGCGGCGTCTATTTCTCCGAGCCCGGGCCCAACGCGACGCCGGGCCAGCCGCCTCCCGTGCCGGCGCTCTCGCCTGCCGTCTACTACCTGCCGGCGGGAGGCAAGTCGACCCGCATCGCCGAAGGCATCGAGCGGCCGAACGGCATTCAGCTCAGCCCGGACGAAAAGACGCTTTACGTCAACAACACCGGCGGCGAGTACGTGCTCGCCTTCGACGTCAAGCCGGACGGCACCGTTGGCAATCGCCGCAACTTCGCGAAGTACCCGACCGTGAACAAGACCGCCACCGGCGGCTTCAACAGCGGCGCCGACGGCCTTGCGATCGACAACGCCGGACGCGTCTACGTGGTGTCGCTCGGCGGGGTGCACGTGTTCAGCGCGAAGGGCGAGCTGCTCGGCACCATCCCGCTGTCGCTGCAGGGACAGAACATCGCGTTCGCGGGCGCCGACAAGAAGACGCTCTACATCGTCGGCCGCGGCTCCGCGTTCAAGGTCCGCCTGCTGGCGGAGGGCTACACGGGGCGCGCAAAGTAGAGGCGGGTCTTCAGACCCGCCCGGGGGACAGCATGCCGATCTTCGAATACGCCTGTAAGAAATGCGCCAAGCAGTTCGAGGCGCTCGTGCGTCCGGGCGGGGATCGGCCGTCCTGTCCCGCGTGCCGGAGCACCGAGCTGGAAAAGTTGATTTCGATCCCGGCCGTCAAGTCCGAGTCGACGCACGCGCTCGCGCTCGGCGCGGCGAAGAAGCGCGACAAGAAGGCGGCGACCGAAAACGCCCGCGTGCAGCGCGAGTACGAGCTGCACCACAACGACTGACACTGATTCTCCGAGGATCGTCTTCACATGGCTATTCCCACTGCCACCGGGCAGGCGCAATGCCCCGAGTGTCTTGCCGACGTCACGCTCACCAACGTGATGCAGAACGAGATCACGCAGTGCCCCGGATGCGGGGCCGAGCTCGAGATCACGTCCCTCGAGCCCCTCACGCTGGCGCTGGCGCCGCAAGAGGAGGAGGACTGGGGTGAGTGACCCGCGAGTCGGGGTGTTGTACAGCCGCGTGCGCGTCGAAGAGAAACTGCTGTTCGAGGCGTTCGAGCGGCGCGGCGTCACGCTCGACCTGATCGACGATCAGAAACTGATCTTCGACCTCACCGACGTCGACAACCACCCCTACAAGCACTTCGACGTCATCGTCGAGCGCTGCATCAATCACAGCCGCGCGCTCTACAGCCTCAAGATCCTGAACGACCAGGGCGTGAAGACCGTCAATACGGCCCTGTGCGCCGACATCTGCGGCAACAAGCTGATGACCACGAGCGCGCTCGCGGCGGCGCGGGTGCCCCAGCCGAAGGCGCTCGTGGCCTATACCGCCGAAAGCGCGATCGAAGCGATCGAGCGGCTGGGCTATCCGGCGGTGCTGAAGCCCACGGTCGGATCGTGGGGGCGCCTGCTGAGCAAGGTGAACGACCGCGACGCCGCCGAGACCATCCTCGAGCACAAGGAGACGCTCGGCAGCTACCACCACAGCATCTTCTACATCCAGGAATACGTGAAGAAGCCCGGGCGCGACATCCGCGCGTTCCAGGTCGGGCCCGAGACCATCTGCGCCATCTACCGCACCTCGCCGAACTGGATCACGAACACCGCCCGCGGCGGGTCGTCCAGCAACTGCCCGGTCACGCCGGAGCTGGCCGACATCTGCACGCGCGCGGCCCGGGCCTGCGGCGGCGGCGTGGTGGCGCTCGACCTGTTCGAAGACCCCAATCGCGGCCTGCTGGTAAACGAAGTCAACTACACGATGGAGTTCCGCAACAGCATCGCGCCGACCAACGTCAACATCCCGGAACGCATGGTGGACTTCTGCCTCCAGGTGGCCAGGGACGGCTGGGCGGCGGCCAACGGCTGGCCCGACGAGGGCCCCCACCTGGCCTCGATTTCGCTCGCCGAAGGCGCGTCCGCGTAATCGTGGCCGATCGTCTTTCGGTGTCGATCATCGGCGGCTCCGGCTATACCGGCGGCGAGCTGCTGCGCCTGGCGCTGTCGCATCCGCGGCTCGAGGTCAGGCAGGTCACGAGCGAGCGGCTCGACGGCCAGTTCGTCCACTTCACGCACGCCAACCTGAGGAAGCGGACGCCGTTGAAGTTCGTGCGCGCCGACGCGGTCGAGGAATGCGATCTGCTCTTTCTCGGGTTGCCGCACGGCAGCGCGATGGGCCGCATCGATCAGCTCTCGACGCTCGCCGATCGCATCGTCGATCTGAGCGCGGATTTCCGGCTGCGGAACGCCGCGGATTACGACCGGTGGTACGGTGCGCCCCACGCCAGTCCCGCATGGCTCGACAGGTTCGTGTACGGCCTCCCGGAGCTGCATCGCCAGGAGCTCGCCTCGGCGAAGTACGTCAGCGGCGTCGGCTGCAACGCGACGGCGACGACGCTGGCGATCTGGCCGCTGGCCGCGGCCGGGCTGATCGACACGGCGCGCGGGGTGATCTGCGAGGTGAAGGTCGGCAGCAGCGAGGGCGGCGCGGCATCCGCGGATTCGACACATCACCCGGAACGCGCGGGCGTGATGCGCAGCTTCGCGCCGACGGGCCATCGGCATACCGCGGAGGTGCTGCAGGCGCTCAGGTTGAAGAACGTGGTGACCGACGTTCACCTGAGCGCGACGGCGGTCGACAACGTGCGCGGGGTCCTGGCCACGGCCCACGTGTTCGTGAAACCGGGCACCGCGGAAAAGGACGTGTGGAAGGCGTATCGCGAGGCCTATACCCAGGAACCGTTCGTCCGCATTGTCAAGGAGCGGACCGGACTCTACCGGTATCCGGAGCCGAAGATCCTCTCGGGCAGCAACTACGCCGACGTCGGGTTCGAGATGGATCCCACGACCGGCCGCGTGGTGGCGCTGTGCGCGATCGACAACCTGATGAAGGGCGCCGCAGGCACGGCCGTGCAGTGTGCGAACATCATGATGGGCTGGGACGAAACCCTCGGCCTCGACTTCCCCGGCCTGCACCCCATCTAGCCTCATGATTGTCGTCAAGGTCGGAGGGGGCACGTCCCTCAACATCGATGCCGTCGTCGCCGACATCGTGGCCCTGCGGGCGACGGGCACGGAGCTGCTGCTCGTGCACGGCGGCGCGCAGACGACCAACGCGGTGGCCGAGGCGCTCGGGCATCCCGCGCAGTTCGTCACCAGCGAAACCGGTCACGTCAGCCGGCGGACGGATCGACGCACGCTCGAGATCTTCGAAATGGTCTATTGCGGCCAACTCAACAAGATGTGGGTCGAAAAGCTCCAGCAGCGCGGTGTGAACGCCGTGGGGTTGTCGGGGCTCGACGGGCGCATTTTCGAGGGCACGCGCAAGGACACGCTGCGAATCCGCGTCGAGGGCCGCCGGATGGTCCTCCGCGACGACTGGACCGGCACGGTCGACCGGATCAACGTCGACCTGCTGCGGCTCCTGATCGGCGCGGGCTACTTCCCCGTGTTGACACCGCCCGGCGCCTCGACGGCCGGTGAGGCGATCAACGTCGATGGCGACCGCGCGGCCGCCATGGTGGCCGGGGCGTTCCACGCGGACGCGTTGGTGATTCTGACTGATCAAGTCGGGCTGCTGAAGCAGTTCCCCGACGAGTCGACGCTCATCGCAGAGATCCCGAAGGCGAAGGCGGATGAGTTCATGGCGTTTGCCGAGGGGCGCATGAAGAAGAAGGTGATGGGGGCCGTCGAGGCCATTGGTGAAGGCGTCGGCAAGGTGATCTTCGCCGACGGCCGTGTCGCCGGGCCGATTTCGCGGGCGCTGGCCGGCGCCGGCACCCATATCAGCTAGAACCATGAACTACGCGGAAGTTGAAGAACGGATCCTCGGCGGCACCACGGCACGGCGCGGCGATGTGGTCATCACCCGGGGCGAAGGCTGCTGGGTGTACGACGCCACGGGCAAGAAGTATCTCGACCTCGGGTCCGCCCAGGGCGTGGCGATGCTCGGACATTGCCATCCGCGGGTCACGGCCGCCATTGCCGAACAAGCCGAGACGCTGACGCTCTGCCCCAACTACCTGTACAACGACAAGCGCGCCGAGTTCGCGCAGGCGCTGGTGGACGTGCTGCCGGAGCATTTGCCACACGTGTTCCTGGCCAACAGCGGCGCCGAGGCGGTGGACGGCGCGCTCAAGTTCGCCCGGCTCTTCACGAAGCGGCCCGCGTTTGTGGCCGCCACCAAGGGCTTCCACGGCCGGACGCTGGGCGCGTTGTCGGTGACGTGGGAGCCGAAGTATCGCGAGGGCTTCCTGCCGCTGCTGGAAGCGACGCACGTGCAATTCAACGACGCGGCGGCGCTCGACAAGGCCATCGGCGACCCGACGGCGGCGGTGATTCTCGAAGTGGTCCAGGGCGAAAGCGGCGTCAACGTCGGCACGCCGGACTTCCTGCACGCGGCGCAGCGCCTCTGCCGCGAGCGAGGCGCCCTGCTGATCGTTGACGAAATCCAGACCGGGTTCGGCCGCACCGGCACGTGGTTTGCGATCGAGCACACGGGGCTCGAGCCCGACCTGATCTGCATGGCCAAGGGCCTCGGCGGCGGCTTCCCGATGGGGGCGTTCGCCTACACCAGGGCAATCCGCGAGGTGCTGACCCCGGGCGCGCACGGCAGCACCTTCGGCGGCTCGCCGATCGCCTGCGCCGCCGGCCTGGCGGCCCTCGAGGCGTATCGCGATGAAGGGCTGATCAGGCGCAGCGCCACGCTGGGCGCGCAGATGCGCAACACGCTGCGAGGCGCGCTTGAAGGCGTCACCGCCGTCCGCGACATCCGCGGCCTCGGCCTGATGATCGCCGTGGAGTTGCGCACGAAGGTCGCGCCCGTGCTGAAGAGCCTGATGCTCACCCACGGCGTGATTTCGCTGCCCGCCGGTCCCACCGTGTTGCGGCTGCTGCCGCCCCTGGTGATCAGCGAAAGCGAGATCGACTTCGGCGTCCAGGCCATCGCCCGGGCGATCAAGGAGCTCGAGGCCTGATGGATCGCGCCGCCGCCGTCGAGCTCGTGCGCGGCCTGGTGGCCATTCCGTCACTCTCGCGGCAGGAAGCCCGGGCCTCGGCGTGGCTCGTGGACCAGATTCGCGCGGCCGGGTACGATCGCGCGTTCGTCGACGAAGCGGGGAACGCCGTGGGCGAGCTGGGCGATCCGTCCGCGGCCCGCACCATCGTCCTGCTCGGACACATCGATACCGTTCCGGGTGACATTCCGGTCCGCATCGAGTCTTCTGCCGACGGCGAGCTGCTGTTCGGCCGCGGCAGCGTCGATGCCAAGGGCCCGCTCGCCGCGTTGGTCGCCGGTGCCGCGCGATTCGGCGCCGCGCGCGCGCGCGCGGCCGGGCTGCGCGTGGTGGTGGTGGGCGCCGTCGAAGAGGAGGCCGCCACCAGCAAGGGCGCGCGGTTCATCGCGGCCCGCTTCAACGGCACCCACGAGCCGATGCCCACGGCGTGCATCATCGGCGAGCCGAGCCACTGGCGGCGCGTCACGCTGGGCTACAAGGGCCGACTGCTGCTGGATTTGATCGCGGACCAACCGATGGCGCACACTGCCGGGCCCGATGCCGGCGTGGCCTCGGCCGTGGTCGACCTGTGGAACTGGGTCAGCGCGCACGCGGCCCGCCACAACGAGGGCAGGAACAAGGCCTTCGATCAGCTGAGCCCGAGCCTGCGCCGCTTCATCACCTCCACCACCGACGCGATGCACGACCGGGTCGACGCGCAAATCGCGTGGCGGCTGCCGGTCGGCTTCGACGCCGAGGCGTTCGAAGCGGAGATCCGGCAGTGGCCCGCCACCCATGCGGGCAGGGCCAGGTTCGACCTGCAGTTTCGCGGTCGGGAGCACGCTTGGCGCGGCGATCGCAACAACGTGCTGGTCCGCAGCTTCCTGGCGGCGGTGCGCACCGAGGACCCGTCGGCGCAGCTCGGCTTCGTGCTGAAGACCGGCACCAGCGACATGAACGTGGTGGGGCCGGTGTGGAAGTGCCCGATCGTCGCCTACGGCCCCGGCGATAGCGCCTTCGATCACACGCCGAACGAGCACCTGCCGCTGGATGAATACTGGCGGGCCGTCACCGTCATCGATTCAGTGCTGGCTCACCTAGGTCACGGCTAGTCCGAAGGCCGAAGGCTACGTCAGACGGACAATGCCAGGCACGCGGTCGAAGTCAGCGTCGAAGCTCATCACACGCGAGATGCCTTCGCGCAGCATCACCGCCACATGCAGCGCGTCCCGCGCCGACAGCGCCTTGGTGCCAATCACCAGGTCCCGTGCCCTCAGGACGTCGTCTTCTTCCACGGCGACGACCCCGTCGACCACGCCCAGCAGCGCATCGAAGGCGGGCTGGATGGCATCACGGCGATTGATGGCCACGTAGCGGTGCAGGATCTCCTGAAGCCCCTCCGCACTGGTGACGAGCCGCTGCTCAGAGTTGACCGCCGCCTCCAGGAGCCGCTGCGCCTCGGCCTTCAGCGGATGCGACCGCCCCACCAGGTACATCGGCACATTCGAGTCGATGAAGATCATTCACGCGGCCCCTGGTAGCCGCGCTCGATCTCGCGGAGCATCTGGTCGATGCTGGGGGCGGGAAACCCATGGTGCGCGGCCGCCCTGATCGCCGCCATCTTCTTTTTGCCGTCGACGCCGGGCGCCGCCTTGCGCGCCGCGCGCAGGGCCTGCCGCACCCACTCCGCCGTGGTCATGCGCTGCTGGCGCGCATAGCGCTGGATCTCGGCCAGTTCCTTGGCGTCGAGCACGACCTGCAGCCGCTGCTTGTCCATTCGTGGAGTCTAATAGGAGTAAGTCAATGAGTCAAGTTGACTCATGCGAGCCGGGACCGCGGGGAG
Organism: Acidobacteria bacterium RIFCSPLOWO2_12_FULL_67_14b; assembly: GCA_001768615.1. GTDB lineage: Bacteria > Acidobacteriota > Vicinamibacteria > Vicinamibacterales > UBA2999 > 12-FULL-67-14b. The sequence continues at coordinate 4,294 of MELE01000010.1, read as the reverse complement.
TAGAATCCCTGGCGGTATGCCCCAGCCGGTCGCCAGCCCTCACGCCGTCACCATCGAAGACCTGCGCCTGCTGGCGAAACGGCGGTTGCCGCGGATGGCCTTCGACTACATCGACGGCGGCGCTGAACGCGAGTGGACCCTGCGCGAGAACTGCCGGGCCTTCGAGGATGTCCTGTTCAGGCCGCGATCGGCGGTCGCCACGCCGGCGTGCAGCCTCCACACCACGATTCTGGGGTCGGCCATCGACCTGCCCTTCGTGCTGGCGCCGGTCGGCAGCAGCCGGATGTTCTATCCGCGCGGCGAGGAAGTCGCGGCGGGCGCGGCCGGCAAGGCCGGAACGATCTACACGCTGTCGACGCTCTCGGGCTGCACATTGGAAGACGTCAAGGCGGCGACCACCGGCGTGGCCTGGTATCAGCTGTATCTGGTGGGCGGGCGCGACGTGGCCCACGGCGCCATCGCCCGCGCCAAGGCCGCGGGCTACAAGGCGCTGGTCGTCACCATCGACACGCCGGTCGCCGGCATGCGCGAGCGCGACCCCAGAAACGGCGTGAAGGAACTGATCGCGCGGAACCTCTCCACCGTGCCGTTCCTCGGACAAATGCTGTCGCGTCCAGCCTGGCTCTACGGCTTCTTCCGGGACGGCGGCCTCATGAACTTTCCCAACATCGTGCTCAAGGACGGCCCGATGGGCTACGCCGATGTCGGCGCCGCCCTCGAACAATCGATGGTCTCGTGGGACGACTTCCGCTGGATCCGCGACGCCTGGGGTGGACCCGTCGTCGTCAAGGGCGTGCACACCGCGGACGATGCGAGGCGGGCGGTCGGAGAAGGCGCCGAGGCGATCGTCGTGTCGAACCATGGCGCCCGCCAGCTCGACGGCGTGGCGGCGACCATCCGCGTGCTTCCCGAAGTGGTGGCCGCCGTGAAAGGCCAAACCGAGATCCTGCTCGACGGCGGCATTCGTCGCGGCAGCGACATCGTCAAGGCGCTGTGCATGGGCGCGCGGGCGGTCCTCGTCGGCCGCGCCTACGCCTACGGTCTTGGCGCTGCGGGCGAAGCCGGCGTGTCGCGCGCCATCGAGATCCTGCGCGCCGACGTCATCCGGACGATGAAGCTGCTCGGATGCGCGGCGGTGGCCGGACTCGACGGTTCGTTCGTTGACGTGCCGGCGGAGTGGACGGCGCGGCTGCCGCGGTAGGCGTAACCTCCGGCCTCCCGATATACTCCAACATTCGGGAGTACATTCTGATGTCTATCCGCCCGGTCAAGCGCATCGTCGAATCAACGCCCACCATGGAAGGCGCCGGTGTGAAACTTCACCGCGGCTTCGGCTTCGGCGAGACGAGCGAATTCGATCCTTTCCTCCTCTTCGATGACTTCCGTAACGAGCGTCCGGAAGACTACCTTGCCGGGTTCCCGTGGCATCCGCATCGCGGAATCGAGACCATCACCTACGTGCTCGCCGGAACCGTCGATCACGGCGACAGCCTCGGCAACCGCGGCGCGCTGGGCGCCGGCGACGTGCAATGGATGACGGCCGGCAGCGGCATCCTGCACCAGGAGATGCCGCGCGGTGACGCGCAGGGCCGCATGCACGGCTTCCAGTTGTGGGCCAACCTGCCGCGCGCGCTGAAGATGACCGACCCGCGCTACCAGGATGTGCTCGCCAAGGACATCCCCGAAGTCACCGATGACGATGGGACGCGAGTGCGGGTCGTGTGCGGCGAATTCTGGGGGCAGAAGGGTCCGGTGGAAGGCGTCGCCGCCGATCCGCGCTATCTCGACATTTCGGTGGCGCCGCGGCGCACGAAGCGGCTGCAGGTCGAATCGTCGCGCCATGCTTTTGCCTACGTGTTCGCCGGCTCGGGGACGTTCCGCGACGCGTCGAAGCCGCTGCCGGTGCAGACCGAACTGGTGGGCGTCTCCGACGAGGCGACGCCGTCCACCGTCGGCAATCGATCGCTCGTCCTGTTCGACAGCGGCGACGAGATCACCGTCACGGCGGGCGAAGAGGGCATCCGGTTCCTGCTGGTGTCGGGCCGCCCGCTGGAAGAACCGGTGGCGTGGTACGGTCCCATCGTCATGAACACGAAGGACGAACTGCGGCAGGCGTACGCGGAATTAAAGGACGGCTCGTTCATCAAGCACAGGTAGAGGCGGGTCTTCAGACCCGCCTGAGAAGGATCACCATGACCAGCACACGTCGAACCTTCCTGCAATCGGGCGCCGCCGCCGGTCTTGGCGCCGGCCTCGCCGGTTGTTCCACCCCGACGCCGGCGCAGTCGCAGGCGCCCGCGCCGGGCGGGCCGCACCCGGCGATCCAGGCGCTCAAGCCGATGACGGCGAACGTCGTGCCGATCACCGACGCCGAGCGACAGACGCGGATCGAGAAGGCGCGCAGCCTGATGGCGGCCAACAAGATCGACGCGCTGATCCTCGAGGGCGGGTCGAGCATGTTCTACTTCACGAGCACCCGCTGGGGCCTCAGCGAGCGGCCGTTCGTGGTCGTGATCCCCGCCAAGGGCGAGCTGGCCTACGTGTGCCCCGGCTTCGAAGAGCAGCGCGCGCGCGAGGTGATGAGGTTCTCGAACGACGTGCGGGTGTGGCAGGAAGACGAGAGCCCCTACAAGGTGATCGCGGGCGTACTGAAGGACCGCGGTGCCGCCGCGGGACGGGTGGGCGTCGAGGAGCGGATGCGCTTCTTCATCGCCAACGGCGTGCAGCAGGAACTGTCCGGCGCCAGACTCGTCGACGCCGTGGCCGTGACGGCCGGCTGCCGCATGCGCAAGTCGGCGACCGAGCTTGCCTTGATGCAGAAGGCCAGCGACATCACGATCGAGGCCTTCCGCGCGGCGTTCCAGACCTTCCGCGAGGGCATGACGCAGGACGACCTGCGAGCGAACATCGCCGCCGCCCATCGCGCGCTGGGCGCGCCCGGCAGCGCGTCGGTGAGCTTCGGGACCTACACCGCGTTTCCCCACGGCAGCATCGAGCCGCAGAAGCTGAAGGAAGGCGACGTCATCCAGGTCGACGGCGGCTGCCAGGTCGATGGCTACCAGTCCGACATCACGCGGACGACAGTGTTCGGCCGGGCGAGTGCGCGCCAGACCGAGGTGTGGAACCTCGAGAAGAAGGCCCAGGCCGCGGCCTTCGCCGTGGTCAAGCCGGGCGTGCCGTGTGAGGCCGTCGACGCGGCGGCCCGCAAGGTCATCACCGATGCCGGCTTCGGCCCCGACTACAAGGTGCCGGGCCTGCCCCACCGCACCGGCCACGGCATCGGGCTCGACGGCCACGAGTGGACCAACTTCGTGCGCGGCAACACGACGCCGCTCGCGCCGGGCATGTGCTTCAGCAACGAGCCGATGATCGCGATCTACGGCGAGTTCGGGATCCGGCTCGAAGACTGCCTTCATGTGACCGATGACGGCG
>MELE01000010.1:0-819 GCA_001768615.1 Acidobacteria bacterium RIFCSPLOWO2_12_FULL_67_14b | reverse complement strand
CTCGCCGGCATCCGCGCTGATCACCGACAGGCAATGGAGCCCGCGGACCAGCACGGCATCGAGCTTCTGCCGGCGGGCTTCGATCCACGGCGCCTCGTCGGTCTGCAGGAACGGGCGGCGGGCGATGACGGCGGCCACGTTGGCCTGACTCCAGGCGGCCCGAGGGTCACCGCGCCGCAGCGCCCCTTCGGCCTCGTCGATGGCGTTGGCGGCGGCCTCGGTATCCACCCACGTGCCCGGCGGCAGGCGGAGGGCGATCCGGCCCTGCTGCACATCGATTGCGGCATCGATGCCGCCCTTCTTGAAGAGGCTCCGCAGACGGCTCAAGACCGCACTCAGGGTGACGTCCACTTCCCGCGGTGGCGCGTCGCCCCAGAGCACGTCGATCAGGTCGGCACGCGGCACCGGATGCTGGTTGTGATTCACGAGATACGCAAACGTGAGGCGGCCCTGCCGGCCGGGCAGGCTGGGCTCGTCCAGCGCCAATGCGCCGTTCCATTCGACGGCGATGCGCCCGGTGAGGTAGATCCTGGGAACCAGGGGACTGCAAACCTTTCGCAAGGTGGCGCCAAGGCGCGGTAGCTATATTACCGGACGTGCGAGGAGGCACACGCTATGGAAAAAGTGATCAATTGCCCGTGCGGGTTCGTGCTGCGAGGGTCGAGCGACGAGGAGGTCGTGAAGAAGGCGCAGGAGCACGCCAAGTCGGCGCACGCGATGGACCTGAGCCGCGAGCAGGCGCTCGGGATGGCGAGGCCGGCCTGAGGTGACGGCGGCGTCCTGCTGGGGGACACCGGTTAAATAGCGCCGGCCCGGCGT
>MELE01000009.1 GCA_001768615.1 Acidobacteria bacterium RIFCSPLOWO2_12_FULL_67_14b | reverse complement strand
TCTTCCAGTTGACTTTCAACTGCCGCGCCGCGCGAATCGCCTGCTCCTCGCGCTCGCACACCACCGCCACGTAGTTGCCCTTGCTCACGACCTTGATGAAGCCGGGAATGTTCTTCACCGAGGATTCGTCGATGCCGACCAGCGTGGCCCCCGCCACCGGTGGCTTGACGTTGCGCGCGTGCACCATGCCGGGGACCTTCACGTCCACCGCCCACTTGAGCGAGCCGTCCACCTTGGCGGGGATGTCGTAACGCTGCGGCGACTTGCCGACGTTCTTCATCTCCTGCACCGGTTTGATCGGCGCAATGCCGGTGGTGGTGTCGGTGTTCTTGCCGGTGAGGGTGATGTTGAACTTCCTGCCGCCGATCAGCTCTCCATACGTCACCGACCGGGCTCCGGGCCCCGGGCTCCGGGATCCGGCGGTGCTTCCATCAACGACAGAGATCACGCCGTCGCTCACGGTCAATGCCGAGACCGGCACGCCGAGATGCTTCGCGCCCATCTCGAGCAGGACGCGCCGCGCTTCGGCGGCGACGCGGCGCATCGGGTAGCCGTCGGTCTGGAGCGCATCCGACCCGCCCGATCCGCCCTGATCGACCGTGACGTCCGTGATCCCCATCACGCAGCTGGTCTTGTCGTAGGCGATGTCGAGCTCGTCCGACATGATCTGCCGGAACGCGGTGCCCGTGCCCTGGCCGAGATCGGTCTTGCCGACGAAGAACGTGGCGGTGTTGTCCTGGCGGATGACGATCCACGAATCGAGCTGGCGGAAGTCGATGTCGGGATAGGGTCCGGCGCCTTGCGCGACCACCACGGGCGGGTCTAAAGACCCGCCCCTACTGACGGCGATTCCCACTACGAGCATCCCCGATGATTTGACGAAGTCGCGGCGCTTCACAGCATCACCTTGCCGGCGCGTTTGACCGCGGCCTGAACACGGTAATAGGTGAAGCATCGACACAGCGCGCCCTGCATGCCCTCGCGGATCTGCGCGTCGGTCGGGTTCGGGTTCTTGTCGAGCAGCGCCTTCGCCGTGAGGATTTGCCCGTTCTGGCAGAAGCCGCACTGCGGCACCTGCTCGTCGATCCACGCCTGCTGCACGGGATGCAGCCTGCCGTTCTGCGCGAGGCCCTCGAGCGTGGTGATCTCGACGTTTTGCACCTGCGACACCGGCCGGATGCAGGAGCGCACCGCCTCGCCGCGGATCAGCACGGTGCACGCGCCGCACTGGCCGAGCCCGCAGCCGAAGCGCGGACCGGACAAATCAAGGTCGTTTCGCAGGACGTAGAGCAAGGGCGTGGAAGGCTCCACGTCAACCGTGTGCGCCTTGCCGTTCACCCTCAGGTTGATGGTGGCCATAGCCGGCCATATTACTCCCCGTGCGCGAATCCCATTCAATCACGCAGTGCCAGGGCCGTCCGGATCGCCTGCTCAACCGGGGAATAATCGCCCGCAGATCGCTGCAGCTGGAACGGCTGCGCCGGCAGCAGCGCCGGCTGCGCCAGGAACCGCGGCCGCGTGCCGTGATGCGGCTGGGCGCCGTGGACCAGGAACGGATGGCACAGGTAGACGGTGCCGGCGTCGCCAGTGGCCGGTATCTGCTCGCGCTTCGCGGATTCGGCGAAGCCGTTCTTCGCCAGCTGCTTCAGCGACAGGCCCGCCTCGCCGGCGGGCTCCAGACGCTTGGCGATGTCAAGATGCGAACCGATGCGAATGCGCGTCGGCGCATCGTCCGGACCGACATCCGAGAACAGGAACAGCATCAGCAGCGCCCGGCCCTTCGACGAGACGTTGACGCGCCACTGGAAGAAGTCCGTGGGATCGGCGTCGCCCTGGAAGCTGGTGTCGATGTGCCAGCCGGCGTCGCCGGGGTTCTTGCGCGAGGGAAAGCGGACCAGGAAGGTGCCGACATCGGTGCGCGGCAGCCAGCGCCCCCGGCCGACGAGCAGATCGTAGGCGCGGACCAGTTCCGGGGCGTTCACGGCTTCGCGAAACGGCGCCTCGCCGTAGTAGCCGAGCTTGACCACCGGCTTGGTCCAGGTCGCGGGGTCCTCGGGATCGCAGCCGGTGTCGCGCCACAGGATCGCGCGAGCGGCCGCCGCGGTGTCGCGCGGGAACGCGTGCGCGATCTTGACGAAGCCCTCGGACACGAATCGGCCGATCAGCGCGCGATCCATTTCTTACCTTGGCGCGCCTGGGGTCCAGGAATCAAGCAGGACCGTGTGAGAATGAGGGCCCCATGGCCCTCGGCGCCACCGTCTACAACTTCGACATCGAGCTGGCGGACTCGGATCGCCAGGTCTACGAGACGCTGGCGCTGCGCGTGGCGCAGCATCCGTCGGAATCGGCCGAGTACCTGGTGGCGCGCGTGCTGGCCTACGTGCTCGAGTATGCCGAGGGCATCGAGTTCTCGCGGGGCGTGTCGGATCCCGACGAGCCCGCAATTGCCATTCGCGATCTCACCGGCGCGATCACATCGTGGATAGATATCGGCACGCCCGACGCCGCGCGGCTGCACAAAGCCTCGAAGGCGGCCGCGCGCGTCGTGGTCTACACGCACAAGGATCCGGCGCAGTGGCTCAAGCAACTGGCCGGCGAGAAGATCCACCGCGCTGCCGCGCTCGAGCTCTACACCATCGATCGCGAGCTGATCGACGGGCTGGTCGAGCGCCTCGATCGGCGGATGATCTTCAGCATCACCATCAACGAACGCGACCTCTACCTGTCGATCGGCAGCGACAATCTCACCGGCAGAATCGAACGCGTGTCGCCTCCCTCTTGACGCGTCGGGCGCGCGATGGCACAGTGTGCCTGGCGCTGGCCTGGCGCCTCACCTCGACATGGCCTCCCCCCGCGGGGCTGCGATCGAGGCAAAGGGGTCCACAACCTCGGGCCGATCAACGTGGTTCTTCACGGTCGCGCGGCTTACAGGCGGGGGCTGGGGGTCGTGTGGCCAGGGAAGGACCGTCATGACCCGCGCTCGCGCTCTCAAACAAGTCATTCGTGATCGTGCCGCCAGGACCGGCGAACGCTACACCGCCGCGCGCCGGCACGTGCTCGCCAATCTGAGGCCTCGCCTCGCTGTCGTCGACAAACCTAAAGGTTTGTCGCCACAGGTCAGTTCGAAGGGCAGCGTATCGGACGCGAAGTCACGCGAGAAGACCGGGCACGGTCTCGATCACTGGTTCGCGGTGCTCGATCGCTTCGGCGCCGTCGAGAAAGGCCACACCGCCGCCGCGCGGCACCTCTACGACGGGCACAAGGTCCCCGGCTGGTACTCGCAGGGCATCACCGTCGCATACGAACGCGCCCGCGGCGTGCGCGCGGTCAACCAGCGATGCGACGGCGAGTACGAGGTGTCCGTGTCGAAGGTCGTGACCGCGACGATGGCGGGGGCGATCAAGGCGTTCACCGACACTCGACGCCGCACCCGCTGGCTCGCAGGCGCCGATACGGCGCTGGCGAAGGTCCTCTCCGCCGCCATCAAGAGCCCAGCATCGAAGGGCTTTGTCGTGAGAGCTGACGGCCAGGCGCGCTATCGCTACAAGTGGGACGACACCAGCGTCCAGCTCGATCTGCTCCCCAAGTCCGGCGGGAAAGTCTCCGTCGTCGTTCAGCACACCAAGCTCGCCCAGTCGGAGATGGTCGAGCAGCGCCGCGCGCAATGGAAAGTGGCATTCGGCGCCCTGGCCGCGCAGTTGAATCGCTGAGGACCGGCTCAGTACGGGCAACCACGAAGGTCGCGAAGGACACGAAGGACACGAAGAAGCATTGGGCTTCGTGATCTTCGTGATCTTCGTGGTTGCGTTAGACTGGCGACCGATGGCCGACCGCCAGTGTTACCACTGCAAGCAGTGGATCGACGAAGGCGAAGAGCACGACTGCTGGACGACGACCGAGGCGGCGCTGACGCAGGATCTGTCCGAAGACCTGCAGGACGCGTATCGGCGGATCCGCGAGACGGCCGTCGAGTTCGGCGAGCAGCGGATCTATGCCTCGCACCACTGCATCATGTTCGCGCGGAAGTCCTGCTACTGTTTCGTCCGCCCGAAGCGCCAGTGGCTCGAGCTGGCCGTCTTCCTCGGCCGCGTGGTGAAGGCGCCGCAGGTGCGCAAGGTCGTTGAGTCGTCCAAGACCAAGCGCGCGCACATCATCCAGGTCCGCCACCGCGACGAAGTCGAGCCGCCGATCACCGACTGGCTGCTTGAGGCGTACGAGTTCTCCGGAGGCGCGGCCAAGGCGAAGGCCGCGAGCAAGGTCAAGGCGAAGTCGAAGCGACGGTGACCGCGAATCCTTCCTTGCGGGCCGCGGCCGCCAGGCGATCGTCCAGGGTCACGAGCTCGAGCGACGCGGGTTGCCGATCGGCCGCGATGAACGCGGCCGCCAATTGCAGCGCGTCCGCGGCGCGGAGGGGATGCACGCGCAGGAACCGGATGGCGGTTTCCCGGATGGCGTCGCCGGCCTCGACTTCGTGCCAGCCCGCGGCGATCTGTTTCAGGCGGTCGAACGCCTGGGCGGCGGCCTCGTCATCGAGGCCGCCGTCGCGCTCGAGGCGCGCGACCGCCGAGGCGCACTCGACGTGACTCGTCCACCAGACGAGCATCCCGGGGCTTTTCGCAGCCAGCGCCTGCATGGCAGCGGTGGCCGGCTCCGCCACGACCAGCGGCACGATCGCGGACGCGTCCCAGAACTTCATCGGCCGTCCCGGCGCTCGTCGATCAGCGCCCGCAGGGCGGACATGCCCGCCTTTGCCTTCGGCGGCGGGGTCCCGATCAGGGCCCGTGGCACGTGGCCGCGGGCCGGCCGCACGATGCCGTCGCGCACGAGCTGCGCGAGCCGCCCGCCCTCGCCGCCGGCCAGCCCCTCGACCGGCTCGAGGCGGGCCACTGGCCGCCCGCGATCGACGATCAGCACCGCCGTCCCCCCCTTGACCCGATCGAGCAGCGCGCTGAGGCTGTTCTTGACCTCGGTGATACTGGCCCTCTTCATGAAGGCTATTATAGCCTTATTGATAGAGCCCTACCAGCCCGACCAGCCCCCCGTGGGCTACGGCAGATCGATCAACCGGCCGCGTCCGCTCCGCATGTCCTCTTCCAGTAGCCCGAATAGCGCCCGGGTCACCGGGCCCGGCTTGCCGTCGTGGATGGGCGCCTTGTCCCACTCCACGATCGGCGCCACCTTGATCGAGCTGCCGATCAGCATCATCTCCCGCGCCGCGCGGGCGTCGGCGACCGGGATGTCGCAGACCTCGACGCCGCGAATCAGCCCGCGTCCCTGCAGCGCCGGCGCCAGCTCGAGCAGCCGCTTCGACGTGCATCCCGACAGGATGTGGTCGAACTTCGGGTGCCGGAACACCCCGTCCTGCGTGACGAACGCCACGTTCATGTTCGAGCTTTCGCCGACGAAGCCGTTCGCGTCGATGAAAACGCCGTTGTCGAGGCCGGCAGCCTTGGCCTCCATCTGCATCAGCACGTTCGGCAGGTAATTGGTGCTCTTCGTGATCGCATAGAGCGGCGGCTTGATCGGGTAGGTCGTCGTCATCACCCGCAGGCCCTCGGTGTACCAGCGTTCGGGGTACGACAGGCCGGCGAAGATCATCACGAAGAACCCCGGCTCGGCGCCCGCGGCGGGGCTCAGCTCGAGGCTGCCCGGCCCCGACGACAGCCAGTAGCGGATGCCGCCGTCACGCTTGCCGCTGGCCGCGGCGGTACTGATGATGATGTCGCGCATCTGGTCGCGCGTCCCCGGCAGCCGCAGCTTCGATCGCTCCGCCGAGGCGATGAACCGATCGAGGTGGGCGTCGAGGTCGTAGATCTTCCCGCCGACGATGCCGGCGGTGTCGAAGATGCCGTGGCCGCGGTGCACCATGTGATCGTCGAAGGGCAGCACCATCAGCGCCGGGTCAGTGACGACGCCGCCGAGCTGGCTGGAGTAGAACGCCCAGAACTTGACCGGCTGTTTCGCCCTCAGGCCCCGCAGGGCCTCGAGCACGTCGTCGGCATTCAGCAGCGGAAGCGAAGTGGTCACGGCCGAACTCTACCTCACGAGGACCTTGCCGGGAACCGCCTGCGTGAGCCTGCCCTCGTCCACCACGGCCACGCCGTTGATGAAGACGTAGGCGATGCCCTCCGAATGCTGGTGCGGCTCGAAGAACGTGGCCTTGTCGCGGATGGTGGCGAGGTCGAACACCACGAGGTCCGCGGCGTGGCCTTCGCGCACCTGGCCGCGGTCGGCGAGCCCCATGATCCGCGCCGGCAGCGATGTCGCCGCGCGAATGGCGTGCTCGAGCGAGATGGCGCCGCGATCGATCGCGTAGTGCCGGATCTTCCGCGTGAAGCTGCCGTAGAAGCGCGCATGCGTGGCCGGGCCGTCGGCCGGCATCGCGATGCCGCCATCGGTCGAGGTCGCCACCCACGCCTGCTTCGCGATGTGCTCCATGTCGAATTCCGCCATCGAGAACCCGCGCATGCGGGCGCCGCCGCCGCGCGTGGTCAGGCCCTCCATCTGGATGCGGATCGCCGTTTCCACCGGATCCAGTTTCCACAGCCGAGCGATGTCGGCCAGCGACTTGCCGTAGAGCGTCTTGTCGGTGAAGTCGTAGACGGTGATGTTCTCGGCGCCGCCGCGGCGGCGGATCTCGTGGGCGATGTCGGAGCGCACGAGCTTCGCGGTGGGCGGGTCGCCGAGCACGCGCTTGAGCATCGCCGCGCGATCGGTCGGCGGCTGGTTGGTCGTGGCGCCGGGCGGGCGCGTGGCCCAGGCCGGGATCAGCACCGTCGATCCGTCGGTGCCGCTGGTCGGGTACGGATACTGATCCGCCCAGATATCGACGCCGCGATCGCGCGCGCGCTGGATCAGCGTGACCGCCGCCGCGCTCGATCCCCAGTAGTGCTCGCCCTTGGCCTTCAAGTGCGACGCCACCACCCGCGCGCCGCTCTTCTCGCCGATCTCGATGGTCTCGCGCACGGCGTCGAGCAGCGTCGGCGCCACCGGGCCGTCCTGGCTCGGCACGTACCACAACGGATCGCTGCCCTCGCTGCGTTCGTGTGAGATGTAGACGCCGCCGAAGGCCGGCAGCTCGCGTGCGAGCTCCACCACTTCGTCGGTCGTGCTCCAGCGGCCCGGCTCGTACTCGAGCCCGGCCGACATGCCGACGGCGCCTTCCTGCAATTGCTGCCGCACCAGCGCCCGCATCTTGACGATTTCATCCGCCGTCGCCGCCCGCCGCACATCGTCTCCCATCACCCGGCGACGGACCGTACCGTGGCCGACGAGCAGCATCGCGTTGGGGCCGATGCCGTTCTTCTCGAGCAGCGCGCGCTGCTCCGCGACCGGCCATGGCGATCGCCCGTCCTGGTTCACGACCACGGTCGTGATCCCCTGCGACACCAGGTTCGGCGCCGATCGGCGCACCGGATCCGGATCGCGGAAGCCTCCGCGCGGTCCCGATCCATCGTCGGCATGTGAGTGAATGTCGATGAACCCCGGCGCCACATACTTGCCGGCGGCGTCGATCACGCGGGCGGCCTGCGCATTGGGCAGCGCGCCCACCGCGGCGATGCGACCGCCGGTGACGGCGATGTCGGCGGGGAACCAGGGGTTGCCGGTGCCGTCGAGCACGCGCCCGTTCCGGATCAGCAGGTCGTAGCGCTGGGCCGCGGGTTGGGTGGCGATTCCCGTGGCGAGCGCCCCGGCGAGGATCAGACCGGTGAGAGTTGAGGCGGCTTTCATGGGGGCATTCTAAGGCGGCCGCAGCGCCGGATCACACCCGAACAAGTTGCGGCAGGTGATCGAAGTGCCGGTCCCGCGCGTGCAGGGCGAGGTTGTGCTGCAGGACCAGCGCCGCCAGCCACATGTCATTGGTCGGAATCGGCGTGCCCTGTCTTCGCAGCTGGCGAAACACCGAGGCGTAGTGATGGGTCGTCTGGTCGTCGGCGAAGAGCACGCGCACGCCCACCTTCAGAAGGAAGCGCCGGAGGATGCGCTCGTTCTCCGCCGGCTGGCGCCCGTGGGCAAAGCCGGCTCGCAACTCGCCGAGGACGACGAACGGCAACACGATCGACTCGGCTTCTTCCAGAAGCCCCACGGTTTCGACGACGCCCTTGCAGAGATCGACGTATCGGTTGGTGTCGAGGGCAACGGTCACCGCCAAAGGTCCTCGTCCACGCGGTCCTGGGCGGCGAGCGCCGATTCGACCGCCTTGTCGGCCTTCCACGCCCCGGCAATATCCCCGAGATCGCGTCGCTTTCGCGGCGCCCCGGTCGTGCCGGTGCCCTCCGCCAGGGCGTCGACGGCCGCTTCGTTCAGGCTCTTCCCGGCCGCCCGCGCCCGTGCGCGCAGGGCGGTGTCGACCACTTCCGGGATGCCGCGGATGGTGTACTGCATGTATCAATTGTAGGCGGTGCCTACATACCATGCAAGCAGCCGGCTCGACCGGGGTGCCTGAGGTAGACTGGCCCCCAAAAGGAGAATCGGCATGCCCGAGCCGACCAGCGACCTCGAGCACCCGCGCGGCACGCTCGCCATCGTTTCCGTCTTCGGCGTCCTCTTTGCCGTCGGCTGGCTGGCGGTCTACCTCTTCCTGTTCATCGCGCGTGGCGCGCCCCATCCCTGATCGGAGGCGGCTGTGAATATTGACCTCTACGAGCGCATCTGGATGTGGGCCGCGTCGGCGCTGGTCGTGATGTTCCTCGCCGCGATCCTCGTTCCCGCAGCCGTCCAGGCGATTCACCCGCCGAGCCACGTTGAAACCCTCGATCCGACGAAGCTGGCGGAGCATCCGGAGTTCGCGACCGGCGGCGTCAACACGCGGTCCGATGGCAGCGTGGTGGTGTCGGTGGCGGCCTCGATGTTCGCGTTCACGCCCAATCCCATCGAAGTGCCGGCCAACGCCCCGATCACCTTCCGCATCACGAGCGCCGACGTCATCCATGGCTTCCAGGTGGTGGGGACCAACGCCAACGCGATGGCCATTCCCGGCTATGTGAGCCAGATGACCGTCACCTTCGCCACGCCCGGCCGCTACATCATCGCGTGCCACGAGTACTGCGGCCTGTTCCATCACGAGATGGTGGGCACGCTGATCGTCAGGTAGGGGGTCGCATGGCGGGCAAACACACCCTCGCGGCCAGCCACATCGGCGTCGCCGTCGCCGCGTTCGGCGTCGCCTCCTTCATGGGCGTCCTGCAGGCGCTGTCGATGGCGGACATCGCCTTTCCGTGGCGCAGCGAATCGCTCTACTACATGACGCTCACCGCCCACGGCGTGCTGATGGCCCTGGTGTTCACGACGTTCTTCATCATGGGACTCGGCTACGTGCTGGCCCGGGAGAGCCTGGGACGGATCGTGGGTCAGGCGGCCGGATGGCTGGCCTTCGGGCTCGGCACCGCCGGCGCCGCGGCCGCCGCGGTGACCATCCTCCGGGGGCAGAGCACGGTCCTCTACACGTTCTATCCGCCGCTGCAGGCCCATCCGCTGTTCTACATCGGCGCCACGCTGATCGTGGTGGCGTCGTGGATCTGGGGCGCCATCATCATCGCCAGTTTCCGCGCCTGGCGGCGCGAACATCGCGGCGAGCCCATCCCGCTGCCGATTCACGGGCTGCTGGCGACGATCATCCTCTGGTACCTGGCGACCACCGGCCTGGCGATCGAGGTGGTCGGCATGCTGATCCCGTGGTCGCTCGGCTGGGTCGAGAAGATCGATCCGATGGTCGCGCGCATCTACTTCTGGTGGTTCGGACATCCGCTCGTGTATTTCTGGCTGATGCCGGCCTACATCCTCTGGTACAACGTGCTGCCGCAGATCGCCGGCGGACGCCTCTTCAGCGATCGCCTCACGCGGATGGTCTTCATTCTCTTCCTGCTGCTGTCCACGCCCGTAGGGTTCCATCATCAGTTCAGCGATCCCGGCATCAGCGCCGGCTGGAAACTGGCCCACACCGTCACTACCTACGCCGTCCTCTACCCGAGCTTCGTCACGGCCTTCACCGTGATCGCCTCGCTGGAGATCGCGGGCCGGATGAAGGGCGCAAAGGGCCTGTTCAACTGGATCGCCAGGCTGCCGTGGTCCGATCCGTTCTTCGCTTCGGTCGCGCTGGCGATGATCGGGTTCGCGTTCGGCGGCTTCGGCGGTGCGATCAACGCCGCCTACGCGATGAACGCGCTCGTGCACAACACGGCGTTCATCCAGGGCCACTTCCACGTCACGCTCGGCACGACGGTGGCGCTGACCTTCATGGGCGCGACCTACTGGATGCTGCCGCGCATGCTCGGCCGCGAGCTGCGCGCGCCGGCCCTCGCGCGGATCCAGCCGTACCTGTGGTTCTTCGGCATGACGATCTTCAGCACGAGCTATCACATCGCCGGCATCCGCGGGCTGCCCCGCCGCGTCTACAGCGGGGCGCTAAACGGCACCGCCGGCGGCGACTGGCATGGCCTGACCGTTGCCGCGGCGGTGGGCGGCGTGATCCTGTTTGCGAGCGCGCTGGCCTACGTGATTGTCGTCGTGGCGACGTGGACGAGCGGCCGGCGGATCGACGCACCGCCGTTCGAGTTCGCCGTCCCGCTCAGGCCCGAACCGGTGGCCGGTGTGTGGGATCGCTTCGGCCTGTGGACGGCGCTGGCGATCGTCCTGGTGGTCCTCGCCTATGCCTATCCGTTGGCTCAGCTGCTGTCACACCCGCGCTACGGATCGCCGGGGTTTCAGCCGTTCTGACGTCAATGTGAGGTCAACGCCCTGATCCGCTGCGCCGCTCGCGATCTCACGTCGCTCGGCGGCCGCCGCTTTCCCTCGGCGCGGCAGGCCGCCACCGTGACCCGCAAGCGTTCGGCCATCGTCCCGCAGCACGCACACGCCTTGATGTGGCGCTCGATGGTGCGCCGGCGCGCGGACGTCAGGTCGCCGTCGAGATAGAGCGACAGCTCCTGCAACAGGGCGCGACAACGCGCGGACGGACGGGCTCCGGTGATCATGTCGCGCCGCTCCCCAAGGCCGCCTGAAGCTGAAGGCGGGCCCGGTGCAGGCGCGCCTTTACGTTGTCTTCTGAAATGCCCATCACCTTCGCGACCTCTTTCGTCGACAAGCCTTCCATCTCCCGCAGGAACACGATGGCGCGATACGGGGCGGGCAATTCTCGCAGTGCCCGTCGCAGCCGGCGACGAAGCCCGGCGTTGGCGGCGAGCTGTTCCGGGCTCTTCCCAGGATGCGGCGCGTCGAGCCGCGTCGGTCCCTCAGGGCCGGGCAGCACTTCGTCAAGTGACTGCAGCCG
>MELE01000008.1 GCA_001768615.1 Acidobacteria bacterium RIFCSPLOWO2_12_FULL_67_14b | reverse complement strand
TCGGCCTGGGCAAGCGCAAGCCGGTCTATCTCCCGTTCCCGCAGGCCACGCCCCCCGTGGTATTGATCGACCCGGAGACCTGCATCGAGTTCAAGACGCACAAGTGCAAGAAAACCTGCGTCGAGGCCTGCGGCGACCGGAGGGCCATCGACTTCAAGCAGCAGGCGGAGACCAAGGAGATCAAGGTGGGCGCGATCATCGTCGCGACGGGCTTCCAGATCTTCGACGCGAAGCGCGTCCCCTACTACGGCTACGGCGTCTATCCCAACGTCTACAACGCGCTCGAGGTGGAGCGGTTGATCAACTCGGCCGGACCCACGGGCGGGGAGCTCGTCATGCGCAACGGCCAGACACCGAAGACGGTGGGCATCATCCACTGCGTCGGGTCGCGTGACGAGAACACCAACCGCTGGTGCTCGCGCGTGTGCTGCCTGTATTCGCTCAAGCTCGCGCACCTGATCAAGGAGCGCAGCGGCGCCGAGGTATACAACTTCTACATCGATCTCCGCACGCCCGGCAAGGGCATGGAGGAGTTCTATAACCGCATCGCCGAGGAGGGCATGCGCCTCGTGCGGGGCAAGGTGGCCGATGTTTATCCCGACCCAACCGACGGCACCACGGGCCGGCTGGTTTTGCAAGTGGAGGACACGCTGCTGAGCCGCATCCGCAAGATTCCGGTGGACATGGTCGTGCTCGCGGTCGGACTCGAGCCGCGCTCCGACGCCCAGGAAGTCCGCCGGATGCTCAACATGAGCTGCGGCTCCGAGGGTTTCTTCCTCGAGCGGCACCCCAAGCTCGCGCCGGTCAGCACGTTCACCGACGGCGTCTTTCTCGCGGGCTGCTGCCAGGGGCCGAAGGACATTCCCGACACCGTGGCCCAGGCGGGCGCGGCGGCGGCGGAGGCGCTGGCGTTGATCGTGCGCGGCTACACCGAGCAGGAGCCCAACACCGCGTACGTGGTCGAGGAGGAATGCTCCGGCTGCAAGTCGTGCATCCCCCTGTGCCCCTACACGGCGATCACGTTCGACGAACAGAAACAGAAGGCGGTCATCAACGAGGCGCTGTGCAAAGGCTGCGGAGTCTGCGTGGCCTCCTGCCCGTCGGGCTCGATCCGCCAGCACCTGTTCGATGACGCCGAGATCTTCAGCGAGATCGAAGGAGTTTTGGCCACGTGAGTGGCCCAGAGTCCGAAATCCGAAGTTCGTACCGAGGCCGCTTCGCGGCCGACATCCGCAAATCCGAAGCCACTTCATCATGAATTCTGAGAAGACATCTCCCCCGGCACCCGATGGCGCGTGGTCCCCGCGCATCGTCGCGTTTTTCTGCAACTGGTGCACCTACACCGCGGCGGACCTGGCGGGCGTGTCGCGCCTGAAATACGCCCCCAACGCCCGCGTCATCCGCCTGATGTGCTCGGGGCGCGTCGATCCGCAGTTCGTGCTGGACGCCTTCGCCCGCGGCGCCGACGGCGTCCTCATCGGCGGCTGCCACCCCGGCGACTGTCACTACGCGGAGGGCAATTTCAAGATGCTCCGCCGCTTCCAACTCCTCAAGCGCCTGTTGCGCGACATGGGGATTGAGGAGCCGCGCCTGCGGCTGGAATGGATCTCCGCCGCGGAGGGCGAGAAGGTCAAGGCTGTCATCAACGACATGACCGCCCGGCTCAAGTCCCTCGGCCCGCTGGGCCTGCCGCGGCAATTTGCCGAGTGGGACAGCGAGGTCGTGAAACTCACGGAGACGATTCAGGAACAGGAAACGAAGGAAGCGGAGGTGACCCATGCCAGCTAAACCCAAGGTCGCGTTCTATTGGTGCGCCTCGTGCGGCGGATGCGAAGAGGCCGTCGTCGACCTCGCCGAGGACATTCTCGGCGTGGTCGAGGTCTTGGACATCGCCTTTTGGCCGGTGGCGATGGATTTCAAAAAGGCGGACGTCAAGGCGTTGCCCGACCAAGCCCTCGTGGCCACGCTGCTCAACGGCGCCATTCGCACCTCCGAGCAGGAGGAGATGGCGCACCTGCTGCGGCGCAAGAGCCAGTACCTCATCGCCTACGGCGCCTGCGCGCATCTCGGCGGCATCCCGAGCCTGGCCAACCAGTTTTCGCGCGAGCAGCTCCTCCGTTACGTGTATGAGGAGACTCCCACGATCGCCAACGAGGCGAAAACGCGACCGCTTCCGTCGTCGCAGAGCAACGGCAACCGGGTGACGCTGCCCGAATTCCGCGAAGTGGTGCGGGCCCTCGACCAAGTTGTCGAGGTGGATTACTATGTTCCCGGCTGCCCGCCGACGCCCAAGCTGACCAAGGCGGCGGTGGTCGCGCTGCTCGAAGGCAAGCTGCCGCCGAAGGGCTCGGTGCTCGCGCCCGACATCGCACTTTGCGACCAATGCCCGCGGAAGGCCACCAAGCCCGTGGACGTGAGCTTCACGGAGTTCAAACGTCCCCACCTGACCGCGCTCGATCCGGAGAAATGTCTGCTGGCGCAAGGCGTCGTGTGCATGGGTCCGGCCACGCGCGGCGGCTGCGAGGCCGTCTGCCCGGCCGCCAACATGCCCTGCACCGGCTGCTTTGGTCCCACCTCCCGCGTGCGCGACCAGGGGGCGAAGATCCTCTCGTCGCTCTGCGCCAATGTCGCGGCGAAAGACGAGGCCGGGATCGTCAAGGTGCTGGACGGCATCCCGGATCCCGTCGGCACCTTTTACCGCTACGGCCTGGCGAAGTCGCTCCTGCGCCGGAAGGCGGATGTGGCTGCCGCCGAAAAGATGCCCGCGTCATGAACCCCTTCGGTGTCATTCTGAGCGCAGCGAAGAATCCAACAGGACCCGGTCGCGGGGAGCCACTTGGATCCTTCGCTTCGCTCAGGATGACAGAAACGAGGGGCAAGTCATCGCTGCGAAACCCACCAATTATCCAGTCTTCCCCGTGAACCCCGCCGCGCCAACGATCCGGAACGAAACGCCGCCGCCACTTGGCCGGCCGGCGGCACGCACGTTTGGTCTTCGGGAGAAGGGGCCGACCGCCGAGCCCTTCGGGTCCTTCCGTCCTGATGCCGGCCTGCTCCATCTGCCGCACCTGCCGCGACCTCGCATCCGCCGGATGGGGGTCGCCACCAAGCTCGTCGCGGGCTCCCTGCTGATCATCTTCCTCGTCAGCCTGATTTTTAGCGTGGTCGGCGTGCGGATCATTCGCGACCGGGTCGTGGCGGAGGCGCAGGAGCGGGTGCGCACCGACCTCAACTCTGCGCGGGAAATCTATTCGCACCAGTTGGAACGGATCGACGAGCAGGTGCGCTTTGTCGCCGACCGCACGTTTGTCCGTGATGGCTCGGCCGCGACCGATCCCGTCCGGCTGGTGGAACGGCTCACGCCCATCCAAGTGCAGGGCGGGCTGGACGTCCTGACGATCACCGATCGTGCCGGCATCGTGCTGCTCCGCGTGGCCAATTCCGACGTGAAAGGCGACGATCAGAGCGGCGATCAGCTGGTGGCCCGGGTGCTGAGGCGGATGGAATCCACGGCGGCCACGCTGCGCCTGCCGGCGGACGAACTGCGCCGGGAATCACCCCGCCTGGCGGAGCAGGCGCGTTTTGCTTTCATTCCCACGCCGCGGGCGCGCCTCCGGCCGGAACAGGAGGAAACCTCGGGATTGGTGCTCAAGGCGGCCGCGCCCATTTTCGGCTTGAACCACCGGTTCATCGGCGTCGTGTACGGCGCCAAGCTGCTCAATCGCAGCTACGACATCGTGGACAAGATCAAACAGACCGTCTTTCAGGGATTGAAGTACGAGGGTCGGGACATTGGCACCGCCACGATCTTCCTGGACGACCTGCGCATCTCCACCAACGTGACCAACCAGAATGGTTCGCGGGCCGTCGGCACGCGCGTGGCCGAGGACGTCTACCAGCGGGTAGTCCGGGAGGGCCGGCAATGGATCGACCGGGCCTACGTGGTCAACCGTTGGTATATCACCGCCTATGAGCCGATCCGGGATCCGGCCGGCGCCGCTATCGGCATCCTTTATGTCGGCATTTTGGAGCAGAAGTACGTCGATATCCAGCGGCGCACGATCTTCGTTTTTCTGGGCATTACCGTGGCGGGCACGCTCATGGCGCTGACGCTGTCGTACTTTCTTTCGCGCAACATCACCGGCTCGATCAACCAGCTCGTCACCGCCTCCCGCGAGCTGGCGCACGGCAACCTCGACACCCGGTTGGAGTTGCGCTCGAACGACGAGCTCCACGATCTGGCCGACACCTTCAACTTCATGGCCTCGGCCCTGAAGAAGCGCGACGAGAAGCTGAAGGAATTCGCGACCCGCAAGATCATGGAGTCCGAGCGGCTGGCGGTCGTCGGCCAGCTGGCGGCGGGCGTGGCCCACGAGATCAACAATCCCCTGCAGGGCATCGTCACCTATTCGCACCTGCTGATGGAAAAGATGGACCGCGACAACCCCGGCCGCCCGTCCGTGGAAAAGATCGTCACCCAGGCGAACCGCTGCCGGAACATCATCCGCGGCCTGCTCGACTTTTCCCGGCCGCGCAAGCCCGACACGCGTCCGTGCAGCGTCAACGGGCTCTTGCACGAATGCGTCTCGCTCGTGGGCAACCAGGCCGCGTTTCAGAACATCGAGATCGTGCAGAACCTGCGGGAGGACCTGCCGCCGGTCGTGGTCGACCCATCGCAGATTCAACAGGTGTTCATGAACCTGATCATCAACGCGGCCGAGGCGATCAACGGAACCGGCCGGCTGACCCTCGCCACCCGGTACGATGCGGCCGGGCAACAGGTCGAGGTGGAATTCACCGACTCCGGTCACGGCATCAAGCCCGAGGACATGGAGCGGATCTTCGATCCTTTCTTCACGACCAAGGAGGCCGGACACGGAACCGGCCTGGGTCTGGCCATCAGTTACGGCATTGTCTGGGAGAACCACGGAACGATCTCGGTGGAGAGCGAGCCCGGCCGCGGGGCCACCTTCACCGTCCGGCTGCCGGTCAAAACGGAGAAAACGGAGGAAGGAGCATAACCATGCCCGACCCGGACCGGATTCTCATCATCGACGACGAGGAGGTCGTGCTGGACTCCTGCACGCAGGTGTTGGAGGGTGGAAATCATCAGATCGCCACCGCCCACGACGGAGACTCCGGCCTGCGGCTGGTGCCGGAATTCCGGCCGGACCTGGTTTTTGTCGACCTGAAGATGCCGGGGATCTCCGGCTACGAGGTGATGGAAAAGATCCACGCTGCGGATGCTACCATCGTGGTCATTGTCATCACCGGCTACGCCACGGTCGGTTCTGCCGTCGAGGCCATGAAGCGCGGGGCGTTCGACTTTCTGCCCAAGCCGTTCACTCCCGAGGAACTCCGGCTGATCACCGGGCGGGGTCTGGAGCGGCGCCGGCTCGTGTTGGAATCGATCACCCTTCGCCGGGAGAAGGAAATGTTG
>MELE01000007.1 GCA_001768615.1 Acidobacteria bacterium RIFCSPLOWO2_12_FULL_67_14b | reverse complement strand
GTCAAGGCCCGAAGCCGCGCATATGCACCCGCGCGGTCGGCGCGCAGCGCCGAGGCCTTGACGGCGCCGAGCCCAGCTTCATACTCGCTCGCGTGATGGCCGGCTGCATCTGTGTTGACCAGGGCAGGGAGAGGCACGGATCCGCGCACTGAAAGTCCAGCCACTCAACGATGAAGCTGACATGCACGCGCTTGGACCGAGACTGGAGAGACATTGGTCCCGAACACGGTCTCGCCACGATCGATCCGACGCGCATCGCAACCCGCAAAGCGGATCTCTGTCCCGCGCGATGGGCGCGTGTTGGCGGAATGATCTGCGGCGTCAATTCACGCAGCATAGCGTTCGCGGACCGCGCGGGATAAACGGCCGTATGCCACATGAGCAGGCGCGTGCGCAGCGGGGGCGTGAGCGACCCTCCGGGGTCAGGCGGCAGGGCACTTGCCGCGCTTGGGAGGGGGGTCGCTCACGCCCCCGCTGCGTTGTCGCGCTCTATCGCAGACGACGACAGCGGACTCGGGCGGCAAACGCCGCCGCCCGTCATCGTCGCTTGTAAGTCTCGCCGGTATCAAAGGATAGGACGGCCCTTTGCTGTCACCGACAGTCGGTGATCGCGCAACTCGGCCAGTCGTGTCGATCTGACGGAAGGGGGAACACTCCGCCGAACTAGCGTTCCCCTCAGCGTTCCCCCTCCGCAACCCCATCACGAGGTCTAGACCAGCGGGACGGTTGATAGGTACGTCTGCAAAAGCAAAGGCCAAATTCGGCATTCCCGCGTGAGTTGCCGCCTTCGACGCCGGCGTAGAACGCGTGCGATGGCTTCATCGTCGCGCTCCAAGGCGTGCGCATCGAGCAGGTCTCGGCCGTCCTTCGTGAGGACCACCCGCGCTCGTCGTCGCCAAGGTCGACTGTCGCGACGAGCCCCTCGTTGCGGAGATGGTCGACAGTGCCCTGGTCGATATCGAAGATCCTGTTTGGGCACGACTCGGAAGGTGCCGACGGCGGCCAGGGTACGGCTGTCCTCGCCGTTCAACTCGTAGAAGCGGTCAGCTACCTAGTCTGATATGGCCGTATCAATGCTCGTTGGTGTTGCGCTGGCAGCCAGTTCCTTGCCGGTTCGACATGCGCTACAAACAGATCCCGCGCGAGCCCTTGCGCGGCTGACACCGATAGGAGCTCCGCGGTCGTGGTATCGTCGTCCGAGGAGAGTCGCATCATGGATGTCACCGTCCCTAAGAGCCTCGAGGCGCTGGTCCGCCGAAAGGTCGAGGAGGGTCAGTACAGCACCGAGGACGAGGTCGTCGCGGATGCTCTGCGATTGATGCAGGCACGTGACGAGGTGGCCCAGATCAAGCTGGCCCGGTTGCAGGATGCGATCGATCGCGGCTACCAAGACGTCGCGGCAGGCAAGGTCCTCCGGCTCGAAAGCGACGACCAGATCGACGCCTTCTTCGCCGACCTGTGAGGCGCCTCGATTTCACCGAGATCGCTCGGGCGGATCTGAAATCGATACGCCGCTATTCCCAAAAAGTCTGGGGACCGGATCGCACGGTTCAGTACATGGCGGGGCTGCGCGACACGATCAAGGGACTCGTCACGGGGACCGTCGTCAGCCGCAACCGCGATGACCTCAGGCCCAGGCTGCAGATGGCTACTTGGGGCCGCCACTGCGTGTTCTTCGAAGCCGACCAGTCACGCATTCTTGTCGTCCGTGTGCTCCACGACAGGATGGACTACCAGCGTCACCTCGGAGCTGAGGCCGGTCCGGACAGGGATCGGTAATTCCGCTCAAGCCCGCACGCCTGAGCTCGTCCACGGCTCGCAACCAGGGGACGACGCGGTTCCAACTGGCAAAATCGAGGCTCCGGTTAACGACTATTAACCCGCCAGCTCAACTGCGACCCTTGAACCGTACGGACCAGACCAAGAGGGAGTGGTCCCGTTCGCCGAGCGCCTCACGTGTGATTCGTACGAAGACACCGTGAGCGCGACGACGGACGGTCCGCACTGAGACTCCAGCTCCACGGCGAGCGATGGCACTCAATCCTGGCGAAGGGCGATCATTGGGCTGATCCGTGACGCTCTCCGGGCCGGTCCGTAGCCGGCCAAGAGCGCCGCGCACAGGAGAATCGTCACCGCGAACGCCAGCGTCGCCGGATCGTTGGGCTTGGTATCGAACAGGAACGATTGAATGACTCGTGACGTGCCGAGGGCAATCGGCACACTGATCGCCAGCCCCAAGGCGGCCAGTACACAGACCTCGCGCAGCACCATCCAGACAACGCTGCCTCCTCGGGCTCCGAGCGCCATGCGGATTCCGATTTCACTCGTGCGGCGCGCGACCCCGTAGGCCATAGTGCCGTAAAGGCCAACGCACGCGATGATCAGCGCCAAGACGGCAAATGCACTGCAGAGCCTTGCAAAGACGATCTCTTGATTGATCGTCTGATCGATGTCCGCCGCCTGTGTCTTGACATTGGTAAGCGGCACACGCGCGTCGGCCTCGCGCACGATCTGACGGACAGCGGCGACGTACCGCAGCGGGTCGCCGTCCGTGCGCAACGCGTACGTCATCTCCTCCAGTTGCGGAGAGGGAACCTGCGCGTACGCCACATACACGACCGGTGGAATCTCGCGCTTGAGACCGCCGTATCGGGCGGTCGCGGCGACGCCGACAATTTCCAGAACGACCGGTGCGCCACGGACCCTCATACTGCCGCCGACCTCGATGCGCCGCCCCACGGGGTCCTCATCGCCGAAGTTGGTTCTGGCAAAGAGGTCGCTGACGACCGCAACGGGCAGCGTTCCCTGGCGATCGCCTTCCGCGATCTCCCTCCCCCGCAACATCGGAATCTGCATGGTCGTGAAGAACCGGGGCCCCGTATAGAGGATTCGCGTGCCGCGCGTCGGCTGGCCGTCGACGGTGATCGGGTACGCCCTGCCGGCCCTGATGAGCGAGGCGTGCGATAGCGTCGCGTCGCGCACGCCGGGAACCTCGCTCAGGCGACGCCGCAGATCGGCATAGAACGCGGCGACCCTGGACTCGGGATAGCCGGCCTGCGGGGCATTCAACTCGAACAGCAGCACGCTGTCGCGATTGAACCCCAGTGAAATCGACTGGAGATTCGAGAGGGTCCGCACGAACAGGCCCGCCGCGACCAGCAACAGCAGCGAGATCGCGATCTGCGCCACAACCAGTGCCTGGGTGAGGCTTAGACGCGGGACCCGGCCACGCAGGCTTGTACGCGGCTCACTGACGGACCGATCCTTGAGCGCAGGCATTAACGCCGGACGGGTCGATTGAATCGCAGGAGCCAAGCCAAACAACACGCCGCACAGCAGCGAGAGCCCCAGCGTTACGCCGAGCACGTGCCAGTTCAGTTCGGCATAGAGCGTGAATCCCTCCTGCCCGTTCGCCAGCAGCAGCGTCAGCACACGGATGCCGACAACGGCGATGAGGATGCCGAGCCCGCCGCTGAGTGACGCCAGAAGCACGCTCTCCGTCAGCAGTTGACGCACGACACGCAAGCGTCCGGCGCCCAGGCTGAGCCGCACCGCCATCTCGCGATTGCGTGCGACGGCCCGCGCGAGCAACAGATTCGCCGTGTTCGCGCACGCGATCGCCAGGATCAGGCCCACCATCGCCAGCAGCACGTAGAGCGGCTTCGAGTACTGGCGCCTGAGGCTGTCGAGTCCACCCGCTCCTTCCTCGAGGCGCAGCACCGGCAGATTGGCGCGCTCGCGATCGTTTGTCGCCGTCGGGGCCACCCACTGCTCGAAGGGGCCTGCAAGCGCAGCCTGAGCCTGCGCGCGGCGAACCCCGGGACGGAGGCGTCCCATCATCTGGACCCAGTAGTAGTTCTGGTCAAGGTATAGGCGCGCGGCATCTGAGTCGAATAGTAGATTGGCGCGCATGGGGAGATACACGTCGGGCGCCGCGCCGGGATCCACGCCGAAGAACTCGGACGGCGTCACGCCGATCACCGTGAACGCCACGTTATTGATCAGAATCGGCTGACCGGCCGCCTCAGCGGCGCCGCCGAAACGCCGCTGGCTGTAGCCCATGCTGATCACTGCCACGGGGGGCGCGCCGGCGCGATCATCGTCGGCAATGATCAAACGGCCAGCGGCCGGCGACACCGCGAGCCCGCGAAAGAAGTCGCCCGAGACGTATTCGCCATCGGCAAGTTCCGCCTCGCCTTTGATCATCACGTTCACGTTCCCTGCGGGGAAGTAAGCGAAGACGCTGGACAGGACCGGGGCCGACGTCTGCTGCAGGCGCTCGAACGCCGGGAACGGAAAAATGGCCGCAGTGGTGCCCGCAGAGTCGCGGTAGGTGCGGCCGTCAATGGAGTGCATGACGAACTCGGACCCATTCGTTGCGGCCATGTTGAACGGTCTGCTGCGCCATTTCACTACCACCAGCGATGCCGGATCGCGTACGGGCAACGAGCGCAACAGGATCGAGTCCATGAAGCTGTAAATCGCCGTGTTGGCGCCGATCCCCAGCGCCAGCGACAGTGCGGCCAGCGTGGTGAACACGCGGTTCTTGAACATTGTCCGTAGGCCGTAGCGGACGTCCTGCCCCAGCTGCTCGAGCAGGATCCACGTCCAGAGCGTCCGAGTGTCTTCGTGCACCAACGTCACGTTGCCCAAGTCACGGTGGGCCGCCCATCTCGCCTGGTCTTCGGCGACTCCGTCGGCCTGTCGTTCGTGTGTTTCCTCGTCAAGGTGGAATTGCAATTCTTCGCGGAGCTCCTCCTCCTTGCGCCGACGCTGTGCCCACCACGTGAACTTCCGAAAGAGCGAACTCATCGTCCCTCACCAGCGGCGGGCTTCAGAAGCAAACCCATGGCGCGGGCGAATGCGTCCCATTTCGACTGTTCGCGGGCCAGCTGCTTCCGCCCCAGAGGCGTGATTCGGTAGTACCGGGCGCGCTTACCCTTCTCGGACTTCTCCCAAGACGCGGCGACCCAGCCATTGGCCTCGAGCCGATAGAGCGCCGGGTAGAGGGAGCCTGTTTCGACTTGCAGCAGATCTTCCGAGGTCCGTTGAATGTGCTTCGCAATCGCGTGGCCGTGACTCGGTCCGGGCAGCAGCGTGCGCAGGATCAGCAGGTCAAGGGTGCCGCGCAGGAGCTCGACCCGAGACGGTGGCTTCAGAACCATTCTGTAGGAACTCTACACGTTATTGTGTAGAAAGTCTACTATTGGAATCGCGCGAGTTGTGGGTGCTCGTCGCTCTGGCCGCGAACTGGATCCTGCACGACTAGCGGTGAGCATAGAGCCGTCGGCGACTCTCAGCTACTAGTAGAAGGGAATCAGCAGCGCGCCCGGCTCAGCTCGCAGTTGCTCGCAATCTGTCGAGTGCCAGCAACCAAGCGGCGATTTGGTTCCAACTCGCGAACGTTAGGGTCACCAATAAGTCCCGGGTCTATTCCGGAGACACGGTCTATTCCGGAGACACAGATTATTCCGGAGACATGGGTAACAGTTTCGGGCCGAAGGGATTATCGATCGGTTCGAGCGGGTAGGTCTGGTCGTCGAAGAATCCCAAGTCGAAGTCCATAAAGGTGACCAACCACACGCGGTCACCGGTCTGCTTCACCCCGAGCTTCTGTCCGGCGAAGACCTGGCTGATGTTGATCTTGCGTCCCTGGATAGCTTCCGGGCGCCATCGAGGCCCAGGGCGGCCGGCTGGCCGACATGGAGTTCATCGCGCGCACGATCACGGCGCGGAAGCCAGCCGCTCCGCCGCATCGATCGCAGCGCTCATGCGCGCGGGGTCGCCCTCGCCTTCAGCGGCGGCGCGGAGCGCCGCGAGCGGTGCCAACTCGAGTCGAAGCGCGACAGCCGCGACCATCGTCGTGGCGATCACATCCGACGGAAGCTTGCGCGGCGCAGCCGAGGGATCGAGCCGCTCGACGCGGCGCTCGTCTGCCGTCAGCTCGATGCCAGCGAGCGCGAAGATGCGCGCTCCCGACACCAGCCGCGAGAGATACGGCGCGGCCTGCGCTCGGCCCTCGGGCGAGAGCACCACCAGCGCATCAGCGGCCGCCACCGTGGCGTCTTCGATCGGCGCCGGCGAGAGCACGACCTCGGCCAGGCTGTAGCCGGTCTTCACCGTCACCGGATAGTCGCGGCGCTCCGCCGCGAAGAGGTCCGACAGGATGGCCGCCCGACACAGCATGTGCGCGGCCGTGCCGACGCGTCCGCCCGCGGCGCCCGCGAGCACGAGGCGAAACGGCCGCGTGAGCGACGAACGGAACCGCGGCTCGATGAGCGTCGAGGCGACCGAGGTCGCGGCCGAGACGCCGCGAGCGGCGGCGCGGTAGACCGCGCCGTACTCTGGCGCTTCGCTCTGATGCATCAGCCCGCGCTCGAAGCCGAGGCTGGCCATGAGCTCGGTCGTGGCCTTCTTGCCCAGGCGGTTACGCGGCGCGAAGTACGCCGTGCACGGCTCCCAGATGTCGAGCAGCGCAAAGCCTGGATGCGCGACGGCCTCGCCAATACGGCGGCCGAGATCGGCGTCGAAGCTCGTGGCGCGGCAGACGTAGGTTGCCCCGCTCGCCACCGCCGTGGCGCACAGGTCCAGCGGGCGTTCGAGGTGCCCGCCGGGTGTTGTCGACGTGAGCGCCCCGGCCGGCGTCGTCGCTGAGTGCTGGCCGCCCGTCATCCCGAAGTTGAAGTTGTTGAACACGAGCACGGTGAGATCGAGGTTGCGCCGCGCCGCCGCCAGCAAGTGCGCGCCGCCGATGCCCGTGCCACCGTCGCCCATGATGACGATCACGGTCAGCGACGGGCGCGCCAGCTTGAGTCCGGTGGCGTAGGTCAGGCTGCGTCCGTGCAGCCCGTGGAACGCGTGAGTGTCGAAGTACTGATCGGACAAGCCGGAACACCCGATGTCGCTGACCAACACGATCTCGTGCGGATCGCGGCCGAGCGCGACCAGTGCCTCGTTGAGCCGATCGAGAATCGGGCCGTGACCGCAACCGGGACAGAACGGGTACGGCGTGTCGTTCCGGTAGGTGGACAGGGGTGTGACCGTCACCGGCGCGGGGCTCATACGATCGCCTCCAGAACCTGATCGGACGTGAGCAGCCGGCCATCGATCCGCTGCAAGCCCACCACCTCACGCGAGCCCGCAAGCTTCTCGATCTCTCGGAGGTACTGTCCCTGATTGAGCTCGGCGACGACGACGCGTTCGATCC
This sequence comes from Acidobacteria bacterium RIFCSPLOWO2_12_FULL_67_14b, assembly GCA_001768615.1. Classification (GTDB taxonomy): domain Bacteria; phylum Acidobacteriota; class Vicinamibacteria; order Vicinamibacterales; family UBA2999; genus 12-FULL-67-14b. Next base: position 8,116 of record MELE01000007.1, on the reverse strand, counting down.
CGTGGAGCGCGGAAGCCAGGGCCCGCTCGGGGACAGGCCAGAGACTCTGGATGACGAGCGACGAGACGGCGTGTCCCGTTCGGCGCGCCGCGCGCACAGCCTCGCGCTGCCCACCCGCCGTGACGCCGTAGCTGATGACCAGGGTGCGAGCCTGCGGAACCAGGTCGGCCTCGACGAGCTCGATCTCGTCGCGATGCTGCTCGATCTTTGCGGCGAGATGGAGGTTCAATCGTTCGACCTTGCGCGGATCCTTGGTCAGGAAACCGCGCTCGTCGTGAGTGGACCCCGTGAAGCGGACGAGATCGTCACCACCGACCGGCGCCAACGCGGGCACCGCGTGCGCCGATGCCGTCGGCGTGCCGACACCTCCGGCCTCGCCGGCTTCGATCGTGTTCGTCGTGAGGTTCAGCTCCTTGTCGCTCACCAGGAAGACCGGGCAGCGGAATCGCTCGGCGAGCTCGAAGGCCCTGCGCGTGAGCCGATAGCAATCGGCGATCGAGGAAGGCGCCAACGCGATGATCGGAAAGCCGCCGGAGGTACCCCAGCGCACGAACTGCACATCGCCTTGCGCGACGGTGGTTGCGCCGCCGGTGGCCGGACCAAGGCGCTGCACGTCGACCACCACCAGCGGCACTTCACCCATGATCGCCAGGCCAAGGTTCTCGGAGTAGAGGCTCATTCCCGGGCCGCTCGTGGCCGTCAACGCGCGGGCGCCCGCCATGACCGCGCCAATGCACATCCCGATGGAGGCGATCTCGTCTTCGGCCTGGATGGCGACGCCTCCGCGCGGCGGCAACTCGCGCATCATGGCCATCAGGATCGGTGAGGCCGGTGTGATCGGGTAGCCGGCGAAGAAGTCGCAGCCCGAGTCGAGCGCACCGCGAACGATTGCCGTCGAGCCGTCGATGAATTCGCGCACGACTCGACCATCGTGTCGGAATTCGTCGCGCACGGCAAGAGCCGGCCGGCGCTGCCGCCTCGCGGCTGACCTCGAAGAGCGACCCACTCCTGGCGATCACGGGACGACGAGCACTACGTCGGTGTTGGCGCTCTGCCCGCACGGAACGTATGCCCTTCAGTATCGCTACGATGCCAGCGCCATTCTGATGCTGCGCGTCTTCCACGGCCGCGAGATGCGGTAGCGGCGCTGCCCGGGTCAGGCAGCACTGCGAAGTCTCTCGAGTTGGCACAACCAGCCGGTGATCTGGTTCCAACTGGCGAACGCTAGGGTCACCACACTTTCTTACAGCCGACGCGCATCGTAATCGGCTTGCAGGCGCGCGAGGGCTTGCTCGGCCGTCGCGAATTCGCCGCGGGTCGTTACCGTGCCACCTGGTTGGGCGACCAGCAGCCGCCAGCCGCCCCCCGGTGCCTGGCGGACAAACGCGGATTGGCCGGCGGGTAACCCCGAGACGTCGTAGGCGCTGACACGCGTGGCCTTCCCTTCACCCGGGTTGGGCATTCGCGACGGCCGCAGGATAAGCGTGGACATGCGGAGTTTCCGTGCTGGCGCCTGGTAATCTCACCGCTGCACGAACCCACACCGGCCCGGCCGCCGAATTCCGTCAGCTGCGCGCCAGATCTGAATGCGTGCCCGGCCGAGGCCTGGGAGATGCGCCGTAAACCATGCTACCGCATTTGGTACCAGGCTTGCTCTGTCGCGCGGTCATGGAGAGGGTGCTTCCGGCGCCATCCCGGCTGTACGAATGGTTGCGGCACGTCCGCACCCCCAGCCTCGGACGCATCGAGGAAGTGAACAAGGAGCTCTGGCTGCTGCTGTCCCTGTTCTCGATCTGCCTGCTGCTCAATTACCTGGTCGCCTCGCAGCGGCTGGTGCTCAGCTTCTATACCTTCCCGACGCTCGTCTCCGCCTACGTCTACGGCCGCCGCCACGCCACGCTGACGGCGTTTGCCAGCGTCCTGATCGTCGTGCTGATGACGCTCCAGAACCCGGCGCTGCTGGCCGCGACGGCGCCCGCCGCCGCGTGGCTGGATCGCTGGCTCGACGTCACCGCGTGGGGCAGCACCCTGATCCTCACCGGCTACCTGATGGGCACGCTCTACGAACACCGCAGCGCGCAGCTGCGCGAGCTGCGCGAAACCTACGACGGCGTGCTCCTGCTGCTGCGCCACTTCATCTCGAAGGACAAGTACACCGAGAACCACTCGTATCGCGTGTCGGTGTATGCCGCCCGGATCGCGGCGCGCCTCGACTTCAGCCCCGCGCGCATCGAAGACGTGCGCGCCGCCGCCTTGCTGCACGACATCGGCAAGCTCGAGATCAGCCGCGAGCTGCTCTACAAGGCGGCGCGGCTGACGAAGGAGGAATTCGAGCAGGTCCAGCGGCACGTCGACAAGGGCGTCGAGTTTCTCGAGTCGGTCGGCGGCTCGCTGCGGCGCGTGCTGCCGATCATCCTCGCGCACCACGACAAGTTCGACGGCACCGGCTACCATCCGCTCCGCGGCGACGAGATTCCGATCGAGGCCCGCGTGATTTCCGTTGCCGACGTCTACGACGCGCTGACCAGCGACCGCCCCTACCGCAAGGCGATGTCGCCGTACGATGCCAAGGACATCCTCCTGAAGGGCACCGGCACGGACTTCGACCCGCGCGTGATCGACGCGTTCGTGGAGGCCCTGAAAAAAGGGGAGATGGAAGTCGCCTTCGTGCAGGTCTGACGCTAGCGATTCCCCTGGACCGGAACCACGTCCTCGACGGTGAACGACCAGTTGACGTGCGCCGACTCCACCAGGAAGTCATAGGTGCGCGGCGTGTCCTCGAAATCGACGACGCCCGAGCCCTCGCCCTGGTGATCGACGGCGACCTGCAACGTCCGCCCGCTGACGCCGCTGCGAATGGTCAGCCGGAACGTGCCGCTGCCCATCGCGTCATCGTCGCGCGTGTCCCAGCGGATGCGGAAGTGGCCCTCGCTGTTCACATCCCCCAGCGTCATGTTGCCCTTGCCCTGCCACGATCCCACCAGGCGATAGGCGGCCGTGCGCGCCGGCGGTTGATCCCTGGGAGATCCGCACCCGGCGCCGGCGATCGAGACGAGCACGACGAATGGGATCCACCGCATGGGCCGATCCCATTCTATCGGGCAGCGTCAGCGTCCGAAACGAAACGTCACGCCGATCACGGCGCGCCAGAAGTTGAAATCTTCGAACCCGAAGTCCTCGTCGATGAAGTCGTCGTCTGCCGCCGGGTCGTCATCCTCTTCCTGCTCGAGCCCGCGGAAGTAGCGGACGTCGGCGCGCAGGCCGACGGTGTCGCTGAGGAACGCGATCAGGCCGCCGCCGACGTTGATGCCGAGCTCGTTCGTGCTCAGGTCGTCAAACAGATCCCCCGGGCTGCTCAAATTGGACCGCATCAGGCCCACGCCGCCACTCGCGTACGGGCGGATGCCGCGGCCCGTCGTGCCGCCAATCGGGGCGCCGACGACGAGGTTGCCCATCAGCGTCTGCATGCTCGAATCGAAATCGAGCAGCTCGATGTCCTCGGTCGGGCCCTTGATCTGGAAGAAGTTGGGCGTCACGTTGTAGTCGACTTCAAAGCCGAAGATGCCGTTGCCCATCATGCCCAGGCTGCCGCCGAAGTTGAGGCGCTGCTCGAACTGATCGTCCAGCTGATCGATGTTGAAGGTATTGGCCGAGCCGCCGAACACCACGCCGAGATAGGGGGTGAAGAGCCAGTCGGCGCGCGCGGGTGCCGCGGCCGTGCCGAGAAACAGCATCACGAGGCCCGCTCGCAGGATGGATTTGAGTCCGTCAGTCATTTGCAGTGCTCCTTGCGCAGGAGACTGCAAATGGGAGGCCAACGGCCGGGTCAACCGGCCGCCGGTCCCACGAAAATGCCAGTGATGAGTTAGCGCAGGCGCGCGGTGCGGCCCTTCAGCGTCTCCGCCAGCGCCGTCAGGCGCGCCGCGTCGCGGCCGGTCGCCACCTTCGCGTCCGCCTCGATCTCGGTCGCCACCGCATCGAGCGCGTCGAGCGTCGCCGTGGCGTTGCGCTCCTTGCCGGTGCGCAGCGCGTCCACCTTGTCGAGGCCGTCACGCACCGCGCGGGCGCGCTCGGGACGGATCGCCTTGTTGCGGTTCAGCTGATCGAGATACGCCTGGGCCACCACCGATGCGGCCGGCCAGACGATCTTCGGCTGGTTCTGCGAGTTGAACTCGGTCGACCGCACGAGGATGGCGGCGTCGATCTCGTTCTGCGTGAGGAACTCGCCCGGCTTCAGCCGGAAGATGTCGATGCCGCGGGCGATTTCCGCTCCGTAGATGTAGCCGTTGTACCAGTAGCTCGACCAGTAGCCGCCGCCGACGAGCTCGGTCGGGTTGATCGGGCCGCGATCGAAGAACGCGATCTCGGTCGGCTTGGCCGAATCGGTGAAGTCGAACACCGACACGCCGCCCTGGTACCACGACTGCACCATGATGTCGCGGCCGGGCACGGGAATCAGCGAGCCGTTGTGCGCCACGCAGTTCTCCTGGTCGGTCTGCGGCGCGGGCATCTTGTAGTAGCCGGCGAACTTCAGCTTGCGGTCGGGCGTGATGTCGAAGATGGCATCGGCGCCCCAGTTGAGCAGGTCGGTCGGCCGGCAGCGCGGCCGCGAGCCGCCGCCCCATTCGTCGGTGAACACCACCTTCGTGCCGTCGTTGTTGAACGTGGCGGAGTGCCAGTAGGCGAAGTTCTTGTCGACGACGTGGTCGAGGCGCACGGGGTTCTTCGGATCGCGGATGTCCATCAGGATGCCGTTGCCCGAGCAGGCGCCGGCGGCCAGCCCGATCTCCGAATACACCGTGATGTCGTGGCACTGGTTGGTCAAGCGCGAGCTCTGCGTGCCCGGCCCGTGATCGCCGCCCTGCCAGAGGCCCGCGAGGTTGCCCGTGGCCGTGTCCGCGAAGACCCGCGGCCGGTTGACGATCTTCGCCTGCTGCGGCGCCGCCCGCGGCACCTGGATCACGTCGATGCTGAAGAGCGCCGTGTTGGGGTCTTCCTTCGGATCGAGACCCGAGCACCCGGCCAGCTCGTCGCCCGATCGGACCTGCCCCGTGCCGGAACCGTAGACGTAGAGGTTGGCCTTGTCGGCGGGATCGATGATGAGCGTGTGCGTGTGCGATCCGCGGCAGGTCTGCACCGCGGCCACCTGCCGCGGGTTGCGCAGGTCGCTGATGTCGAAGATGCGCACGCCGCGGAACCGCTCGGCGCTCACCGGCAGGTCCACGCCCTGGAGGCCGCAGTCGATCCGCCCGCGCGTCTGCTCGACCGACATGAAGAGCAGGTTGCCGTGGATCGAGACGTCGCCCTGGCCGCCGGGGCACACCACCGACGCCAGCAGCCGCGGCTTGTCGGCGCGCTCGACGTCATAGGTGTTGAACCCGTGGTAGTTGCCGACGACGACGTTGGTGCCGGTGAAGGCGAGGTCGGAATTGGTGTAGCCCGAGCCCGGCGGCGGCGGTGGTGGCGGCGCGTTCGGATCGCGGGCCGGTGGCGGCGTGCGCGGCGCCCCCGGCGGCGGCTCGGGCGGCGTCACCGACCCGGCCGGCGCCTTTGGATCGAAGAAGCCGTCGGGTTTCGGCAGGTTGGCCACCAGCTCCATGTTCCAGGCGGCCTGGCCGCCGTCGCGAAAGCCGGGCTTCAACCCGATGCGCGGGTCCTTGGGATTGGGCGCCGGTTGTTGCGCGGAGACCGCGATCACGGTCGCGATCGTCACGGCCAACACAAGGAATGATTTCTTGCCGTTCATCGTTGTCTCCTCTGGAACCGGCGCCCAATAAAAGGGGCGCGCTACACCGAACCATCAATTATTGCCGTCCGCTCGTCGCCGTCGTCGTGGGCAGCGAGCTCCACTCGGGTGGATTCTGCCCCATCAGGTGTCTCACGAAGAAATCGAAACGCTTGCGCTCGCCGTAGTCGGCGTAGTCGCCGCCGCGACCGGCGTTGTGCTCGGCGCCCGGAATCATCAGGTAATCGAAGTTCTTGTTCGCCTTCAGCAACGCCTTCACCACCTGCAGGGTGGACGCGGGGTCGACGTTGGTGTCGAGCTCGCCGACGATCAGCAGGACCTTGCCCTGCAGCCGCCACGCATTGTCGACGTTGGACGACTCCGAGTACTGCGGGCCGATCGGCCAGCCCATCCACTGCTCGTTCCACCAGATCTTGTCCATGCGGTTGTCGTGGCAGCCCGCGTACGAGACGGCGACCTGGTAGAAGTCCGGATGGAAGAGCAGCGCGCCGAGCGAGTTCTGCCCGCCGGCCGATCCCCCGTAGATCCCGACCCGCGTGATGTCGTACCACGGGTTCTTCGCGGCAAACGCCTGGTGCCACAGGATGCGATCCGGGAAGCCCGCGTCCTTGATGTTCTGCCACGCCACATCGTGGAACGCCTTGGATCGGTTCGACGTCCCCATGCCGTCCATCTGCACGACGATGAAGCCGAGCTCGGCCTGGGCCTGCATGCCGGTGAACGCGGAGAACGACTTGGGCGTGTGGGTGCCGTGCGGGCCGGCGTAGATGTACTCGATCACCGGGTACTTGCGCGACGGGTCGAAGCCCTTCGGCTTCCACACGAGGCCCCAGATGTCGGTCGTGCCGTCGCGGCCCTTGGCGACGAACACCTCGGGCGCGCGCCAGCCGGTCTTCGTCAGCCCCGCAATGTCGCCGCGTTCGACCTCGAATGGAGGGAGGGGGCTTAAGCCCCCTCCCTCCGAGCCCCCTCCCTCCGAGCGTCTGAGCTCCATCACCGGCGCCAGGTCGACGCGCGAGTAATGATCGACATACATCGTCATGTCGGAGGAGAACTCGACGACGTGATTGGCATCCGCGGTCGTGATCGGCGTGAGCCCCGTGCCATCGAAGTTGATGCGGTAGTAGTGCTGGAAGTACGGATCCTTGCCGGCCGTCATGCCGCCGGCGCTGAACCACAGCTGCCGCCGGTCTTCATCCACCTTCACGACGTGGCGCACGGGCCAGTCGCCCCTGGTGATCTGCTGCTTCACGGCGCCGGTGGCGCCGTCGATCAGGTAGAGGTGGTTCCACCCGTCGCGTTCCGACATCCAGATCACTTCCCTGCCGTCGTTGAGGTCGTAGCGGAAGCGCTTGCCGGCCTGCAGCGTCGCGGCCGAGCGGTTGTAGTAGAAGAAGGTCTTCGGCTCTTCCGAGATTACGGCGCGGGCCGCGCCGGTCTGCGCGTCGACCTCGATGACCCGGTAGACCTGGTGGCCGCGCTCGTTGTACTCGAAGCTCACGGCGCGGCTGTCCTTGCGCCAGACCAGGTCCGACAGGTCGTAGGGGTTGGGGAAGAGCCGCGAGTCCACGCGGATCGCCTTCGCGGCGCGAACGTCGAACAGCACCGGCTGCTCGAGGTCGAGCAGGTCGCCGGGCTTGGCGTACTGCAGGGCCCAGTGCTCCGGCTGCAGTTGATCCTCGGGCGACGACGACACGTAATGCACGAGGCGCCGGTAGCCCGGACGCACGCGATACGCGGCGATCCGCGTCGAATCGGGCGACCACACGATCGACGCCGGATCGTAGTAGTGGCCCTCCGAGCCGTCGGTGCTCAGGATGGTCCGCTTGTCGCCGCCGAACGGGCGAATGGCGACGTTGTAGTTGTCGATGAACGCCATCCACTTGCCGTCGGGCGACAGCCGGGGCCGGGGCGTGATGCCGGACTGGTCGCCGCGCACGGGCCCGGTAATGCCGCGGCGGACCTCGCCGGGCCGCGGCAGCTCGGGCGTGCGGCACACGTAGTCGGCCAGCGTGCAGGTCCAGCGCGCGCCGGCGATGGTCATCTCGATGGCGCTCAACGCATCGTTGAAGGTGAACGACTGGAAGGGCAGCCGGTTCGGCTTGTGGCTCTCACCCGAGCCCTTCGAGAGCGCATCGGCGAGCCGCGCGTGATCGAAGGCAGGCTGCTTGACCCCCGAGTCCGCATCCATCAGCACTAACTCGAAGCCGTCGGCGCGCGTCCGCCGGTAATAGAAGCGATGCGTCGTCCCGATCCACGTCGGCGTGTCGGGCACGTTCACGGCGAGCGTGTCGTAGTGATCGCGCAGCGACTGCGCGCGGTCGTAATCCGCCTTGGTGACCTGCGCACCGGCCAGGGCCGGCAGCAGGG
>MELE01000006.1 GCA_001768615.1 Acidobacteria bacterium RIFCSPLOWO2_12_FULL_67_14b | reverse complement strand
CAGGAACTCGGCGCGAAAAGCGTGCGTCCGCTCGAGGGCATCGCCGAGCACGTGGTGTTCACGTTGCCGCGCGAACTGGCGCGGCGCTAGCGCGCGGCGACGGTTCCGGGCGGATTTTCGTGCGCCACGCGCTCCTGCTCCTCGCCGCGCTGTGCCTGGCGCCTTTCCCGGCGCACCCCGCGACCGAGGCGGAGGTTGTGGCGACCGCAAAACAGGCGGCCTCCGGAATCAAGCCGGCCCGGGAGCGGCTCGAGCGCATGGCGGGGGAAGGCGAGGCGCTCGCCGCGCACCTTCTCGCCGTGCTCCATCTCAGGGGCCAGGGCGTTCCGCTGGACCAGCAGCTGGCGGTGGATTGGTTCGCCAGGGCAGCCGGGCTGGGGCGCGCGGATTCGGCGCACAACCTCGGCGTCATCTACGAGCGTTCGCGCGGCAGCCTGAAGGATCCCGTCGAGGCGCGCGCCTGGTACCGGATCGCCGCCGGGAAAGGCTACGCTGCCTCCCAGGCGAACCTCGGCAATATGCTCGCCGAAGGGATCGGCGGGGCGGCCGACCTCGACGAAGCGCGCGCCTGGATCGAGAAGTCCGCGGCGCAGAACGAGCCGCGCGGCCACTACCTGCTTGGCAGGCTCCTGCTGGAGGGCCGCGCCGGGCTCGCGCGGGACCCGGCCGCAGCCGAGAAACGCATCCGGCTCGCGGCCGAGAAAGGCGACCGCGACGCGCAGTACGAGCTCTCGCGCCTGATCGGGACCGGCCTGGGCGTGGAAAAAAACGTCCTGCAGGCCCTGGAGTGGCTGCGCAAGGCGGCCGATCGGCGCCACGCGGAGGCCGAGTTCCGGCTCGGCGTCGCCTACGCGCGCGGCATGTACAACCTGCGGCGCGACGAGGCCGCGGCGGTCGAATGGCTGCGCCGCAGCGCGCGCCAGGACCACGTCGAGGCGATGGTCGCCCTCGGCATCGCCTATGCCGAGGGGCGCGGCGTGCCGCGGGATCCGGGCGAAGCCTACGGCTGGATGCTCGAGGCCTCGCGCAAGGGGCATCCCGAGGCGATCGAATTCGTGCGCCGGGTCCAATCAAAGTGAGGCGCGGGGCCCCCGGCCCGGCCCGCTCAGGGCCGCGTCTCGCCGGGCGGTAGGCCGGGCGGCGGCGGGCTGTCGAACGCGACTTCGAGCATGATCTGCGCCTTGACGGCCCTGCCGCCTTTCGTCCCGGGGCTGAAACGCGCCGCGCCGAACGCCCGCTCGACCGAGGCCTCGAAATAGCCCGGGGGATCCGCCTCCAGGATCTCGACCCGCTCCACCGCGCCCGATTCGCCGATCAGCAGCCGGATCCGCAGCTTGCCCGAGAGCATCCGGCGCGCTGCCGCCTCGGGGTACTCGGGCTCCACCCGCACCATGATTCCCGGCGGCGCGTCGAGTTCGCGGCTGCGGTAATAGCGCGGCTCGGGCAGGACCAGGCGCGGGGCCGCTCCGTCCCCCGGGGGACCAGCCGGGGCCGAGGGCGGGGCCTGAGCCGCGCCCGCGGCCGGCGCAGAATCCTCCAGATTGCGCAGCGTCGCGTGCAGGGGCGCGACCGGCGCGAGCCGGGCGCCGCCGGCCCCGCCGCCTCCCGGCCCGAACAGGGGATCGAGGCCCGCCGCGAGCGCGGCGTGCAGCGCGACCGAGGCGGCGAGCGCCGCGGCCAGGCGCGGCGTCAGGACTCCGGCGAGGAGCGCGGCGTCACTCGAAGAAGATCTCACGCCACGACACGCGCCGGCCCTGCAGGGCGCTCGGCGCCACCGGCGCGTCCTTGGTGAGCTGCTGGTTGTCGGCCGTGGTGACGATCGCCTTGACGGTGCCGCCGGGGAGCTGGACCACGTTGATGCCCACCACCAGCGAGCCGGTGACCTTGGTGCTCGCCATGTTGGCGGTCGCCCCGGGAACCTGCCCGCCGGTCTTGTAGTCGAGGAAGTTGATCCAGCCGAAGCCGCCCGCGACGCAGGTGTCGGCCGAGGGGATGTTCGACGCAACCACCAGCGTGCCGAGCTGCAGGATCGGGTCGACGTTGACGCGCTCCGCTCCCGCGGTGACGACGTCCGGGTCGGGGGCCGTATCGATGGTCGCGCCGTCGGGCAGGTCGATGAACCAGCCCCTGACGTTGGAGTCCGCGAAATCCACCGTGTTGACCGTCGCCACCGTGCGCTCGGTCGTCGGGTTGACGCTGCTCGCCGCGAGCGTCTGCTTGACGAAGTTCGCGACCGTGGAGGTCGGATGGCTGCCGGAGCGCGTGATCGCCACCGTCGGCGAGGTAACGCTCGCCATGTCGTCCTTGATCGCGTAGATGCTCTGGCGGCCGATGTCGGTCTTGTCGCCGGTGCCGAGGAACCGGCCGGTGCCGACGAAGATCACGCGCTTGCCGCTCACCTCGCCCAGCTCGGGCTTGGTGGTGAGCTGCTGCGCGGTATTGCCCGGGCCCTTCAGGGTGGCGATCCGGGTGACCGAGCCGTTCGGGATCGCCGGGGTCCCCGTCAGGTCCTCCAGCTGGAAGCGCCACAGGTTGCCCAGCAGGTCGCCGCCGTACACCGTGAGCGCGGTGTTGTCGAACGCCGCGTTGTCCACCCAGGCGTTGATCCGCCCCAGCCCGCTCGGGGTGGTCGTGTCGCCCGCGCCGGCGGTGGACATCCGCTGCAGGATCTCGCCCGTCTGCGCATCAAGCACGTAGAGGTGGCCGTCGCCGTCGCCTTCGCTGGCGTCTGCGCCGACGTTGTTGTAGCCCGAGGTGACGATCACCACCCACTTGCCGTCGGACTTGCGCTTGACGATGAGCGGGTTGCCGTAGGTCAGGCCGATATTGCAGTCTTCGGTCTGGGTGCCGTCGACGTCGCTGTCGGCGTCGATGCAGGCGGCGCCGGCGCCGCCTTTCAGCTCCCACAGCGCCTTGGGATTGTCCGGATCGGTCACGTCGAGCGCGTAGTAGCCGCGGCCGCCCGCGTTCAGCCCCGCCACCAGGATGGTGCGCCAATCGGTCGCCGCGGCGCAGCGCGTCGCCTCGGTGTGGCCGAAGCACACGTCGCCGACCACCGGCGTGCCGTCGGCGTAGTACTGGTGCAGGTACGGCGTGTCGGCCAGGCGCTTCATCTTCGGCAGGGTGATCCCGGGGACGTAGGCCCAGCGCTCCGAGCCCTCGCCCGCGGTCGGGCTGGTGTCGAGCGTGCCGGTGAACTCGTCGCCGATTTCCGAGGTGGTGCCGATTCCCGCGGTCTGGAAGTAGGGATCGTTATCGGGGTCGGTATGGAAGGCGTGCAGGAAGCCGTCGTTCGAGGCCACGTACACGGTTCCCTTGCGGGTGGCGCTGAGGCCGCTGTTGCGGAAGGCCTGGTAGAACGGGTCGCGGCCGGCGAAGTTGCCGGTGTCGTAGGAGAACGGCGATTTCTTCACGTAGGCGGGCTGCGCGTTGATGATGTCGCCCATCACGCTGACGCGCCGGCGGAAGAGATCGGTGCTCGAGGTGCCGCCGGTGACGACCTGGTTGGTCAGGTCGCCGCGCAGGAAATCGATCAGCCGTTCCTTGGTCGCGTCGCCGGTGGTGCCGTTCACGGTCAGCGTCGGCGTCTGCGTCAGCGCCGGCTCGCCGGAGCCGGGGGAGACGACCGTCGGCAGGAAATAGTCCATCTCCGCCGCCGACAGGCCCTGGACCTCGCTGCAGCCGGTGTAGGCCGCGACGTCGCCGCTGCCGTCCACCCAGCAGAACGACTTGAGCCGGTTGCCGTTCTGGGCGGCCACCGGGGGCATCGCGGCCAGGTCTTCGGTGACCGCGGCCGTGTCGCCTGCATCGAAGGTATAGATCTTGCGCGTCTGCTGGCCGCGCTGATCGAGCAGCGGGGCGGCCGACCACAGCACGCGCGAGGCCACCGTGCCGGTGGACAGGTCGATGGTGCGCGCCTTGATGTCGCCGATCCAGGTGCTGGTTTCGAATTGCGCGGTGAAGGCGAAGTTGTCGCCGGCGATCGGCTGCAGGTTCGAAGTCGCCGCGGCCGCGCCCGCGCCGGTGCGCGCCGCCACCGCGTCGAGCGATTCCCGGATCGCCGTGGCGAGATCGTTGGGGTTCTGGGCGCTGAAAAAGGTGCCGCGGCCGTTCACCGCCGCGTGCCACAGGTCGTCGAGCGCGGTTTCGTCATTCTGCCTGGGCGCGGGCCAGTCCAGGCCGCCCGAGGCCGGCGCGGTCTTCAGCCGCTCGAAGTCGGGGCTCGCGCCGCTTTCGTAGGCGGGGTGGAAATTGAGCTGACCCGAGAGGCCCAGGCCCACCGTGAAGGTGGTCATGTGCTGCTTCGGATTCGGGTCCCGCTGGCTCGTCGGCACCTGGTCGGGGAAGCTGGAGAGGTCCTCCCGGTAGTAGTAAAGCGCCACGTCCGCGAGCGTGCCCTTGCCGCCGTTCACGCTGGTCGTGGGGAAGGTCGTCGGCAGGAGATTGCCGTCGTAGCGCGCCTCGCTGCGCAGGGAAAAGCCGCTGTTCACGTTGTCCACGTTGCCGATCGCGGTGCCGTCCAGATCCAGGCCGCCGGGATCGCTGAAGTAGTAGCCGTCGGTCACCAGAATGGCGAAGTTCGGCTGGCAGGCGAGCGTGATCGGGCTGCCCCCCATGTTGTCGTTGATGCCGGTGGTCTTGCCCGCGTAGTAGCGCCCCACCCGCGACAGCGCCTCGCGCAGCGGCGTCGAGCCGTTGCCCTTCTGCTTGTAGAGCCACTGGTACCAGAGGTCCTTCTGCTCGCCCGAATCGGTCTTGAAGTCGTCGACCGCGATGAAGCGCTCCTCGAAGGTGGTGCTGGTGCCGCCCGGATTGATGGTGATTCCGCCCACCCGGTAGCTGGGGCCCAGGGTGCTGAAGGCGCGCCCGATCGCCGTCTTCGCCATCGCCATGCGGAAGCGGTAGTAGGAGAACCAGTTGGCGAAATTGGTCATCTCCTCGTCGTAGCTGCAGCCGCCGGCGCCCAGGGCGCCCGAGCAATCGCTGCGCGCCGCATACTTCGTGAACGTCTTCGCCACCCCGGGCGCCGATTCGGGAACGATGTCGGTGCGCTCGAAGGTGCCCAGGTCGGTGCGCGACAGCGCAACCGCGTCTGCCACGTCCTGCCCCTCGCCGAAGGTCGAGGGCGAGAGATCGATATTTCCCGCGGTGATGCCGTCGCTGTTGAAGTTGGCCGACGTCGGGCTGTTGAACGTGACCGTCAGGCCCGATTCGTTGACGGAGACGGATTTGCCGTTGTACGCGCTTCCGGCGGGCGCCGTGACGATCACCTGCGCGCCGGAACCCGAGGCGCTGAAGCCGTGGTTCAGCCCGGCCGAAGTATTGTCGTTGATCGCCGTGCGGAGCAGGCCCGCCAGGTGGCTGTTGCGGGCCGACGAGGGGCTGGTCGGACAACTGCT
>MELE01000005.1:2796-12449 GCA_001768615.1 Acidobacteria bacterium RIFCSPLOWO2_12_FULL_67_14b | reverse complement strand
CACGGCGCTGCCGTCACTGCCTGTCACCGAGGGCTACTGGGAGCGGGCGGGCGCGCTTCGATCCCGGCTGATTGCCAAGGGCCTCAAGGCCCGGCTCGCGGATGCGCTGATCGCGCAGAGCTGCTTGGACCACGGCGTCGGCCTGGTCACCCAAGACCGCGATTTCCGGCATTTCGCCAAGGTCGGCAAGCTTCGTCTCCTGCCATAGCCCGCCGTTATGATGGCGGCATGCCGCTCATCACCGTCAGCACCCTTCCGATTCGCGAGATCTTCCCCGGGCTGCGTGCCCGGCTGATCCACACCGATCGCGTTTCGCACTCGTGGGTCGAGGTCGACGCCGGCGCAGCGTTTCCCGAGCACCGGCATCCGCACGAGCAGATCGTCAGCGTGCTCGAGGGCGAGCTGGAGCTCGTGGTCGACGGCACGGTGCACCGGCTGAAACCCGGCGCCGTGTTCGTCATTCCCCCTGAGGTCCCGCACTCCGGCCGTGGCGTCACGGCGTGTACGGTGCTGGATGCGTTCGCGCCGGTCAGAGAGGATTACCGCTAGCCCCGCGGGCAACCGCGTCTCTACTTCCTTCCAAGCACGATCCGGACGGCATGGCTCTGGCCGTCGTCGGAAAGCGGGATCGCCATGTGGTCCACGGCTTTGCCATCGAGCTCCGCGGTGACCACGCCCTTCCAAACGCGGTTGGGATTGGCGACGGCGATCTCGTACCGGGTCTTGCCGTGCTGCCACGCAATCGAATACTCGGCCCACGCCGACGGCACGCACGGGTCGACGACGAAGGTCGAGCCGCGGCGGCGCAGGCCGAGGATGCTTTCGAGGCCGGCGCGGTACATCCAGCCCGCCGATCCGGTGTACCAGCTCCATCCCCCGCGTCCGGCGTGGCTGTCGCGCGAGTAGACGTCGCCGGCCATCACGTACGGCTCGACGCGGTAGCGCGCGACGTCGGCGGCCGTGCGCGTGTGGTTCACCGGGTTGATCATGTGGAACAACTCGGCGGCCTCGTCGCCGCTCCCCAGGCGGGCGATCGCCATCACGACCCAGACCGCGGCGTGCGTGTACTGGCCGCCGTTCTCGCGGATGCCCGGTGGATAGCCCTTGATGTATCCGGGGTCCTGCTCGGAGCGATCGAAGGCCGGCGTGAGCAGCAGGATGATGCGCGACGACCGCGCGATCAGCTGCGCGCGGACGGCGTCCATCGCGCGCTCGGCGAACCGCGGCGGCACGGCGCCCGACAGCAGCGCCCACGACTGCGAGATCGAATCGATCCGGCACTCGTCGTTCTGCGCGGATCCGAGCGGCATGCCGTTGTCGTAGTAGCCGCGCCGGTACCATTCGCCGTCCCATGCCTCTTCGAGCTTCGAGGCGAGCTGGCGCGCCGTCTGGCGGTAGCGGGCGGCCAGGGCGCGGTCGCCGCGGTCCTCGCAGATCGGGATGAAGGTGTTCAGCACCGAGACGGTGAAGAAGCCGAGCCACGTGCTTTCGCCGCGGCCCTCGGCGCCGACGCGGTTCATGCCGTCGTTCCAGTCGCCGGCGCCGAACAGCGGCAGGCCGTGGACGCCGCTGGTGAGGCCGCGGTCGATCGCCCGGCGGCAATGCTCGAACAGCGTCCCGGTTTCGCTCGACACCCACGGCAGGTCGTAGATCTCGGGCTCCTGATCCGGCAGCGGCGCGCCCTCCAGGAAGGGCACCAGCTCGTCGAGCACGCCGGTGTCGCCGGTGGCGCACACGTATTCGGCGACGACGAATGGCAGCCACAGCAGGTCGTCGGAGCACCGGCTCCGCAGGCCGCGGCCGGTCGGCTCGTGCCACCAGTGCTGGACGTCGCCTTCCACGAACTGGCGGCTCGCGGCGCGGAGCAGGTGCTCGCGCGCGAGGGCCGGCGCCGGCAACGACAGCGCCATGACGTCCTGCAGTTGATCGCGGAAGCCGTAGGCGCCGCCGGGCTGGTAGTAGCCGCCGCGCGTCCACAGGCGGCTGCTGATGTTCTGGTAGAGCAGCCACTGGTTCATCATCATGTCGAACGAGTCGTCCGGCGTGCGGACCTTGATCACGTCGAGGGCGCGGCGCCAGAACTCGGTCGCCCGCTGCAGCGCCGCCGCCGCCTGCGCCGGCTGGCCGTGGGTCTCGATCAGCTTGCGCGCGTGGGCGCGGTCGCGGCCCTCGCCGAGCAGGAACACGATCTTGCGGCTTTCGCCCGGCGCCAGCGCCACGCGCAGCTGCAGCGCCGCGCACGGGTCCATGCCGCCGCCGAACTCGCCGGTCAGGCTGTCGTCCTTGAGCGCCGACGGGTGGGCCATCGAGCCGTTGCGGCCGAGGAACGACCGCCGGTTGCCGGTGGCCGAGGTCGGCCGCTCGCTCGCCGACGCGAACGCGACGCGGCCGGCGAACTCGGCGTTGTAGGCGTTGCTGGCGAGCACGGCGCCGCGCTGGAAGTCGTAGTCGGTGATCACGTGCCGCTGTTCGCCGTCGCGCGGCGGGCCCATCACCCAGTCGTTGTAGGCGAAGACACTCAGGTGCCGCAGCTCCGGGCAGGTGTTGACCAGCGTCAGCTGCGAGTACTTCACCGGATCGTCGGCGTCGACGAACACCTCGAGCTGGTGGTGGATGCCGTGGGCGGAGTGCGAGAAGCGCGTGACGCCGGCGGAGTGCCGGATGAGGAAGCGGCCGCTCGCGCCCGTGCGCGCCATCGGCCCCGGCGTCGGCGCCCACGCCGCGCCGGTGTCGTCGTCGCGAATGTAGATCGCCTCGCCTGACGGATCGCTCACCGGATCGTTGGCGAACGGCGTCAGCCGGTTCTCGCGGCTGTTGCCGGACCACGTGGTCGCCCCGCCCGACGCGCTGAGCATGGTGCCGAAGCGCGGGTTGGCGATGACGTTGACCCACGGCGCCGGGGTTTCCTGATCGCCTTCGAGCACGATCGCGTAGGTCGTGCCGTTGTCGGCGAAGCCGCCGACGCCGTTGCGCAGCGTCATCGGCGGCGCGCTCACCGCCATGCTCGGCCACGACGGCGGCTCGATATCGGTCGGCTCGGCGACGGCCGCGGCGAGGGGGATGGTGGCAATCGGCACCAGCGGCGGCCGCGCGAGGTGTGCGCGCAGGTCGCCGCGGCTGGTGTCGAGCACGGCGCGGGCCACGGAGAGGAACAGGTGGCGCTCCGCCTGGCCCATCGCGTCCGTCCGGAGCAGGAAGGCGCCGCCCGGCTGGTGCTTCCACATCCGCCACGGGCCATCGTCGAGCAGCGACGTCAGGCGGCTCTGGACTTCATCCATGTAGCTGATCGGGTGCTCGTTGAGGATCACCAGGTCGGCCTTCAGACCCTTCAACCGCCAGTACTCCTGTGCTTCGAGCACCTGCCGCACCAGGCCCAGCTCGGCGTCGGTGACGCGGACCAGCAGGATCGGCAGGTCACCGGAAATGCCGTGGGGCCAGAGGCTGTTTTGTCCCAGCTCGTTGGCGGCGAGCGTGTCGGCCGGCGCGCGCAGCGAATCGTCGGCGCGGAGCACCCGCGAGGCCAGCCGCTCGAACAGCACCGCTTCGTCGGTCGAGATGTCCATGTGGCGGCGGACGCTTTGCGAGTGGGCGAGGGCGAGCGCGAACGTGCGGGGGGCCGTACTGGGGTCGCGGTAGCTCTGCGCCAGCGCCTTGGCGGTCTCCCGATCCGGGGCGACGCCGGTCGCAAAACAGATGCGCACCGACTCGCCCGCGGGCAGGCGCACCCGCTGGCGCAGGCTCAGGATCGGATCGAGCACGAAGCCGGTCGTGCCCGAGAGCGGACGGCCGTCCATCGAGACCGGGTTCTCGACGGTGCGCCCGCGGCCGATGAACTTCGCGCGATCGGTTTCCCATTCGAGGGGCCCCTGCGGGCGGCCGTCGAGGCTCATCACGTGCATGGCCCACGTGCCGGTTTCGCGCGAGTCGCGGGGCCGCCGGTGGCAGAGCAGCGCCGACCGCTCCGGCAGGTACTCGGTCTCGATGAACAGCTTGCCGAAGGCCGGGTGCGCGAAGTCGTCGCGCGCCTGGGCCATCACGATTTCGACGTAGCTCGTGATGTCGATCTCGCGGACGCGATCGCTGTGGTTGATCAGCTGCAGGTAGCGGACCTCGACGTCGTGCTCCGGCGCGACGGCCACGTCGAGCCGCGCCGACAGCTGCTCGTTGCGCGACTCGAAGCTGGCCTTGTCTGGCAGGAACGTGGCGAGGTAGCTCTCCGGATCGCGGCGGGTCGGATGGAACGTCGGCGACCAGACCGACCCGCTGCGGATGTCGCGCAGATAGATGAAGTGGCTGCCCGGGTCGCAGGTGCCGTCCTGGCGCGATCGCGTGACCGCCGTCCGATCGCAGAAGCTGGCGCCGCCGCCGGCGTTGGTGACCGCGGCGACGTACTTGCCGTTCGACAGGAACTGCGCGTGCGGGTAGACGGTGTGCGGCGTGCGGTAGCGGCGCAGGGGCGCGCCGGCCGACGGCGTGCTCACGAGCGTCTCGTCCAGCGGCCGCGGCTCGGTGATCGGTTGCTGCCGCGGGATCCGCTCCTGCAGGATCAACTCGGTGGCCTGCACGCGCGAGTCGGCGTGGAAGCGGTCGATCATCCGGTCGCCCAGCACCGCGTTGGCGATCGCCACCAGCGTCATGCCCGCGTGATGCGCGAAGTAGGCGCGGACGATCGTGCCCTGCCCGGGCCGGTGCGCGTCGCCGGTGTTCCGGTCCGTGTAGTCGATCGACTCGAAGAAGCCGAATTCGCCGAACAGGCCCAGGTCGGCGAGCCGCCGGAAATTCTTCGTGCTCCGCACCGGGTCGACCGCCGCCGCCAGGGCGGTGGCGTACGGCGCCACCACCAGCTCGTCGCCGAGGCCGCGCTTCAGCCCCAGGCCCGGGATGCCGAAGGCCTTGTATTGATAGTTACCCAGCCGATCGACGGACGTGTACGCCGCCTCGGAGATGCCCCACGGCGTGCCGCGGCTCGCCGCATAGTCGATCTGGCGCTGCACCGACATCCGGTTCGACACGTCGAGCAGCGTGTCCGGATAGTTCCGCATCAGCAGCTGCGGCATCAGGTACTCGAACTGCGTGGCGCTCCACGACAGCAGCACCGGCGACCCCCGCACGCTCGTCAGCAGCCGCCCGAGGTGGAACCAGTGCAGCTCCGGCACGTCGCCCTTGGCGATAGCGAGGAAGCTGGCCAGCCGCGCCTCGGAGGCGAGCAGGTCGTAGTACGACGGATCCAGGCGCGGTACGGTTTCGAGGTCGGCCAGCCGGTAGCCGATCGAGAACAGCCGGCGCTTCTTGTCGTACAAGAACCGGAAGTCCATCAGGTCGAAGAGCCGGGCGGCGCGGTAGGCGAGCGACTCGAGGCGGCCGGCGTGGGCGTCCGGGTCCCCGGCCTCGACCCGGTCCTTCGCCAGCGTCCGCAGCCCTGAGGCGAGCGTCAGCAACGCGCCGGCGAGGTTGCCGCTGTCGACCGTCGAGACGTACTTGGGTGGCAGCGGCGTCAGCGTCCGCGTGTCGTACCAGTTGAGCAGGTGGCCCTCGAAGTGCTCGAGCCGTTCGACCGTGGTGAGCGTGGCGTCGAGCCGTTCGATCAGCGACCCGGTGTCGATGAACTCGAAGTCATGGGCCGCGAGCGTCGACAGCAGCCCCATCGCGATGTTGGTCGGCGACGTCCTGGCGGCGATGCGGCCGTCCGGATCGATCTGCACGTTGTCGGGCGGCAACCAGTGGTGCTCGGCGGTCACGAACGTATCGAAGTAGTCCCACGTCCGGCCGGCCACCTCGCGCAGGTAGTCGCGATCCTCGGGCGACAGTACCGGGCGGCGCGACGGCACGGGACGGCTCAACTCGGACGCGACCAGCGGCGCCAGGATCCACAGCATCAGGATCGGGAAGGCGACCAGCAGCGCCGCCGGCCGCGCGATCGCGACGAGCAGCAGCGCGGCGCCGCCGACGACGGGGCTGGCCATCATGGCGCTGACGAACTCGCGGGCGCGCGGCGCGGCCGTGCGCTCGGCCACGGCGGCCGCCGTTTCCCATTGCAGCAGGCGGCTGTTCGCGGTGACCAGCCGCGCCAGCGTCAGCCCGACGGCGTGCAGCATGTCCCACGCCTGGTGCGCGAGGAACGCCAGCTGCAGGATCACGCGGGCCAGGTCGGCCTGCAGGTCTTCGACGAACCCGCGGAGGAACACGCGCCAGCCTTGCGCGCGCGGCGGGCCCCCGAGCAGGTGCGCCAGCCGCGCGAACACCGGGAAGCCGATCGCGGCCATCGCCATCGCCGTCCACGCCGCGGGCGTCCCCGGCAACAGCGTCCACCCGCACACGAACAGCGTGACCAGCGCCGGCGCCACCAGGCTGCGGCGCAGGTTGTCGAGGATCTTCCACCGCGACACGAGCGACAGGCGGTTCCGCTGGATGCCGTCGCGCGTCGGCACGTACGGGAACAGCCACCACAGGATCTGCCAGTCGCCCCGCACCCAGCGGTGCTGCCGCTTGGCGTGCGCCAGCACGCTCGACGGGTAATCGTCCACCACCTCGATGTCGGTGACGAGCGCCGCCCGCGCGTGCACGCCCTCGAAGAGGTCGTGCGAGAGCAGGGCGTTGTCCGGCACGCGTCCCTCGAGCGCCGCCATGAACGCATCGACGTCGTAGAGGCCCTTGCCGGTGTAGATGCCCTCGCCGAAGAGGTCCTGGTAGACGTCCGACACTGCGGTCGTGTACGGATCGACGCCGGTGTGCCCCGCGTACGTCCGGGCGAAAAGCGACCCGGCCGCGCTGGCCATCGTCACGCTGACGCGCGGCTGCAGGATGCCGTAGCCTTCGACCACGCGCTTCAGCACCGGATCGACGACGGGGCGGTTCAGCGGATGCGCGATGATCCCGATCAGCTCACGCGCGGCCTGCCGTGGCAGCTGCGTGTCGGAGTCGAGGGTGAGGCAGTAGCGGACCCCGGGCAGGAGGTCGAGCGAGCCGACCAGGGTCGAAAAGCTCGTGTCGGTAGCGCCCCGCAGCAGGCGGTTGAACTCTTCGAGTTTGCCGCGCTTGCGTTCCCACCCCATCCACACCCGCTCGCGCGGGTTCCACAGGCGATCGCGATGGAACAGGAAGAACCGCGGGCCGCCGCCGGCGAAGCGCGCATTGAGCGCCTCGACGCCCTGCCGCGCGGCCGCGAGCACGGCCTCATCGGCTGGCATCGCGGACTGCGGCGCATCGAGGAAGTCGCTCAGGATCGCGAAGTGGATCTGCGGGTCGACGTTGCCGATCGCCACCACCTCGAGATGTTCGAGCAGCGCCTGCACCCCCTCGACGCTGGCCAGCATCGTCGGGATCACGACCATGGTCCGCGAGTCTTCGGGCACGCCGTCCGACAGGTCGAGCCGTTGGAGGCGGCGTGGCGGAATCGTCAGCGCCACCATCTTCTGGACGACGGCAATCGCCAGCTCGCTGGCGGGAATGGTCAGCAGGAGGACGGCGAGTCCCTGAAACGCGATCGACGCGCCCATCGCGCGCGCGTAGAGCAGGCCGCCCGCCGCGAGCAGCACGGTGAGGACCAGGATCGCGCCGAGGTACGCGCCCGTCGCGTGGGAATCGACGAAGCGGCGGAGCCGTTGGGCGAGCTTCGGCCGGTACGCGAGCTCGAACTCGAGGGCCTTGCGTCCGTCGCCGACCAGGTGAAAGCCGATGTGCGCGGAGGCCTGGCTGGCCTTGAGCGCGGCGCATTCCCGCGCCGTCTCCACCGCCTTCAGCGCGATGCGAATCTGCGCTTCGCCGCTCGGCTCGGCGAGCTCCTCCACGGCCTGCCGCTGGCGATCGCGGCTGAGGAAGTCCATGCGGCCGTAGACGCCGGCGGGGTCGCGGCGGAGCACGTTGTCGACGAGGCTCACCGACTCGACGTACAGCCGCCAGTCGATCGTGGCGCACAGCCGCAGGCTGGTGATCGCATTGGCGACCGACGCCTGGCTGGTCGCCTGCCGCTGGTGCTCGACGCGCACGACGTCTTCGGCGACGGTGTTGCGCGCGATCAGGTGCGCCTCGAGCGCCGCGCGCAGCGGCGACCGCCGCACGTCGTACTCGCGCGCGCGATGCAGCATTTGCACGACGTAGGCGTCGTCAGCGTCGGCGGCGATCACGATCGGGTCGTGGTACGGGCTCTCGTCGATGCGCGACACGTAGGCGTCGGCGGCGCGGCGCGCCGACCGCGAATCGAGAATCTCGTCGGCCAGGCGCCGCAGGTTCTCGATCAGCGCGAGCTTCAGCATGCTCGGCCACGCCCACAGCTCGCCGATGGTCAGCGGCGCGACGCGCTGGTAGCTGTTGAGGAAGCGCTGCAGCTGGGGCGGCTCGAGGCGGCTGTCGCTATGGCGCAGCAGCTCCACGGCGATCGCGTAGATGCGGGCGCCGCCGGCCTGGCGGCCCGCCAGCGGCGGCAGCTCGCTGTAGTAATGGCGCGGCAGGTTCTCGCGGACCTCGACGATCTCCGACGAGATCAGGTGGAAGTTATCGAGAAACCATTCCGTGGCGGGCGTCACGAATGCGCCGGCGCGCACGTCTTCGGCCAGCGTGCGATACGCGTGACGCAGCACGCGCGCGTTGTCGGCCAGCCGCGGATAGATGCTGCGGGCACGCCGCCGGCCGCTCGGATCGACGGTCAGGCTCGCCGCCAGGGCGAGCGCCCGCTCCTCGAGCCGCTCGGTGCTGAGCAGCTCTTCGCGAAACGGCCGGTTGCCCCGCCGATCCTCTCCGGTCCATGCCTGGAAGAACAGAGAACCTCTACCCTCCAAGATTAGTGCCAGCGGCCGGCCGGGGGTTTAGTGAAATATGCGGGGCAAACGGCTATTGGCTGCCGAATCTCGGCAACCCGCTACCGTCGAGGCGTGAATATGGCGACCAGCCCCACGGCTGCTCGCCGCTGCGCGACAGCACGAGCACGGTCCGGCGCACCACCGTGCGTCCGCCGAGGCTGTCATGGAGGGTGGCGGCCACGGCGTACTCGCCGCCGGGCAGGTTCCGGAACGGGATCTCGGTCACGAGCGGCGCGCGGTCGCCGTCAAGCTGGATGGTGCTGCTGCGGTAAAAGCCGCCCGAGTCGGCTTCGACTTCGAGATACCGGTTCGCGGCGTTCCTCTCGACGATGGCCTTGACCGTGACGGTGCTCGGGGCGTTGCTGACGTTCGGCGTGACGCGGACCGCCAGCCGTTCGTTGGCGTTCTGTCCTCCCGTCGCCGCGATCAGGATGGCCAATGTGGCCCCGACGATCCTCATGCCGATCCGACTGCAAGAGTCGAGCCCGCCGCGTCGCCGGATGTCTTATTGCGTGTACGACGCTATCGACCAGCCCGATGACCGGAGTCGATCGACGATGGCGGCGTGGCGCTGGAGCGCGGAGGCCAGGTCCCTGAAGATCTCGACGGTGCCGCTGCGCCCGTCGCGATGGGGAAGCGTGACCACGCTGTAGCCGGCCGCGGCGGACTGCGTGATGCCGCAGGTCAGGTAGCGATTCCGCATCCGCAATTGCCAGCGGATCATGTCGCTGGTCCTCTTCTTGAGCAGGTTTCGCCTCTTCATGACACCGATATCATCAAGATCGGTGCCAGCCTCAGGTTCCCGCAACCGGACGCCCCGCCCAACGGACTACCCAAACTGAGAAACGGCAGGACCAG
>MELE01000005.1:0-2786 GCA_001768615.1 Acidobacteria bacterium RIFCSPLOWO2_12_FULL_67_14b | reverse complement strand
GACGACTGCGGCGTGTCTGTCTGGCATCCCATCCTGTTGGCCCACGGCACGCCGACCTGGGGCCGCAGCTTCAATCGCGCGCCACTGGCCGCACGAGGAGGAAGCGCTGCGGGTGATAGAGGAGATCGAGCGGTTCCTGCGATAAGATCTGTGGCGCCCCATGAAGGGGCGCCCGACATGCCCAACATCCTTCAGCGCCTGCCAGTCAAGGAACGCGTCGGCATCGCCTTCTCGGGCGGCCTCGACACCAGCGCCGCGTTGCACTGGATGCGCCAGAAGGGCGCCATCCCGTTCGCCTACACCGCCAACCTTGGACAACCCGACGAAACCGATTACGACGAGATCCCGCGCAAGGCGATGACCTACGGCGCCGAGCAGGCGCGGCTCATCGAATGCCGGCAGCAACTGGTGGCCGAGGGCCTCGCCGCGCTCCAGTGCGGAGCGTTTCACATTTCGACGGCGGGGCAGACCTACTTCAACACCACGCCGCTCGGCCGCGCCGTCACCGGCACCATGCTCGTCGCCGCCATGCGCGAAGACGCGGTCAACATCTGGGGCGATGGCAGCACGTTCAAGGGCAACGACATCGAGCGGTTCTACCGCT
Organism: Acidobacteria bacterium RIFCSPLOWO2_12_FULL_67_14b; assembly: GCA_001768615.1. Taxonomy (GTDB): domain Bacteria; phylum Acidobacteriota; class Vicinamibacteria; order Vicinamibacterales; family UBA2999; genus 12-FULL-67-14b. The sequence continues at coordinate 2,182 of MELE01000005.1, read as the reverse complement.
ACGGCCTGCTCGCCAACCCGAACCTCCGCATCTACAAGCCCTGGCTCGATCAGCAGTTCATCGACGAGCTCGGCGGCCGCAAGGAGATGTCGGAGTACATGATCCGGCACGGCTTCGAGTACAAGATGAGCGTCGAGAAGGCGTACTCGACCGACTCGAACATCCTTGGCGCGACGCACGAAGCCAAGGACCTCGAATTCCTCAACCAGGGCATCACCATCGTCCAGCCGATCATGGGCGTCGCGTTCTGGCGGGACGATGTGCCGGTGACGGCGGAGACGATCGCGGTGCGGTTCGAGGAAGGCCACCCGGTGGCCCTGAACGGCCGCACGTTCACGACCCCGCTCGACCTGTTCCTCGAGGCCAATGCCATCGGCGGGCGCCACGGTCTCGGGATGAGCGATCAGATCGAGAACCGCATCATCGAGGCGAAGAGCCGCGGCATCTATGAAGCGCCCGGCCTGGCGCTGCTGTTCATCGCCTACGAGCGGCTGGTGACGGGCATTCACAACGAAGACACCATCGAGCAGTACCGCAACAACGGCCGCCGCCTCGGCCGGCTGCTCTACCAGGGCCGGTGGTTCGATCCGCAGTCGCTGATGCTGCGCGAATCCGCACAGAACTGGATCGCGCGCGCCGTCACCGGCGAGGTGACCCTCGAGCTGCGCCGGGGCAACGACTACTCGATCCTCGACACGTCGAGCCCGAACCTCACGTACAAGCCCGAACGCCTGACGATGGAAAAGGGCGAAGAGGTGTTCTTCACGCCGCAGGATCGCATCGGCCAGCTGACCATGCGCAACCTCGACATCATCGACACGCGCGAGAAGTTGTTGTTTTACTCGCAGGTGGGGCTGCTCGCGCCGGCCGCGTCGAGCGGGCTGCCGCAACTGCCGGCCGTTGAGGACAAGCCCCGGAAGAGTTAAGAATTAGGAAGTTCACAGTTCACAGTTTCAGTTCACAGTTCCAAAGTTGACGGCCACTGGCCACTGGCAACTTTCAACTGAAACTTCGAACTGTGAACTCTTGAACTTTCAACTAACTGGCTACTTCAGATACAGGACCCCCAGGTCGTCGCCGTACCACTCGCGGAGCCGCAGGTAGTTGGACAGCTCGACGAAGATGCGATCGACCGGGTCGGTCACGGTCGCTTCCCACTGCACGCGGACGTCGGCTTCGAGCCTCAGCGTGATCGGGAGCCACTTGCTGCCGGTGCGCGTGCTCCGGCTGATCAGCGCGTACGCCTCCCACCCCGAGCCCATCAGGCGGAACCGCTCCTGTTGCACGTGGGCGGGCGACCCGTCGGCCCACAGGCACATCTTGCCCGTCAGCGACCAGGCCGGCGGATCTTTCACGAGCTCCGCTTCTTGATCCCAGATCATGGAGTGTCCAGAGTCTACAGTCTGCCGGGCCCGGAGCGCGGACCTTTAGGTCCGCGAATTCCCCGAGTTCCGCGATCGCCCGTTCTGCGGGGCGCCGAACGCGGCCCGCGCCGTCGTCGGCTCGATGATCAGGAACGCGAGCGCGGCGCCCAGCCCCACCGCCACCAGCAGCGCGCCCCAGCCGGTGTGCGAGTCGGCAATCATCAGCCCCGTGCCGGCGAGAGTCAGGGCAAAAGCGACGTCGGCGGCGCGAATCCCGGCGCCGACGTGCGCGCGTTGCGCGGGCAGCTCCGACGGATACGTGCGCGAGGTGAACCAGAGATGCAGGCGCAGGTTGCCCGCCACGATGATGGTCGCCAGCGTCGCCAGGAAGATCAGGACGCCGTAGCGCCCGGTCCACTTGTGCACGTACCACGCGGGCCAGGCCATCAACCAATACGCTAACGCGACCACGAGTTGGTGGGTATGCCACCAACCCAGGGCAATACTCTTGGTGCCTACGGTGCCTACGGTGCCTACGGTGCCTGGGGTGCGGGCGAGTTCGAGGGCGCCTACCAGTTCGGCGGTGGTCGGAAAGCGGTCCTCGGGTTTCTTTTGCACGCAGCGGTCGATCACCGCCCACACGTCGGCGGGAATCGACGGCGCGGGGTCGGGGTCGGCGGCGAGCACGCGCGCGATCACGGAGGGCAGCGAGCCGCCGCCGAAGGGGTGGCGGGCGGCCAGCAACTCGTACAACAGCACGCCGAAGGCCGCCGAAGGGGTGGCGGGCGGCCAGCAACTCGTACAACAGCACGCCGAAG
>MELE01000004.1 GCA_001768615.1 Acidobacteria bacterium RIFCSPLOWO2_12_FULL_67_14b | reverse complement strand
ATGCCCCAGGATAGTGGTGCCGCCGCAGCGTTCTATCCGCTCCTTGCGCCCGAACCTGGGGCGCGGCTCGGCAACCAACGTTGCACAAGGAATCGTATCGTTATTTGTTTGCTTGTAGCGAGTGCTACTCTTGTGAACAAAAGATATTTTCTCGTACAATCAATAAGATATTTTCATGCAAACTGATGCCGGAAAACGCCGCCATGGCTCAGCGTCTGCCGCCCCTCAATGCATTGCGCGCGTTCGAGTCCGCGGCCCGGCACCTGAGCTTCACCCGCGCCGCGGCCGAGCTGAACGTCACCCAGGCGGCGATCAGCCATCAGGTGCGGGCGCTGGAGGCGCGCCTCGGGGTGACGCTGTTCTGGCGTCAGAACCGCACGCTCCGGCTGACCGAAGCGGGCCAGGCGCTGGCGCCGGCGGCAGGCGAGGCGTTCCAGCGCATCGCCGACGCGGTGGCGCGCCTGGGCGGCAGCCGATCCTCGGGCGCGCTCACGGTTTCGGTCCTCGATTCCTTCGCCGCCAACTGGCTGGTGCCGCGCCTCAAGCGATTCCGCGCCCGGGCGCCCGAGGTCGAGCTGCACCTCACCACCTCGGATCATCTGGTCGACTTCACCCGCGACGACGTCGACCTGGCGGTGCGCTACGGTGGCGGGCGCTGGCCGGGGCTCGCGGCCGAGCGCCTGATGACCGAGGAGCTGTTTCCCGTCTGCAGCCCGGCGCTGCTCGAGGCCGGACCGCCGCTCGAGCGGCCCGACGATCTCGGCCGCCACACGCTGTTGCACGACGAGATGCGCGAGGACTGGCGCATGTGGCTGTTGGCGGCCGGCGTGCGCGGGGGCGATCCGGCGCGGGGGCCAAGCTACACCCGATCGAGCCTGGTGATTCAGGCGGCGATCTCCGGCGAAGGCGTGGCGCTGGGGAGGAGCGTCCTGGTCGCCGACGCGCTCGCCGAGGGCCGCCTGGTGCGGCCCTTCACGGTGAGCCTGCCGGCCGAGTACGCCTACTACGTGGTCGTCCCGCCGGCGGCGCTGGAGCGGCCCAAGGTGCGGGCCTTCCGCGACTGGATCGTCGCCGAGGCCGCCGGCGAGGGGACGAGCGCGGACACGGCGACCGCCGGCCGCCTGCAACGGGGAGGCGGGCCCATGCCTACGTCTCCAACTCGGGCCGGCCGCGGTAAAGCTCCAGCGCCTGGGGGTTGGCCAGCGCCTCGACGTTCTTGACGGCGCGGCCGTGGATCACGTCGCGCACCGCGAGCTCGGTGATCTTGCCCGACTTCGTCCGCGGGATGTCGGCGACCTGGAGAATCTTGGCCGGCACGTGCCGGGGCGTGCAGTTGGCGCGGATTCGGGCCTTGATGCGGTCCACGAGTTGGGCGTCGAGCTCGACCCCCTGGCGCAGCACCACAAACAGCACCACGCGCACGTCGCCCTCCCAATCCTGGCCGACGACGATCGATTCCACCACCTCGTCGAGTTGCTCCACCTGACGGTAGATCTCGGCGGTGCCGATGCGCACGCCGCCGGGATTGAGGGTGGCGTCCGAGCGGCCGTAGATGACGATGCCGTCGTGCGGGGTGAGCTCGACCCAGTCGCCGTGGCACCAGACGCCGGGGAAGCGTTCGAAGTAGGCGGCGCGGTACTTGGCGCCGCCGGCGTCGTTCCAGAACTCGACCGGCATCGACGGGAACGGTTGGGTGCAGACGAGTTCGCCCTTCCGGCCGCGCACCGGACGGCCGGTATCGTCGAACACGTCGACCGCGAGCCCGAGGGCCCGGGTCTGAATCTCACCCCGCCACACCGGCCCCGTCGGGTTGCCCAGCATGAAGCAGCCGACGATGTCGGTGCCGCCCGAGATCGAGGCCAGGTGCACGTCCCTCTTGATGGCCTGGTAGACGAAATCGAAGCTCTCGGGTGCCAGCGGCGAGCCGGTCGAGGTGATGGTGCGGACCGAGGCCAGCCGATGCGTCTTGGCCGGCCGGAGGCCGGCCTTGGCGACGGCGTCGATGAACTTGGCCGAGGTGCCGAAGAGCGTCATGCCTTCGGCGTCGGCGTAGTCGAACAGCACGTTGCCGTCGGGATGGAACGGCGAGCCGTCGTAGAGCAGAAGCGTCGCCTGGCAGGCGAGCGCCGAGACCAGCCAGTTCCACATCATCCAGCCGCAGGTGGTGAAGTAGAACACCCGGTCGCCCGGCTTCACGTCGCAGTGCAGCAGGTGCTCGGAGGCGTGCTTCAAGAGCGTCCCGCCGGCGCCGTGGACGATGCACTTGGGCGCCCCGGTGGTGCCCGAGGAATAGAGGATGTAGGCCGGGTGGTTGAAGGGAAGGCGCGCGTAGGCGATCTCGCCCGGCTCGACGTCGGCGACGAAGTCCTCGATCAGGACCGCATCTCGGAGCCCGGCAAGCGGCGGCGCGGTGCGCGCGTAGGGCACCACCACGGTGCGCACGACCGAGGGCAGCCCGGCCAGGATCTGCGCTAGCTTCTCCAGGCAATCGTGGGTCTTGCCGGCGTAGAAGTAGCCGTCGGCGGCGATCATGACCTTGGGTCCGATCTGGCCGAAGCGGTCGAGCACGCCCTGGGCGCCGAAGTCGGGCGAGCACGACGAGAAGACGCCGCCCACGGCGTGGGTCGCAAGCGCCACCGCCACCGTCTCGGGCAGGTTGGGAAGATACGCCCCGACCCGGTCGCCGGGGCCGACGCCCGCCGCCCGGAGTGCCTGGACCAGGCGCGAGACCAGGTCGTGGAGCTCGGCCCAGCTCAGTCGCCGGCGCACCCTGTCCTCGCCGCGGAAGACGATGGCGTCGGCGCCGTCGCGCCGGCGCAGCAGGTTCTCGGCCAGGTTCAGCCGCGCGTCCGGGAACCAGCGTGCGCCGGGCATCCGCTCGGGTCCCTCGAGCACCGTCGTGCCCCAGGTCTCGGCCGTGATCTGGGCGAAGTCCTTGAGCGAGGTCCAGAACCTCTCCTTCTCGTCGATCGAGAAGCGCCATAGCCGGGCGAAGTCGGCCACGGTCACGTTCCAATCGTCCTCGACCGTCTCCATGAAGGAGGCCAGGTTGGTGGCGGCGATGCGCTCGGGGCTCGGCTCCCACAGCGGTCGATCCATGGTCTCCTCCCGGGAAGCGGACATCTTCACAGGGCGACGCGGAAGGGTCGCACCTCGATCGTGCGCCACACGTCGCCGGTGACGTAGGGGTCGGCGGCGAGCCAAGCGTCGAGCTCGGCCCGGGACGGGAACTCGACGATCAGGACCGAGCCGACCATGGCCCCGGCCTGGTCGAGGATGGCGCCGCCGGTAATCAGGGTGCCATCCCGCTTCATCCGCCGTGCCCACTCCAGGTGATCGGGGCGCGCCCTCGCCCGGCGGGCGGGCGCCTCGGCGTCGGTGCCGTCGAGGGCGGTGACCACGAACTGCATCGGCGATTCCGTCCTTCACGGCTGCCCGCCGGCAGTATGCGTACCGGCACCGAAGCGCGCAAGCCGGGCCCGCAACGGCTGGCCTCCGCCGACGTTCGGGCCTAGGCTCGGCGACGATGGCCTCGCGCCGCGCCCGCTCCGAATCGATTTCCGCTCCGGTCCGGGGCGCGCTGTGGGTCACCGGTTCGACCGCCTTCTTCGCGCTCACCGCGGTCCTCATCCGCCTGGTCGCGGGCGAGGTGCATCCGTTCGAGATCGCCTTCTTTCGCAACCTGTTCGGGATCGTCTGGATGCTGCCATGGCTGGCGCGCGCTGGCCCGCGGGCGCTCGGGACCCGGCGGCAGGGGCTTCTCTGGGTGCGCGCGTTCACCGCCAGCGCGGCCCAGCTGTCGTGGTTCCTGGCGGTGACGCTGATGCCACTGGCCCAGGCCACCGCGCTCAACTTCACCACGCCGCTGTTCGGCACGCTGGGAGCGGCCCTGATCCTGCGCGAGGTCGTCGGCCCGAGGCGAGCCGGGGCGGTGCTGGTGGGCGCAGTCGGGGCCGCCATCATCCTCAGGCCCGGCCTCGAATCGATCACCGTCGCCTCGTTCCTGGTGCTGCAGGCCTCGGCCTTCCAGGCGCTGACCCAGCTCGCCGCCCGGGCGCTCGCGCGCACCGAATCGCCCAACCTGATCGTGTTCTACATGAGCCTGATGATGACGCCGTTGACCGGGCTCGCCGCCCTGTTCGTCTGGTCCCGACCGTCGTGGTCGGCGCTCGGCTGGTTGGCGCTGATGGGGCTGGTCTCGACGCTCGGACAGCAGGCGCTGGTGCGCGGCTACCGGTTGGCCGAGGCCGCCGCGGTGATGCCGTTCAACTACGCCCGCCTGATTTTCATGGCGCTGTTCGGCTACGCGCTCTTCGGCGAGGTCGCCGACGCCTTCACCTGGGCCGGCGCCACGGTCATCTTCGCCGCCACCTTCTACGTCGCCCGCCGCGAGGCGCTGACGCGCCGGGCCAGGGCCAGGGCCGCTGCCGCGCCGCCACCCTAGCCCAGCCGCTCGACGGTGGCGCGGGCGAGCTTGTCCTCGTCCACATCGATGCCCAGGCCCGGCGTCGTCGGCACCACCACCTGGCCGTCCTCGACCGGGAACGGGCGCTCGAGCAGGTCCTCCTTCAAGTAATAGGTGGCTTGGTAGAACTCGCAGCCGAGCGAGATGTTGGGCGTGGCCGCCACCGCGTGCACCCCGGCCAGGTGGCCGAGCCCGGATTCGGCCATGTCGCCGCCATAGCAGGGGATGCCGGCCGCCTCGGCGATGGCGGCGACGCGCCGGGCGCGCATCATCCCGCCCTTCATGGTCTTGATGCTGATGGCATCGGCCGCGCGCGCGCTCGCCACCGCCAGCGCCTGGGCGGGGGTGAACACGCTCTCGTCGGCCATGATCGGGGTGTCGAGGGCGCGCGTGATCTCGGCCATGGCGTCGATCCGATCGAGAGCCACCGGCTGCTCGATGAAGGTGGGTCGAAATCTTTCGACGTCGCGCAGCTTGGCGATGGCATCGAAGCAGGCGAGGGCCTGGTTGTAGTCGACCCTGAGATCGGCGGCGTCAGGCAACGCACGGCGCAGCGTCTCGAGCCGCTTGAGGTCTTCGCCGTGCCCGGCGAATCCGGTCTTGACCTTGAAGATGCGGACGCCGTCGGCCCACACACGCTTGGCCATCTCGACGTCGGCGGCGAGGTCGGGGTTGGCGATCGAGAAGCTCAAGGGGATGCGCTCGCGCACGCGCCCGCCGAGCAGGTTGCAGACCGGGGTTCGGAGCGCCTTGCCGACGATGTCGAACAACGCCGCCTCCATCGCCGCCTTGGCCTGCGGCACGTGCACCACCGTGCGCTCGGCCTTAGCCATCAGTGCCTCGATGCGGAACGGATCGGCGCCGATCAAGAGCGGTCGCAGGTGCACGTGCAGCGCCGCCATGTCGGCCTCGGTGGTGCCGGGGAAGGCGGCCGCGGACGCGGCCTCGCCCCAGCCGACGATGCCGGCGTCGGTCGCCAGCCGGAGATAGACGTTGGTCATCGCGTCCTTGATGGCTCCGGTGCCCTGGCGGCGCTCGGAGCGGACCGCGAGCCGCACCTTGTGAACGGTCATGCCGGTGACGGTGATGTCTTGGCCCATGGCTTCCTCCCGGTTTCCTCGCGGCGACTTTCCCCCGACCGGCCGGCATCATAGGCTGCCCGCCCGGCCCGAGTCGCGGCCCTGCTTGTCGCCCCCGGGGGACCTCGGGGCAAGCGTCGGCGCCGGCCACCGGCGCCCGCGAACGCCCCTGGCGCCCGGGTCCGAACCCGCCTAAGTTCGCCGCCATGTCCGAAGCCGGTTTCCCCATTTTCCGGTTCGCTGGCCTGCCAGGGGCCGTGCGCGGCGCCCTGTGGTTGATGGCCGCCAATGCCTGCTTCTCGGCCATGGCCGGCGTGGTCCGGGTGGTCGCAGCCGAGATGCACCCGTTCGAGATCGCCTTCTTCCGCGCGTCGTTCGGCGCGCTCCTGATGGCGCCGCTGCTGCTGCGGTTCGGGCGCCGGAGCCTCGCCACCACCCGCTTCCCCATGTACCTGGCGCGGGGGGCGGCGATGGTGGTCTCGACCCTGGGCTGGTTCACCGCCGTCGCCCACATGCCGATCGTCGAAGTGACCGCGCTCACCTTCACCTCGCCATTGTTCGCCACCCTCGGCGCCGGGCTGTTCCTCAGGGAGGCCGTCGGTGCGAGGCGCTGGACGGCGACGCTGGTCGGGTTCGCCGGCGCCATGATCGTGCTCCGGCCCGGCCTGGTCGATCTCAGCGCGCCGGCCGTCGCCGCCATGGCCTCGGCCGCCTCCACCGCCGCCGGCTTGTTGATAGTGAAGTCGCTGTCGCGCACGGATTCGCCCGGCACCATCGTCCTCTATCTCAACCTGCTGATGGTGCCCATGTCGCTGGCGCCGGCGGCGTTGGTCTGGACTCCGCCGTCGCTCGAGGCGCTGGTGTGGCTGGCCGGCCTGGGCCTGATCGCCAACTTGGGCCATCTCTCCTTCGCCCGCGCCATGGCGGCGACCGAGGCCAGTGCCATCGCGCCGGTGGACTTCTGCAAGCTGTTCTTCACCGCCGCCCTCGGCTATCTCGCCTTCGCCGAGGTGCCCGACGCGCTGACCTGGGTCGGCGCCGCGGTCATCTTCGGCTCGAGCATCTACGCGGCCAGGCGCGAATCTTTGGCCGGGGGCCGGGGCGCGGCGCCGACCGGCGCGGCGCCGAGCGCCGGTCCCGGCGTCTCGACCTGAACGGCGCCATGGGCCGGCTCGTCTCGCTCGCCCGGGCTTTCGGCTGCATCCCGGGGACCGTGCGCGGGCCGTTGTGGATGGTGATCTCGGCGATCGTGTTCTCGTTCATGATCGTGGTCGTGCGCCACGTCTCGACCGGCGTCC
>MELE01000003.1 GCA_001768615.1 Acidobacteria bacterium RIFCSPLOWO2_12_FULL_67_14b | reverse complement strand
CCGGCTGACCATCGTTGAGCGTGTAGATGTCCTCCCGCGGATCTGACAATTCTGCAGACCACTCGGAAGCGACTCCATTGGCCCACAGGGCGCCGGCTTCGTCCTCTCCGGGCAGGATCACGATCAGGCGCACTTGCCCGACGGGAATTTCAGTCGGGACTTGCGCGTGAAGCCGGTGCTGCTCGTCGATGTCACCGATCAGTTCGATGGCTTTCATAATGCACCTTTGTAGAGGCCGTCATCGCGACGAGGCGAGCGCCGCGTCTCACGATCATTGTAGCGTGATGGTCTCCGGGCGTGCATCAAGCCACGGTCAGGCAGGTGCCGAAAGCGGATGGCGTCCCTAATGCCAGCCAGTTGGAACCAGATCGGTGAATGGTTGAGGCAAGTCGACGGCGTCCGGCAGGCTGCCTGAGCGCGCACTTCAGAGTCCCCGGCGGTTTCGGCCTCTCGACATTACGAAAGGACTCATGTCCAATTCGGAAGCCGCACTGGAGATGCGACGAAGATGCTCGCTTGCCGTCTGGCGAGCGTTTGGATTTCGATGATCTGCTCCAGCCGAAGCTCCGCAGTAGGTTCACCGCTGAGCGGCTGCGAGGACGCGATTAGGCACATATCCCACGACAGCGGGCACCACAGCCAGAAATCGTTCTGCTCGTACGCTTCCGTTAGATCCGCGCCATTGCCCCACATGCCAACGCCTTGGTCGCTGGCTATGAACGGATACTCAGGCGTCTTGGTGTATCCGAGGACCCAATGGTATTGCTGCCAGTCCTCAGGTCGCCGCTGGATCTCTGCTCGCATCAATGTGATCGAGAAGTTCTTGGCGAGCACATCTCCATTCGGATCGCCGGCCAATGATGGAAGGATCTGGGAGACGGTTTGAGTTCTGAATAGAGGACTTCGTGCGGCCATCATCGCCGCGAAGGACACCAACGTGTCTCGGTGCTGAATCCAGCTCTCGTACCCGTCGGATCGAATACGCTTCCGCACTCGCGGAAATCGGTCCTCTAAACGCCTAAAGGCATCGTCCGCCGTCGCGTCGGGTTTGCTGTCCGGCGGGTAGTCGTAAAAGCCCCGCTCGCAACCAATCTGATACGGCGATTTCTCAGACCACTCGTTGCGTTTGAGGTCGAACACCCAGAGCGGCTTCGGAAGCCGTTCTCGTTCAGGGTGGATGAAGCCGCGGAGGTATCCCTGGGACTGGTAATGGTCCCTCCGGCCCCTGGCATCAGAAAGCGCCTTCGATTTCTGCATCGGCAACCAGCAGTCACGCGGGCACGCTTAGCGACTGCAGACGTTCAAGCGTGTCCGGGTATTTCCGAACGAGTCTGATCAGCGCGGAAGCCTGCTCGTTGGGCTTGCTGCGTCCCTGCTCCCACCGTTCAAGAGTCCGCGGGTTGACGCCGATCTTGAACGCGAACACCTGTCGAGACATGTGGAGCGCTTCGCGCGTCTCCCGAACGAAATCCGGATTAACGGTGGGAACGGTGATGGGCTCTACCTGGTGAGTCCGCAGTGTAACGCGCCCGTCCCGATGGTCGCGCATCGCCTGCACACCCGACATGAGTTCGCGGAACAGGCTTCGCTTTTTCAATGTCGTGCCTCGCTTGGTCCTCTTTGCCATCGCTATTTGCTCCGTTCCGTCCTACGCCTCGCGCGCTCTCGCGTCTCGCGTTCGATTGCTGCCTTGAGAACGCGCTTCTCCGCGGCGCTCAGGTCGGCCATCGAATCCTTGTCATAAACGGTCATCAGCCAAATCTGCCAATCCGCAAGAAAATAGTAGTAAATCAGACGGAGTCCGCCGCGCTTTCCTTTGCGCCTCCGTGTATCCGCCCACCGGAGCTTCCGGAAGCCGCCGGTGCCAGGGATCATGTCGCTCGCTTCCGGATCGCGGCTCAAATGATGCTGAAGCTCGCGATATTCGTCGTCCGTCAGGAAGTCCGAGAGGAGCTGCGTGAATAGCGGCGCCTCAATGAACTCCACGACTCGATCATACGCAAGTTGCGTATGCTAAGTCAAGCGCGGTGTCCAAGGCTACGGCGTGATGCTGACGGCTGGAAATTTGAAATGGGGGCGCCTTCGTACGACGTCGGAGTTGGCGAGCAACCCCTGATTTACCCGCCGAAAATAATTTGGCGTCCCCAATGCCAGCCAGTTGGAACCGAATCGCCGGCTGGCTCCGGCAAATTGACGGGCTTCGCGCCGCGTAGGCGGAAATGCTATCTGCGCAAGGGGCCGGGTCGCGCGGTGAATCGGTGCGTGAAGTCCGAGTCCACGCCCAGGGCCTCGTCGATCCCCAGTTTCTCCATCACAACGAAGCTCAGGCAGTCCACAAAGCTGTACGTCTGGTCTTCGTGCTGATCAAATAGGCGAAGGCGGCTCGCTCTTCCTCGGGGCTCGCCCAATGGATTCGCGCCAACGTCTCCGCGCAAAGTTGCTCGCCGATTCTCGCCGCCTCGGCGTGGCCCACCTTGATCGTAAGCGGTCGAATCGACGCCTTCCGAACCGCGCGTTCACGCAGCTCCGGGGCATAGTTGGTTCGTCGGGGCCTCGGCTCCATCCTCACTTGGAAAAGCCCTCCGATAAACCGGGTCCGATTCGGCGCATCGCGTGGCGCGGGCCGTTTCTTCATGCCGCCTTCTCTTCGTCCTCAAGTTTGAATCGAGCAATTTCTTTTGTTGCCCACTCAATCAACTCCCGCACAATTTTCTTCAAAGCTCGACTCCCGCGACCACTAGGAGCTCGTGGCTACCGCCAAGTCTCAAGTTCTGCCCCCTGAAAGATGCCACCAGCTAAAAAGGTTATGCTATTCCAACGCCCCCATTCGGCCACAACACGCGAGCCGGCCCTGAACTCCTGTGGGCTAAACGTGGCAGCCACGGCTGGTTCTTTCACCGGGATGGTGCCCAGCCACCGTAGATCACGTAAAGGCACCACTCGAAGAGGTGTTGCTACAGCCGCCGGCACCGACGACCCTGGAGGATTAACCTGATGGCGGATATAGAGCCGTGTCGGGCTTACCGCCATTGGATCAACAACGTCTCCGCCAACTTCACACGCGGGCTCGCCTGGACAAGGACTGGCGATTACGACTAGTACCTCAGGCGATGCTATCCACTGCGGAGCAACCTGGGACAAAATTGTGGATCCGTCAAAGGTGAGCACTCCTGCCTTCGCGGCGAGGGCCACACGGACAAAAGGTGTATAAACCACTGCCTTTGGTTCAGGTCCACCTCGACCTCCTATCCTGCGATCAAGGAGGTATGGCAGTACCTCGCCGTTCCGGCCGCGCACTACTGCCTCCTCAATGTCCTCGCCAGACAAGACAGTGGACTGCGGGAAGCGAGGTATGGTGTAAGAGGATAGTGGCGTCACCATCAGTAACCAAGTGAGTAGCCCGCCTCCCAACAGAGCCCGTGTCACCGAGTTGTTCACGTACGTCATAACTGTGCCTCCGTTGCTCGATCACGTGCCATAGGGGCCCACGCGCCTTGGCAACCGCAGTGGATGCTCCCGGCATCATGGGCTCTCCTAACAAGCCCAGTCAAGTCCCCTTCTTCGTCTTGTTTTTCTTGTTCTAGCGAGCGGTGCTTAACCTCGTCAGCGACGCCAATGATTTCTATCGTTGGCGCCCGCGGCCCGTAAACCCTGAAGGCGTTGGTTGGAGTTGATCCGGCGATGCGGAGATCCGCATCGCCGGATCAGGCCAGGTCCTCCACTTCGGGCGAGCGGTAGCTAGTCGCAAGCGCGCCGAGATAACACCCGCGACAGCGGAGGAGGCGGTCGCGTACAGGGGTGCTCATCGGAATCCCGCGGCAGAGGTTCGACGCAGTCATGAGACCCGAGCTACTGTCTATTCGCTGGCCCGGCCACGTCTGCGGCAGGCGCTCTACCCGGTCGTATCGAACCTTGTTGAAGTGCCACGCCAGTCGGCGGACGAAACAACTCTGTACCCGGTATCGTCGACAGATCGATGTTCGAGTACACCCGGCGCTGGCCATCAAGCCTGCTCTGAACGACCGCGAAAAAGTTGAGAGCCGGCACCAAGAGTTTGGTTGTGCCGCCGTTGTCGGAGAACTGCCATGCGTCTAGGCCTGCCTGAGATCTCAGTGATCCATCGTGACCGCGTAGCAGGGCGACCTTGTAGCGGTAAGGCGTCAGGCCGATAGCTCGTGAGCTCCATGGCCGTGGACTAAACGCGTGCTCACCCCGGTCTAGTGGACCCGTAAGCCATTTATCGCGACCATCGTTGTAATAGAAGCTCCGGTCAGCGAAGTTCTCGATACGGACCTCTGGAACAATCTTGTCTCCGTAATCGAGTACCATATCATGTCGGGTTGAGCCGTCCGCGCCGCGGTAGAATCTGCCTGATGATACCCGTCCTGTTGCGCTGACGTGAATTACGTCGGCCGAGAACGGCACCCACTGCTCTGGCTGACTCAACGGGTAGGCTGCACCTGATGCCTGCTTCGCCGCGCCAGTGCCCACCAGTGCGCCTCCGAAAAACGTGCACAGTATGATCGAAACAATGCGAGTCATTGGAGCACCTCCTTGTATGCTAGCTACGGCCACTCCCAGCACTGCTCTATGTCTGTGTTCCAGCAGATACCGGCAGAGTCCGAATACCAGCAGATCCACCCATGGCAGTCACCATAGCCTCCAGCATCGCAGGTGGTGCCCACGGACCCTTGGTACTCGGTGTAGTCCTCAACGCACTCGGGACTAGGTCCAACGGGGCAGTACTCATACGGGCAGGCGGCAAGTACCCGCACCTCGGTAACCCACAGCAAACCAAGCACGAGTGACACTGCGAAAAGCAGTGGTTGCAAAAACGCGAGTCGTCGGAACATGGTCTTCTCCTGTGTTGAAGCGACCTCAAAAGGCGCAAGACATCCTCAATGGATACGGGGCCGCCCCCTCGGCGGCTCCTCAACGCTGGATCAAAAATGTCTTGGCGATTACTCAACGATTGATTGTCGACCGAGTTCCGCCGAACAGGAAGACTATTGAATTGGCGAAATTAACAGTCTGTTGGCTTATCTGTGCGAAGCACAGCGTTAGCGTCGAAGTTCGTCCGTCGAAATCGGGTCGGCGAGAGTCCAAAGGCGAGCTCGAAGTCTCGGACGAAATGACTAAGGTCGTGATACCCAACCGCCGCGTTGATCTCTTTTACGCTGAGACAAGTTGTGCAAAGCAGGAGACGCGCGGCGCGGAACCGCTCGTCCTTTTGCCATCTGCCTATCGAGCACCCCATGTGCTGCTTAAACAGTCTTCGCAAACCGGAAGACGACAATCCGACCATGGCTGAAAGTTCGTCTATCTTGACGCGGCGGGAGAGGTGTCGCCTGAAAACGTCGACAATAACGCCGACACGCGGGTCAGACCAACCATCCGAAGACGGTCCCCTCGACGTCTCACGCGTTTGCTCCGTGGAATCCATTGGGACTCTCAGAGGAGGAGTACCTATAATAGACGGCCGCGTCTCGCGAAACTCTCATGGTGCTCACTGCGAGTCTTTGTAATTCTGTGACGCAATCTGGAGCAGTAGCCAAGCAACTCGACTGCTCGATTCGCAAATCTGCTTGACGAATGCCGGGATGATGGTCATGGTCCGACGACTACGTCGATGCCCGCTCTATGAACCAATATTGCAGCGCTCCTGAAAAGATGAGCGGTGGTGATCGCATCAGCGATACTCGACTCGGTCTGGATTAGCCCGTCCGCAACGATACGCGAGGTGACGTGCTTGCCGACGCCCGCTCGACGCGGTATAAGAGTCGAGACCAGCTTGTCATGGTCAGCTGCGGATCCGCGTCGCCTTGACGCGGAGCGGGCCCGAATTCGCCCGCTCTGATCGGGAGCCACGAACGCAGGCTCCCACCACAGACCACGCCCCGGAACGCTTCGGTCTCATTGATCCTCGCGTTGCGTTGCGGCCAGAGTCTCTCGCGAACATCGCCTGACCACCTCGACGACGACGAGAACGTCAACATGATGCGCGAAACGGCTTACCGCATCGGGCTCCAAGGCCTGATCGTCAAAGCCTACCAGTCGGACAACGCGGCGACAGTCAAGGCGCTGCTGCTGAAGGCGCTCCGCCTGCTCGGTGTCTCGTTTGCGAATGGGAAGAAGTCATGAACGCCGCCATCTACGCTCGCGTCTCGGTCGAACAAGAGGGCGTGGCCGAGGACGCCAAGTCCCCCACTCGCCAAGTGGAGAACGCCCAGGCGTTTGCACTCGCCAAAGGCTGGACTGTCTCCCCGGCGCACATCTACATCGACAACGGCATCAGCGGGGCCGAGTTCAAGCGGCGACCCGGCTTCCAGCGACTCATGGCCGCACTGGCGCCGAAGCCACCCTTCGGCGTGCTCATCGTCAGTGAACAAAAGAGCATCGGCCGCGAGGCCTTCGAGACGAACTACGTCATCAAGCAATTGGCGCAGGCCGGGGTCGAGATTTTCGAATACGTCCACGGCCAATCGCTGACGCCCAAGAACTACATGGACAAAATGATGTCCTCGTTTCGGGCGGGCGCCGACGAAGCCCATCGCGAACAGACGAGCGAGCGGGTCCACGAGGTCCACACCCGTCTCCATTCTGCTGGGCGCGTAGTCGGTGGGCGGGTGTTTGGCTACACGAATCAGGACGTGTTTAGCGGCGTGGATGCCCATGGCCACCCGCTCCGGTCGCATGTGGAGCGCATCATCGACCCGACCGAGGCCGCCGTGGTGCGGCGCATCTTCGAGATGTACGACTCGGGGTTGGGGCTGAAACGTATTGCCAAGCAGCTCACCAGCGAACATGCGGCATCCCCCAAGCCGTTTGTGCGCAGCGACCCAACCAAAGTCCTGCCAGTCCAAGGGTGGTCACCATCGACTGGGGGGGGCCATCCTCGGACGCGAGATTTATCACGGCGTCGTCGTCTGGAACAAGTCGCGTAAGCGCCCAATCACGTGGGGCGCGGTGAGCCAGAAACCCCGCCCCGAGTCTGAATGGATTCGGACACCGGCCGAACATCTGCGCATCGTGTCTGAAGACCTCTGGAAGCGCGTGGCCTCACGCCGACAGGACACCGAAGGACGCGCGGTGCGATTCGACAGCGGACGCATCTGTGGCGGGCCACCCAAGCGCGCGACCCAGAACCTCTTGGCCGGACTCGCCACCTGCGCCCTGTGTGGGGGCGGGCTGATTGTCGAGACCAGCCCGAGGAAGCGCGGCCGGGTGCCGGAGTATGTCTGTGCGCGTCGGAGGCTGAACGGCACGTGTGAGAATGCGCTGCGCATCAACGTCGCCGACGTGAACGAAGCCGTCCTGCAGGCTGTCGAGGAACACGCGCTCACGCCCGAGGCCATCGAGCAGGTAATCCACCTCTCCGAGCGTGACGACGTGACCGAGCTACAGGACAAGTTGGCACGCGAACGGAAGGACATCGAGAAGCGCATCGCGCGACTCGTCGCCGCCATCGAGACAGGTGGCGACGCCGCGTCGCTCGTCGCTAAGCTCCGCGAACTGGAAGCGCGCAAGGTTGCTATCGCCACCGAGGCTACAAGCCTGCATCCAATTCCGCGACTAGCACCGGCGGTGATTGAAAATCGGCTGGCGGAATGGCGACGGCTGTTGCGCGCCTCGACGACGCAGGGGCGGACGGTTCTGCAGCGGATTCTGCGCGGGCGGTTGACGTTCACGCCACGCGCTCACGTGTTGACCGGCGAGCCGGACGGCTACGACTTCGAGGGGCCGACGCGTTTTGACAAACTGTTCACGGGCATCGCAGTGGAGACGCCCGCGTGGGTGAAGAACGACACCGGCCCGACGGGTGCCGAAGGCATCGGCCCCGAGGACACCTTCGACGGCGACTACGGACGGCTACTCGACGCGGCCCAAAAGCACGCGGGAGGGGTGGCGTCCCCGACGGGATTCGAACCCGTGTTTTAGCCTTGAAAGGGCCACGTCCTGGGCCTCTGGACGACGGGGACGCGCGGTGAGAATCATCGATTGTAACATAGCGATCCGTGCGCCCCGGCGTCCTCTCGCTCCTGCTCACATGCTTCGCGGTCGTCGCGCTCGACGCGCAGACACCCTCTGTCTTGCGCTGGGGTGGTGACGCCGAAGGCGGCGCGCCGTTTGTCGAAGCCGACCCCGCCGACCCGTCCAGACTCACCGGCTTCGACGTCGAGATCGCCGAGCTCGTCGCGAAGAAACTCGGACGCACGCCGCAGTTCCTCCAGGTCCAGTTCACCTCGCTCGATCAATCCGCCAAACGCGGCGACTTCGACATCGGCCTGAGCGGCATCGAAGACATCCCGGCCCGCCGCGCCTCGCTGGCGGCCAGCGTGCCGTACTACGAGTTCCGCGAGGTGATGACCGTTCGTGAAGGCGATCGGGACCGCTTCCGATCGCTCGCCGACCTCCGCGGCAAACGCGTCGGCACGCTTGGCGGCACCATCGCCTACGACCTGCTGCTCGACGCCGAGCGCGCGAACGGCATCACGGCCGTCTCATACGACGATGACGTGCATCCGTATTCGGATCTCCTCCTCGGACGCCTCGACGCCGTCGTCCTCGACAACGTCCTCGCCGATCGCGCGAGGCGCCGCAACGCCGGCCTCGTCACCCACGCCGATGCCCTGGCGACGGGCCACTACATCATCATCACCGCCCCGGAGAATACGGCGCTGCGCGACCTGGTCGACTCCATTCTTCGCGACGCCATGCGTGACGGCACGCTCGAGTCGATCTTTCGCAAGTGGAATGTGTGGAACGACGATCAGCCGCGTCTCTTCGCGCGGACGTTGGTCCAGAGCACCGCTGGCACTCCTGGCACTCCTGGCACGTCTGGCACCGCAAGCACCCTAGGCACCCCAGGCACCCCAGGCACCGTACGCACCTACATGCCTTTGTTGTTCCGCGCCGCTTTGGTGACCTTGGTGCTGTCGTGTCTGGCGATGGCCCTCGCCGTGGTGCTGGGAATGTCGATCGCGATCGGCCGCGTCTACGGCGATCCGCTCTCCCGCCTCGTGCTCACCGTCTACGTCGAAGTCATGCGGGGCACGCCGGTCCTGCTGCAGCTGTTCGTGATCTACTACGGGCTCGCCTCCGTGATCCGGCTGCCGGCCTTCATCGCCGCCCTGCTCGGCCTGGGCCTCAACTACGCCGCCTACGAGAGCGAGATCTACCGCAGCGCCCTCGAGGCGGTTCCGCGCGGCCAGCTCGATGCCGCCCGGATCCTCGGCTTCACCCGCGGCCAGACGCTGCGGCTGATCCGCGCGCCGCAAGCCTTCCGCCTGGCGCTGGCGCCGATGACCAACGACTTCGTGGCGCTGCTCAAGGACTCGTCGCTCGTCTCGATGCTGACCGTCGTCGAGCTGACGAAGCAGACCCAGATCTTCGCCACCAACATCGGCAGCTGGGTGATCCCCGGCCTCCTGTGCGCGGCCCTCTACCTCGCGATGTCGCTGCCCCTCGGGCACCTCGCGCGGCGGCTCGAGGCCCGCTGGAGGTTGCCAACGCCATGACCCCCGCTTTGACCGTTCGCGGACTCCGGCTCACGCGCGGGTCGCGCGCCATCCTGAAGGGCGTGGACCTGCACGCGCACGCAGGCGAAGTAGTGGCGTTGATGGGGCTCTCGGGATCGGGCAAGACGACAATCCTCAGGGTGATCGCCGGGCTCGAACCGCCTGACGCCGGCGAGATCCGGGCGGCGAAGGTGGGGATGGTGTTCCAGTTCCACTACCTCTTCGAACACCTCCCGGCCCTCGACAACGTCACGCTCGCGCCCGTGCACGTGCAGAAGATCGCGAGGGCCGACGCCGAGCAGCGCGCGCGGGCGCTGCTCGCGCAACTGGGCGTCGGCCACCGCGCCGGGGCGCTGCCGCGCGAGCTCTCGGGCGGCGAGGCCCAGCGCGTGGCCATCGCGCGCGCCCTCGCCGTCGACCCACCGTTGTTGTTGCTCGACGAGCCAACGGCGTCGCTCGACCCGGCGCGGCGGCACGACCTCGGCGATGCGCTGCGCGCGCTGGCGGCGTCAGGCCGCGCGCTCGTGATGACATCGCACGACGACGACTTCGTGCGGGCCCATGCGACGAGGGTCGTCGTGCTGGCGGATGGGGAAGTGGTGGAGGAAGGCGACCCGCGCGAGGTGCTCGGCCACCCGAAACACCCGGCGACGCGAGAGCTGCTGCAAGTCGAACGCGCGAGGTTGGTGAGCCGGGTGGGGATCGAACCCACGACCACCTGATTAAAAGTCAGATGCTCTACCACTGAGCTACCGGCCCGAAGCATCCATTCTACCGCGAGGCTACAATTGCGCCCATGGTGCACGCCGATCTCGAGCGGTGCCTCGATCTGATTCGGGCCTCGACCGCGGGCCTCTCCCCGGAGCTGGCCGCCCAGCCCGTCGACGGACGCTGGTCGGTCGCAGAAATCGTGGAGCACCTCAAGCTCGCATATTCCGGTACGGCCAAGGGTCTCGAGCGGTGCCTCGAAAAAGGCACGCCGCTCGCCAAGCCCACGACGCTGCGGCAGCAGGTACGCGCATTCGTGGTCGTGACCCTCGGTCGTCTTCCCGAAGGCGTCCAGGCGCCGAAGCACATCGTGCCGGCCGGGGGTGTGGCGCTGGCCGAACTCCTCGATCGCGTGAAGGGCGACCTGAACCGGCTCGACGCGGCGTCGGTCCTCGTGCGGGACCGCTTCGGTTCGGCGAAAGTCCTGGATCACCCCATCCTTGGCGGCTTTTCCATCGACCAGTGGATGCGATTCCACTGGATCCACACGCGTCACCACGACAAGCAGATCCGGTCCCGCAGGCAGGCCCTGGAGCGAGTGACAGCTTTGTAAGCGGTTTTTGTCGGGAATGTACGTTAAACGCCCATGACGGCCGTGGCTGTCCTACGATTCGGCTGTGTATTTACCTGTGCAATCGGACGATAATCAAAAGGTGGTTCGCGAAACATCTCCCGTGGTGCTGGTCGTTGAAGACGACAGCGCCGTCCGTCAGCCGCTGGTCAAATTCCTGCAGATGCGGCAATACACCGTGGTGACGGCGGAGACGGCGGATGAGGGGCTCGACGCCCTCAAGACCCACCGGCCTGCCGCGGCCATCATCGACCTGCGGCTGCGCCGCGGATCGGGCCGCGAAGTCGTGGTGTCGACGCCGCCCGGCGTGCCCGTGATCATCTTCTCGGGCCTGCGCTCGGAATCGGCGGACCTTGAAACCATCCGTCCGAACACGCGCCTGGTCGAAAAGCCCTACTCGCTGGTGATGCTGATGGACACGCTCGAAGACATGCTCGAGCAGTCGCGCGGCAACCAGAGCGGTTTCGGCCGCATCGCCGCGTCGTAACGACAAACCTAAAGGTTTGTCGCCACCTACAGAATATTCTTCCCCAACGCCGATAGCGCCAGCTCCGTGCCGAACTGCGCCGTCGTGTTCCGGATGTCGAGCGTCGGGTTGACCTCGACCAGATCGAGCGAGGTCAGCTTGCCCGATTCCGCCGCCATCTCCATCACGACGTGCGCTTCACGATAGCTGAGGCCGCCCTTGACCGGCGTGCCCACGCCCGGCGCGACCGTGGGGTCGCAGACGTCGAGATCGTACGACACGTGAAAGCCGCCCGTGCCCCGGCTGGCGAGCGAGATCGCGCGCTCCATCACCTCGGCAATCCCGAGGCGATCGATCTCCTTCATCGTGAACACGTTGACCTTCGCGGCCCGCACGATCTCTTTCTCACGATCGTCGAGGTTGCGGATCCCCACGAGCACCGTGTGCTTCGCCAGCACCGCCGGCGAGTGCCCGCCGAAGTGCGCCAGCTCCGCCGGCTCGCGGCCGAGCAGCGCCGCCAGCGGCATGCCGTGCACGTTGCCCGACCCGGTCGACGCCGGGCCGTTCATGTCGCCGTGCGCATCGACCCAGATCAACCCGAGCGGCTTGCCGCGCTTGCGCGCGTCGGCCGCGGCGGCCGCCACCGATCCGGTGGCGAGGCTGTGGTCGCCGCCCAGCGCGATGGGCAACGCGCCTTCATCGAACGACGCCAGCGTCGCCTGGAACAGGCGCTGGCACACCTTCGCGATCTCCCTGACGTAGCGCTTCCGGGGGTCGCCGGCGCCCCTGGCCTCCGGGATCGGCGACGGAATGTCGCCCTTGTCGGTCACGGCCAGGCCGAGCGAGGCCAACTGCTCGCCGATGCCCGCAATGCGAAACGCCGACGGCCCCATGTCGGTGCCGCGCCGATTGCCGCCCAGGTCCAGCGGCACGCCGATGATGTGAACCTTTCGCATGTCAGCTCCCAGCTCCCAGCTCCCAGCTCCCAGCTCTCAGCTCTCAGCTCTCGGCTCTCAGCCTTTGAAAGCCGGAAGCTGATAGCCGGAAGCTGATAGCCGGAAGCAACTATCTCTTCTTGTACGTGATCGAGATGCCTTCGTGTCCCGGCGAGACCGTGGTCGAAAGCGCCTGCGGATGCACCCGGATCGCGGCGAGAAAATCCGGCATGTCGTTCTTCTTGTTGATCACGTTGTGCGCGAGGAACAGCCCGCCGGGCGTCACGCGCGGAAAGACCAGGTCGAAGAACTTCTTGTAGTCCGGCTTCCACGCGTCCAGGAACACGAAATCGAAGTTTCCAGGCACCCTGGGAATCTCCTTGAAGGCGTCGCCCGCGACCACCCGGACGATGTCGGAGAGGCCGGCTTTCTGGATGTTGGCGGCGGCTTGCTTCGCGCGGACCGGGTCGTATTCGATGGTGACCAGCCGTCCGCCGGTCTGCCGCAGGCCCAGGCCGATCCAGATCGCGCTGTAGCCGCTGGCCGCGCCGATTTCCAGGACCTGCTTCGCATTGGTGGCGCCCACGAGCACGCGCAGGAAGCGGCCGTCTTCCTCAGAGACGGCCAGCTGGCCCTTGTCGGCCGCTCGAATCGAGTCGAGTAACCGCGCCACGGCGGGCTCGACGCCGGCCGGTTCGGCCGCTGGTTTGGGCTGCGCCCAGGCCGGGGAGGTCGCGGCCAGGATCACCAGAAGGGTAAAACCGCGCAAAAACATCCTTGTATTGTAAGCCGGCAGGCCGGGGGCGCGTGATATAGTGGCCCGTTTTCAAGTCAGATTTCCGGAGGCCAGTTTGCCGATCCTCACCCGGCCGGTCCGCGAGCAACTCGAGCACGATCGCGTTATCCGCCTGCTCCCGGCCCGCTACAAGCGCAAGACCGAAGTCGTCATCAATCCCGGGTCGGAACAGAACCAGTCGGTCACGGTGGGGGAGCTCGCCGTGTTTCCCGACGTGCTGATCTTCGCCGAAGGCGGGCGCAAGCTGCTGGCGATGGTTGAAGTCGAGACCGGCGAATCGGTCAACCAGCTCGAGGCGCTCGCCGAGTGGAACGTGTTCAGCAAGCTGCGCGTGCCGCTGCACCTCTACGTGCCGCCGTCCTCGGTGGACGCCGCCCGCCGGCTCTGCGCCGAGCACCAGATTCCCGTCGCCGAGGTCTGGACGTTTCATACCAACTTCGACCAGGTCCGCTTCACGCTGATCCACCGCGAGCCCGACTCGGCGTTGCCCAAGCCGAAGGCCCAGCCGAAACCGGCCGCCAAGGCGAAACCCGCCGCCAAGCCGAAGATGTCGAAACCCGCGGCCAAGGCCAAGTCGAAGGCGTCGAAACCGGCGGCCAAGGCCAAGCCCGCCGCGAAGAAGGCGGCGAAGAAGCCGGCGGCGAAGAAGCCGGCCAAGCCGGCCAAGAAGAGCGGCGCCAAGAAGCGCCGCTAGGATCCGCTCGTGCCGTTCCTTCGTCTCACCCGCGACCGACGCGGTTTCGAGAACACATTCCTGCTGCACGTCGCTCGCCCGGGCGATCGGCCGCGCCTGCTCTATTGGTATCGCACCGCGCCGGGCATCGTCCTGGGCCGCGCGCCGCTGGACGAAGACGCCATCCGCACGATCGAAGAGCAGCACCCCGACATCGATTTCGACTGGCCCGCGATTCTCGCGCTGAGCGAGGTGATGACGCCCGAGGAAGAAGCGCCCGCCCCGCGCCGCGAACGCCGCGGCAAGCCGCCGCGCCCGCAGGAGCGGGGGAGGGAGCGGCAGCCGAGGCGGGACGCGGATCAGGCAGAATCCGAGGAACCCGTCGAAGCTGTCGAATCTGTCGAACCGGTCGAACCTGGGGAACCAGCGGCCGGACATCCGTTCCCCGAGAACGCGGAGCCGGACGTTGTCGAGGAGGAGGCCCCGCCTCTGAGCACCTACGGACTACTCGAGGAGCTGGTGGGACGCGAGATTGCGACGCGGCTGCGCGCGCGGTATTCGGAAATCGGCGCGCGCATTCACGAGCAGTACGCCGATGCGTCGGTCCGGGATGCGTGGATGAAGCGCGCCGAGCCGCTCAACCCCGAGCTGTGGCTCACGCCTGAAGCGGTCCTGGAAGGCGTGCGCCGCGCCGACGCGTTGTTCGACCGGCTCCGCACGGAGCTGCTCAGTCACTCGTCCCGCGAGTAGCGGGTTTCGATCGCATCGATCTTCGCGAGGCGCGCCATGTGGCGCTCTTCTCCCGAAAAGCTGGCGGCGAGGAACGCGTCGGCGAGGGTGCGCGCGAGCGCCGGGCCGATGACCCGCGCGCCGAGACAGAGAATGTTGAGGTCGTCGTGCTCCACGGCCTGCCGGGCGGTGTAGGCGTCGTGGCACACCGCCGCGCGCACGCCGGGGAACTTGCAGGCCGCCACCGCGGCGCCGGCGCCGCTGCCGCAGACCAGGACCCCGCGGTCGGCCTGCCCGTTGCGGATGGCCTGGGCGACGGCCTCCGCCATGTCCGGATAGTCGACCGGCGCGGTCGAATGGGTGCCCAGATCGGTCACCTCGTGGCCACACTGGGCCAGGTAGCCCGCCAGGTCCCGTTTCATCTCGAATCCCGCGTGATCCGCTCCGATCGCGATGCGCATAGCGTGACTAGCTTACACAGGTTCGCCAGAACCGGCCGAACTTGGCCCGAAGCCGTCTTATACTGTCGACATGAGGAAAACACCCCTGCGTCTGGCCGGAATGGTCGCGTTGGCGTGCACGACCGCCCTGGGCGCCCAGGCGCCGGGCCAGGCCCCGCAGCCCGCGCCAAGCGGGCAGCCCCAGTTCAGGGTCGCGATCGACTACGTCACCACCGACGTGATCGCGCGCAACAACCAGGACCAGTTCGTGGCCGACCTCACGAAGGCGGACTTCGAGATCTTCGAAGACGGGGTGAAGCAGGAGATCACGTCGCTGACGCTGGTGCACGGCGGCCGCGTGCACAACCTGGCCGCGCCGCCGCCGCCGACCGCGCAGGAGGGCATCATCCTGCCGCCGTCGCGCCCCAGGAACGACACCGCCGGCCGCATCTTCCTCATCATCGTCGACGACCTGCACCTGGACTTCCGCAACACCGGGCGCATTCGCGATCTGTTCAAGAAGATCTCGAAAACGCTCGTGCACGAAGGCGACATGTTCTCAATCGTGTCGACCGGGCCCTCGTCGCTGGCGATCGACCCGACCTACGACCGGAAGATCCTGGACGAGGCGATCAAGAAGATCACCGGCAACGGCCTCAAGCCCTCGGACGTGATCCAGGGCGCGGAGGGCAGCGATGGCCCGTCCGAGGTCCGCTACCGCGCGCACGTCGCGTTCTCGACGGCGTACGACATGCTGTCGCAGATGGAGAAGATCAACAACCGGCGCAAGGCCGTCATCTGGGTGAGCAACGGCTACGATTTCAACCCGTTCTCGGAATCACGCCTCGGTGAAGACCCGGTGTTCGGCGGCCGCTTCGGCCAGACCCGCGAAGAGGGCCGGCAGCAGCAGGATCAGTTCAAGGGCAGCCAGTTCGCGGATGCGGACCTGGCGCGCGAGCTGGCGGAAATCACGCGCACGGCCAACCGCGCCAACGCCACGCTCTACACGATCGACCCGCGCGGCCTCGTGGCCGGCTCCGACCTCGACGAGCAGCTCGATCCGGTGGAGTTTGGCGAGTACGTGCGGAAGACGCAGGACAGCCTGCGCGTGCTCGCGGAAGAAACCGGCGGCATCGCGGTGGTGAATCAGAACAACTTCGACAAGGGGCTCAAGCGGATCGACGCCGAGACCAGCGACTACTACATGCTGGGCTACTCGTCCACCAACCCCGACCCGCTCAAGCGCACGCGCCGGATCGAGGTCAAGCTGGTGAACAAGCCCGGCGTCAACGTGTGGTCGCGGACGTCGTATTCGCTGCGGCAGCTGCCGGCCGCAACCCAGAAATAGGCTCGACCGCGATCGATTCCTGGATGCGTTCCCGCAGCCACACCACCGGCTGCGGGTGGACGCGGACAAACGCCTGCCACTCTTTTTCGTTCAGGACGATCGAGATCACGCGTTCGCGGCTGGATTCCATCAGGGCCCCTCGCTTTCACACCAACGGGTCGATCCTAGCGACCGCGCTGTCACCACGAAAATAGAATGATCGGATTGGAGCGATGCGTTGCGCTCATGTAGGGTCGGCTCGAGCCGGACCTCAAGGCGCCAGCTTCAGCTTCGGCCGGACGCGCTCGAAGGCGCGGATCACTTCCTGGACCGCGCGTGGGGTCCGGCTCATTTTCGGGTAGACCCAGCCGGTTTCGCGGACCAGCGACCGCCCCTCGATTCGCGCGCAGAACATGTGGCCGCTCGAGACCTCTCGGGCCACGGCCTGGTACGGGATCACCGTGATGCCGAGGCCGTTGCGGACCAGCGCCTTGATGATCTCGACGTTTTCGGTCTCCATCACGATTTGCGGCTCGATCCGCGCCGTCATGAAGAACTCGTCGACCGCGCGCCGGGTGTTGGACCCCGGCTCGAACAGCACGAACGGTTGGCCCACGAGGTCCTGGGGCACGATCTTCCGCTTGCGCGAGAGCGGGTGCTTGGCCGCGGTTACCACCAGCAGTTCTTCCTGGAGCACCGGGACGGTGACCAGGTCCGGTTGATCGACCGGCAGCGTGAGCAGCGCCAGGTCCCCGGCGCCCGAGCGCAGGCGCGCCAGGCACTGCTCGGAGCTGCCCGACATCAGTTTCAGGTCGATCTCCGGGTGCTGCCGCTTGAGCTCGGTCAGCAGCGGCGGAAACACGTAGAGGCACACCGTCATGCCGCCCAGCAGGCGCACGGTGCCCCGCAGCGACTCCTGGCTGTCGGTGATGCCGGCGATGGTGTCCTTCAGATCCTGGAACACCCGGTGGCTCAACTGCAGCAACGCCTCGCCGGCGGCGGTGATGCGGATGCGGCGGCCGACGCGCAGGAAGACCGGTTCCTTCAACTCGTCTTCGAGGAGCAGGATCTGCCGGCTGATCGCCGACTGCGAGACGTGGAGCTTGTGGCCGGCGGCGGTGAACGAACCGGTTTCGGCGATGGCTCTGATGATCTCCAGTTGTCGGAGGTCCACGTTGCTGCCCAAGATTGGATAGGAGCTTATATCTCCCGGAGAGATGGATTCAAGGAAAACTATGGCTCGTGCTTCTTGAGCGCCGCTGCCGCCCTCGTGACCGCCTCCGCCAGGTAGTGCTCGTCGAGCTCGACGCCGACGAAGCTCACCCCGAGTTTCGCGCAGGCAACCGCGGAACTGCCCAGTCCCAGGAATGGATCGGCCACCAGCCGCAGGCGCCTCCGCCCGTGCAGGCGCAGGCAGTATTCCGGCAGCCGCGCCGGAAACGTGGCGGGGTGCGGCCGCTCCTTGTCGCGGCTCTGGATGGTCTCGTACGGCAGGAACCAGGTGTTCCCGCGGCAGCGCAGCCCCGACCCGGCCTTTTGCCACCGCGTCACGTTCGACGCGTCCTGGTACTTCACCCCGACGGCCCGGCGATCCAGCGGCGTATCGCCCTTCGGGCTGAAATGGAAGACGAACTCGTGGCAGTCGTTAAGGAACCGCTCGCTGTTGATCGGCTTGTAGTGTCCGACCGCCAGGTCATCGGCCAGCCCGGCCCGGGACCCGGCCAGGGCCTTCTCGATGGCGATCGACTTCACCCAGTGAATGATGTTCTGCAGCTCGAGGTGCGGCCGCGCCGCCTGGGCCACGTCGAGCGCGGTCCAGGGATCCTTGGGCTTGGCGCCCACGTTCAGGAAGAGCGAGCCGCGTCGCGACAGCACCCGCCCAACCGCCTGGACCCAGTCGCTCGTCCAGCGCAGGTACTCGTCCCGCGGCATCCCATCGTCGTAGGTCCGGTACCGGATGCCGAGGTTGTAAGGGGGGGAGGTGACGACGGCGTCCACCGATGAGTCGGGCAGCCGTCCGAGAATGTCGAGGGCATCGCCGTGGAAGAAGCGGAGCGAAATCCGGCCGCGTTCGAGGACTTTGAAGGGTTTGGGAAGGCGAGCCACTACGGCGCGATTGTACCGTGAGGGCCCCGGACGGACCCGTCGGTCGAGTTGGCTAGCTGGCCCGGGCGGCCAACGTGGTCAGGCTGACGACGGCGTCGAAACGCTCGCGCTCGGCCGAAATCGTGTGATTCCGGCTGTGCGCCTTGGTCTCGCAACCTGCGCCCTTTTCTTCCACGTAAACTACTTCGCGCGTGCTGGCAAGGTCGCGATATCGTCCGACGACGCACCCGCACGACAGCGTCGAGAAACCCAGAATGCGAACGACGCTCATCGAATTGCTCCCCCCACTTCCGACACTTAGCAAGTCTCATGCCGAGGCCTGATCCGTCATCTTCCGAGGGAAATCGCTCAGACGGGCGTGCTACGCCTGTGCGAGAACGTGGCACTTCTTACACAGTGCGGTGGCCGCGGATCCACACACCGGCACGCGATGCAGCTGCTGCACCCGTTGCACCTGCTGCACGCGTTGCACCTGCTTGGATCGAACTTCAGCGATTTGGATGGAGCGCTACTGACGACCGCTGATCGCCGCCAGGCCCTGGCGCGCGGCTTCGTTCATCGGGTCGACGGTGAGCGCTTCGGCGAAGTAACGAATCGCTCGATCCCGGTTCCCGGTCTGTAGCTCGAGGGTCGCGAGGTTCGTGTAGGTGCCGGCTTCCCGTGGGTCGGCCTTGAGCGAGGCGGAAAAGGCCTGGCGGGCCTGTTCGTGTTGACCCATCGAGGCCAGGGCGGCGCCAATGAGGTTGTAGGCCTTCGCATGGTTCGGGTCGCGGGCCACGGCGTTGCGGGCCGCCTGCAGAGCCTGGTCCGGGCGGTCCTTCAGGAAGAAGACTGTGGCGGCATAGTAGTGCGCCCATGCGTCGGCGGGGGCCTCTCGTACCAGGCGCGCGGCGACGGGTTCGAGGCGGTCGGCATCGCCGATATCCGAGAGGACCGAGGCGAGTTGCTCGAGCGCCGGCACGTTGCCCGGCTCTGTCTGCAGGATATTGAGCGGAATCCTGACGGCGTCTTCGATGGCGCCTTGAGAGGCGAGGAGCCGGGACAGCGCGAGCTTGGCGGAGGCGTGCGAGGGGTCCGACGCCAGGCGGGTGAGCAGGCCGCGGGCATCGGGCAGTCTTTCGAGGGCGGCGGCCGCGCGGATCATCCCGTCGAGCGCGACGGGATCGTTCGCGTTGAACTCGAGCGTGCGGACCAGGTCGTCGTAGGCCGGCCGGTGGGCGTCGGCCTTGAGGAACATCAGCCCCCGGTCGCGCCAATCGGCGGCCGTGGCCGCGGCGAGGGCGGCGCTCACGGCGGCCGGCTTCGGGCTGGTGCCGGCCAGCGCGCGGAGCGCGGCGGCATTGTCGTCTCGCGCCGCCCCGAAAATGCTCCGTGGCCCCGAGAACTCGAGTCGCGATCGATCGTCGGTCTGGAGCGGCGCGCCGGCGGCCCAGGCGGTGAGGGCGGGCCCCTGTGCCACGAAGAGAGAGGTCACCGAGAAGGGGCCGCGGACGCCGACCGAGGCCAGGTCCTCGGCCACGCCCGGCCGGTTCCACGCGGCCGCGACGGCCGCCATCCGCGCGTCGAGTGGCTCCGTCGATCCGACGAGCAGGACGTCCGCGTCGCCGACCAGCCAGAGCGTGCCGTCGGGAAAGGCCGAGAGGAAGGTGGCGACGATCGACTTGAGATCGTCGCTGCTGATGTCGTAGGTGTGGGCCCACTGGCACAGCACGCCGCCGGGCGCGAGCCGCGCGCGGGCGCCGGCGAAAAACTCACGGGTGAACAGCGACGCAATGCCGGCCATCCACGGGTTCGACGGCTCCGAGACAATCACGTCGTAGGTCGCGTCCCCCAGCATCAGGTGGGTCCGGCCGTCGCCGACGACGAGGCGCGTTCGCGGATCCGCGAGCGCGCGATGGTTTTCCGTGTCGAAGAACCGGGACGCGTCCACGACTTCCGGAGAGATCTCGAGCACGGTCGCCTCGGTCAACGGATGGGTGAGGGCCGAGCCAAGCGTGACGCCGCTGCCGAGCCCGAGGATCGCGGCGCGTTTCGGATCCGGATGGAGCAGCAGGGGCACGTGGGCCAGGAGCCGCTGCGTCAGCATGTCGCCCGCATTCGAGGCGTCCACCTTGCCGTCGATCGCGAGCGAGACCGTGCCCGCGAGTTGCCGCACGGCCACCGTGCTGGTGGCGCCCTCGCGATACGAGAGCAGGTCGCCGGCGGTCAGCGCCGTTTCGAGGCTCGGGCCGCGCATGGCGGGCGCGTACTTGTACGCCCCGCTCGAGAGCAGGTAGCGATCCCATGGCGGCAGCCACGCCGCCGCGCCCAGCACGGCGAGGGCTGCGGCGAATCCGACAAGGCGTAACCGTCCCCGTACCGCCCCCGCCAGGAGCACGCCGACGGCGGCCGCCGCGACGCCGGCCGCGACGGCGCGAACCGTCGTGTGCAGGCCGATCGCCGGCACGAGTACGAACCCGGCGAGCAGCGCGCCCGCGATCGCCCCCACGGTGTTGACCGCGTAGATGCGTCCGAGGCGTTCGGTGACCCCCTCCTCCGATCCGGAGGCCAGCGACACCGCGAACGGGAACGCCGCGCCGAAGGCGAGCGTCATCGGCAACAGCAGGGCCGCAACGTACAGCGCGCCGCGGAGGATCACGCCGCCAAACTCGATCTCGGGTCGAGCGACGATCCCGGCCATCGCCAGCAGGGTGCCATCCACGGCGGAGGCCGCGGCGATCGAGCCGCCGACGCTGGCGAGCAGGCAGATCGCGAGCCCCGCGGCGGCATCGCGCGTGCGCGCGGCGAGGCGCGCGCCGATCGCCGCGCCCCCGGCGATCCCGACGATGAAGATCGACACGACGATGCTGAACGCATACGTGGTGGGTCCGAGAATCAGGACGAGCAGGCGCGTCCAGATCACCTGGAGCGCGAGCGACGCGAAGCCCGATGCGCCAAGTGCGAGGGCCGCGAGCCACGGATGCGCGGTCGCCTTTCCTCCCGTTTCCGAGGACGTACGCACGGGCGGGACTTTAGTCCCGCCCGGGGCTAGCGGTTCGGCGCTCGTCCGCGCGATCGCGAACGCGCCCGCCGCGGCGATCGCGTTCAGCGCCACGCCGACCCAGGTCGATCCGCTCAAGCCCAACGACGGGATCAGCACGAAGCCCGCGAGCACCGCGCCCAGGGCGGCGCCCAGCGTGTTGGCCGCATACAGCCCGCCCGCATCCTGCGCCGCCCTCGAGGCGGCGCGGACCATCCATCGGGCCGCAATCGGAAAGGTCGCGCCCATCGCCGCGGCCGGCGCCGCGAGCAGCAGGACGCTCGAGACGAGACGGAGCGCCGCGAAGGTGAGGCCGCCGTGGCCGTCGGCATACGCGCCGCTCAGCAAGGGCCGGAGCGCGGCCAGGCCAAACGGCAGCAGCAGCGCGAGCACGCCGATCGCCAGTTCGAGCGCCGCATAGGTCTCGAGCGCGCGCCGGGGCGTCAGCCGGCCGCCGACGCGTCCGGCCACGGCCGCGCCCGCCGCGAGCCCGCCCATGAAGGCCGCGAGCACCGTGCTGGCGGCGGAGATGCCGTGGCCCATCTGCAGGGTCAGCAGGCGGGTCCAGACGACTTCGTAAATGAGGGCTGAGGCGCCGGAGACCGCGAAAAGGACAAGGAACGGGCCGCGCAGCATTCCCGACAGCGTATCAGAGGACTCGGCCCTCCGGGCCTCGTGGGAGTCGCTCGCTTCGCTCGCTCCTCGGACTCGGCGGCTGCGCCGCCTTCGTGGGACTCGCGGCTGCGCCGCTCGTGTTCCCACGAGGAGCGAAGCGACGAGGCCTACCGGCCGTCTGCGGCCGGTCCCGCCTTCGCCAAGGCTACGGCGCGGCAGGCTTGTAGAGGGACAAGTGACGATCGCGTTCGACCTCGACGAGGCGCCAGGCGTCGATCACCGTCTGCCGCGCCGCCATCGACACGAAGCGCTCGTCGATCACGACGTAGCCCAGGCGGGTGCCCGTCACGAACCGGTCGCCCCGTTGCTTTAGCGTCGCGACGTCAGCGTCGGTGAGCGGCATGGCCTCGCTCATCTTCATCAGGAGGGCCAGCGTCGGGTAGTCGCGCCGCATCCGATCGACGCGGCGTGGCGAGATTCGTGACAGGTAGCCGCCAATGAGCGCTTTCTGGTGCCGGGTCTGGTTGAATTGCGATCGCGGCCGGAAGTTGCCGATCGACGAGACGCCGTCGCGCACGCCGAAGGGCAGGGTCAGGACGCGCACGGGCGCCGGGTCCCCCGCAATCGTGTCGTAGACGCTCGAGATCTCGGCCGAGTACAGGGTTCGTGGCGCGGGCCACAGCTCGATCAGCAGCAGCACCGCCGCCAGCGCCGTCAACGCGCGCCGCCGTTCGGGCCACCGCGATCCGATTGCGGAGAGCGCGCCCGCCATCAGCATCGACAACCCGAGCGCCGACACGATGGCAAACCGCGAGGGCATGCGCGCGAGCCCGATCGGCGTCACGTAACGCAGCAGCGCCCACGGGCCCGGGACGTAGGTGTTGACGCCGGCCACGTAGACGAACGGCCCCAGTGCGAGCAACGCGAAGCCCACCGTGATCCACCCCCAGCCCGCCTGCGGGCGGTAGCGCGCGAACACGATCGCGCCGGCGACGATGGCCAATGCGATCAGGCTCAACGACGCCGTGTATTCCACGAACACGGTCGGCGCCGCGGCTTGGGCGTCGCCCGCGAGCGCCCGCATCACCGGCTGGTTCGGGTTTGGCGTGACGAACGAGAGCAGGTCGACGCCGCGCGGGCTGCTGCGCCAGAAGATCTTCGGGCTCACGAAGCGGCCGTCCACGATCCGCTCGACCGTGCCGTAGAGCACGGGCGCGAGCGGGCCGACGCAGGCCAGCACGCCGACGAGCACCGCCTTGAGCGGCAGCGGACCGAAGTCCGGCATCCGCACCAGCCGCGGCCGCCACCACGCGGCGATGCGCGCCAGCACCAGGACGGTGAGGATCAGGACCGGCGTGTAGAGGCTGCGCGCGTGGACCGGGATGCCCAGCACCGTGAAGTCGCCGCCGCGTCCGGCCGCCAGGCCAATCACCAGGCCGCCCAGGCAGACGATGAGAACGTCGAGCAGCCACACCCATGGCCGCCGAAGCGGAGGCGCGGCCGTGCGCGTCACGCGCACGATCGTCGTCGCGACGTAGAGCCCCGCGATCATCAGGCAGTAGACCCCGTAGTAGGCGTCGCAGAGCGCCGCCCAGGCCATGCACAGGCCGACGAGCGCGGCGTTCTTCGCCGAGCGGTTGCGTTCCGCGTTGACGAGCGCCCACAGGAACGCGGGCAGGGGCGCCGCGGCCGCGAGGCTGAAATGCCCCGTGCTCCGGGCGATCAGCACCGGCGACCAGGCAAACGCGGCTCCGGCCAGGAAGGCGTTCACGCGCGACGCGCCGATGGCGCTTCTCGCCAGGCCGTACGTCATCAGCGCGGTCAGCACGCACATCGCGAGGTACACGAGGTTGAACGAGGCCACCAAACCGAACATCGGAATGAGCGGCAGCGCGAGGAGGTTGAGGAAGACCGTGTAATTGTGCTGTGACAGATCGATGCGGTCGGTGAGCGCCAGGATCTGCTCGGTGCCGAAGGGATTGCGGCCCTGGAACGCCTCGCTCTGGAAGACCCACTGGTTCCAGACGTACACACTGGTGTCGCCGCCGGGATCACCGGTCAGGTGAGTCCCCAGTTGGAGGGGCAATGGCCACGTGAAGGCGCTGGCGACCAGCACGTAGCCAAGCACGACGGCGAGCTGGGAGGCGAGCCCTCGTCGCATGGCAGGCGCACCTATCTTTTATCACAGAAGACTCGCGCCTTCGGCGCTCGTGCGACTCGGGCTTCGTCCTCGTGGGACTCCTCGCTGCGCTCGTTCGTGGGAGTCGGCCTTCGGCCTCCTCGGATCCCACGAACGCAGTGAGTCCCAGGAGCGAGCGACTCGCACGAGGCGGCGACAGCCGCCGAGCCCTCGAGCGCCCGAAGGGCGCGAGTCATGAGGGGTCGGGCGTACATGACGAGGGCGGGTGGTGTTTCCCACCCGCCCTCGTCATCCCTACGAGCCCGACCCTTACCTAGAAGTCGTAACGGATGCCGAAGCGCACGATGCGCGGATCGAGCAGCGCGGTCACCTCTTTGAAGGTCGCTCCCGTGGCGTTACGGAAGGTCGTCACGGTACCGGCGTTGGTCAGGTTGAAGGCGTCGAGCATCGCCGTCAACCTGCCGAACTTGCCGAACCTGAGCGTCTTGTCGAAGCGGATGTCCAGAATCTGGACCGTCTCGCCGCGATTGGTGGTGACGGGTTCCACCCGAACGGTGCGGGTACCGTCGCCGGGGAAGGGCACACTGATCGAACGGCCCCAGTTGCCACCGCTCTGGACCTTCCACGATCCCGAGAACCCGATGTCGAAGGGCATCGTGTAGCGGCCGATGACCTTGTAGTTCCAGAGGGTGGAGGTCTCGTAGCCGTTGTCGCCGAACATCAGATCCGACGGCCGGTAGCTGAAGGTTTGTCCGTTGCCCGACGACACGGTCGTGGACGAGCCATGAATCTGGTTCAGCCACGTGTAGCCGAACGAGGTGAGCAGCATCCACTTGCCCTGGAAGCGCCGGTTCACCGCCACTTCGATGGTCTGGAAGTCGGCCTTGTTGTTGGCGGGGTTCGTGTACACCCGATCCGAGCCGATCCGCGACGAGGCCGGCCGGTCAAACGTCTGGAACGTCTGGTCGTCTGCCGTTCCGCGCACGTTGTCGGCGCCGATGTCAACGATCGTGTAGGGCACCGTGTAGGCGGGTGTGCGGATGGCGTCGATTTCGCCCCACACATTGCGCATGTTCTTGTAGACCCACGACACGCGGCCCGACAGCGCCGGCACGATTTCGCGCTCGAGGTTGACCGACAGCTCCTGCGCCTTGGGGCGCTGCAGGCCTCGGTCGATGCGCACGAAACCGCCGCCGCCCTGCGTGGAGTTGAGGGAGCCCAACTCGGACGGGCCGTCGAGAATGCGGTTGCCGTTCGGATCCAGGAAGTTGTAGCGCAACTGTGCGCGCCCGACCGGGTTCTCCTGATCGGCGAGCAAGTCGGCGGAATTGAAGTTGAACATGCCCCAGAAGACTTTCAGGACGGTCCGATTGTCCCCGAAGAGGTCGTAGGCAAAGCCGGCGCGGGGCGCGAAGTCCGTCGTCTTGGCGACCGTGCGGGCCTCGATCGTGCGCGGCGCCACAAAGGCCCTGTACACGGGGTCGGTCCAGCTGGCGAGGGCGGGGTGACCGTTCGGCGTGAACTCCTGGTCCCCCCAACCGTCCTTGTACATCTCGAGCCGGCCGCCGAGGGTGAAGGTCAGGCGGTCGCTGAACTTCCAGGTGTCGCTGATCCAGGCGCTGTTGTACACCACGTCGTTGGTCGGCGAGGTCGGCGTGTTGTAGAGGTCCACGAAGTTCACGCGGCCGTTTGTGTCGCGATAGAAGACATCGAACGGCTGGTCGTTGAACAGATTGCGCCGATCGCGCTTCCAGTCGTAGCCGAGCTTGAAGTCGTGGCTGCCTTTCCAGCCGTCCTTGAAGTAGGCGAGCGACGCGTAGACCTGCGGCTTGTAGCGCTTCTGATCCTGATAGCTGGAATTGGCGCCGCCGTCGAACAATACGCTCGTCGTGGATTCGATGCGGCCGGGGCCCCATGGGCCATCATACAGACCGAAGTCGCGGGTCGGGCGCAGCGGGAAGAAGTTGTACCAGTTGGCGTACATCACGTC
>MELE01000002.1:13254-14635 GCA_001768615.1 Acidobacteria bacterium RIFCSPLOWO2_12_FULL_67_14b | reverse complement strand
GAATGGAGACGCGCATCACCAGCGCAAGCGGCCGTCCCATTGTTGATGAGTCCGGAAGGATCTGCGGCGGCGTGTCCACGTGGCGCGACGTTACCAACGAGAGGAGGGCACAGGAGGCCCTCCGCCAGAACGAGGAGCGCTACCGCGACCTGTTCTGGAACGATCTGGTCGGCCACTTCGTTTCGACACCAGCAGGCCGCCTTCTCGATTGCAACCCGTCGTTTGCAGCGATGTTCGGGTTTCGGTCGGTGGAAGAGGCCCTGCAGGCCGATCTCGCTCGCACCTATACGCGGCCCGAGGACCGGGAGCGGTTTCTGGGGCTGGTGCGCGAGCGGAAGGAGCTCAGGCATTTCGAAGGGGCAAACGTCACGGTCGATGGACGCGAGATCCAGACCATAGAAAACACAATCGGCCGCTTCGACGAGGAGGGCGGCCTGGTCGAGCTCCACGGTTCAATCGTCGATGTCACCGAACACCGCCAGGCCGAACAACAACTGCGGCAGGCGCAGAAGATGGATGCCATCGGCCAGCTGGCAGGGGGCGTGGCCCACGATTTCAACAACCTGCTGACCGTGATCCTGGGCTACACGGAGCAGCTGCTTCTCGACGCTCCGGTCAACTTTCCGGACCAGTGCCGCCTTCACCTGGACGAGATCCTCAAGGCGACGCAGCGAGGATCGAGCCTCACGCGCCAGCTGCTGGCGTTCGGCCGCCGGCAGGTCTTCAGCCCGCACGTGCTGGACCTTAACGATGTGATTCGCGGCATTGAGCCGATGCAGCGGCGAATCGTGGGGGAGCGCGTGTCGCTCGTGGCGGACCTGTCTCCTGACGTGCCCCTGGTCAGGGCCGACGCTGGCGGGTTGGAACAGGTGATCACGAATCTGGTGGTCAACGCTCGCGACGCCATGCCAGGCGGCGGCACCATTCGGATTCAGACAACCGTGGAGACACGGGACGCCGACGGAGCCCACGCGGAATTCGCCGTCCTCACTGTCGTCGATGACGGTTTTGGCATGGATGAGGCGACGCGTGCCCGGATCTTCGAGCCGTTCTTCACCACCAAGCCGCCCGGCCAGGGCACCGGCCTTGGTCTGTCCGTCGTGTACGGCATCGTCAAGCAGTGCGGCGGCTCGATTGCCGTCGAGAGCGCTGACGGCGAGGGCACCGAGTTCCGCATCTTCCTCCCGGCCGCGCCAGCCGAATCCGTGCCGACGGCCCGCCCGCCGGCGGCGCCCGAGGTTGCGACGCTGGAGGGACACGAAACCGTGCTGGTTGCGGAGGACGATGATGGCATTCGCATGCTGATGCGAATTACGCTGGAGCGCCACTGCTATCGGGTGCTGGAGGCGGCGAACGGCGCCGAAGCCATCGCGGCGCTCGA
>MELE01000002.1:0-13240 GCA_001768615.1 Acidobacteria bacterium RIFCSPLOWO2_12_FULL_67_14b | reverse complement strand
GCGCTCGAAGGCGCGGCCGCGCCTGCCGATCTGGTAATCACCGACGTGGTGATGCCGCGATTGGGCGGTGTGGGTCTTGCGCAGTCACTGGCGCTTCGCCATCCGGGTACCAAGTTGCTGTACATCTCTGGATACCCGGCGGGATCGGAATCGATCATCGCGGACGACGTGCACTACCTCGCCAAACCGTTCACACCGATGGACCTTCTGCGAAAGGTGCGCGAGGTGCTCGATGCGCCCGAGCGCTGACTGCGCGGAAGCCGTTGCCGCCTCACAACGCACAGGGCAGCGTCTGGCTGAGGCCGGCCAACGAGGTCATCAGCTGCTGCAGGTGTGTTTCGGTCGGGCCAAGGACCTCGAGGCATCCACGGATGTCACCTTCGTGGGCACGCGCCTCCAGGGTTCTGAGTTCGCTGACAATGTCCACCTCTTCGAAATGCCCCGCAGCTCCTCTGAGCGCGTGCGCCTCCTGTTGGACGGCGACGACGTTGGAGTCCGATAGTCCCTGTCGGATGGCGTCGAGCCTGCGTGGGCAGTCTTCCAGGAACAGGTCGATCACCTCCCGGCAGAGTTCTGTGTCGCCACCGACTCGGGCAAGCAGCGCGTGATGACGGCTCGAAATCGGCGCCTCAGTTGCGCCATGGCTCCGATGGGCCATGACCACGTTGATCTCGTCGAACAGAATTCGAGGAGAAACGGGTTTGGCCACGTAGCCGTCGGCACCCGCCTCAAGACAACGTTCGCGGTCACCCGTTAGCGCGTGCGCCGTCAGGGCCACGATCGACAGGTGCCCGCCTTCTCGCTGCTCGCGCTCGCGAATGGCCGCGATGGCCTGGGCCCCGCTCATCTCCGGCATCTGCATGTCCATGAGCACGAGATCGAACGTGGCCGCGTCAAGGGCATTCAGGGCACTCCGACCGTTGTGAGCCACCGTGACGTCGTGCCCCGCCTTCTTCAAGATACCCATGGCCACGCGCTGGTTGACGAAGTTGTCTTCGGCCAGCAGGACGCGAAGGGGACGCCCCTGCGGGCCTCGCTGCGAGTGAGGCTGCACGGCCGCGAGTCCACGAGGCGCGTTGCCCAGGGCTTTGACGATGGCGTCACGGAGCGCCGACTGGCGCACGGGCTTAACGAGGTAACTGGCCACGCCGATGCTCTTGCAGCGGACTGCGTCCGCCATGTGATCCGATGAGGAGAGCATCATGACGGTCGGGGCGGCCGAGCCGGCGAGGGTCTTCATGTGTTCGGCCGTCGAGAATCCATCCATCCCCGGCATGTTCACATCGAGCAGCACCAAGTCGAACCGTTCGCCGCGTGCCCGCGCATGGCGGAGGGCTGCGAGCGCGGCCTCACCGCTGTCCGCGAGGGTCGGGACCATCTGCCACTTCGCGACGGTCCGCTCGAAAATCTTGCGGTTGGTGGCGTTATCATCAACGACCAGCACCGATCGACCAATCAGTTCCGGAGGCGCCGGCTTCGCCGCTTGCGCGGGCTGCACCCGCACCTGGGCGGTGAAGTGAAACGTGCTGCCCTCGCCGGGCGTGCTGCCGACCCAGATCTGGCCACCCATGAGGCCTACGAGCTTGGCGCTGATCGTGAGGCCCAGGCCAGTGCCGCCAAACTTGCGCGCGGTCGAGCCATCGGCCTGACTGAAGGCGTCGAAGATGAGGGCCTGCTTGTCGACCGGGATGCCGATGCCCGTGTCGCTCACCGTCACGTGTAGCATCGCCTCATCGGGGCCGTTCGGTTCGCTGCTGACCCGCACCAGCACCTCGCCGCGATCGGTGAACTTGATGGCGTTGCCGACGAGGTTGACGAGCACCTGCCGCAGCCGGCCCGGATCGGCGACGAGCGCGTCGGGCAAATCGGCGGGCAGGTCGCACAGCAGCTCCAGGCCCTTCTGGTGTGCACGGACCGCCAACGACGATACCGCTTCGTCGACGGCGTCGCGCAACGAGAACTCGCACGGGTCCAGCTCGAGGCGGCCCGCTTCGATCTTCGAGAAATCCAGGATGTCGTTGACGATG
Source organism: Acidobacteria bacterium RIFCSPLOWO2_12_FULL_67_14b (assembly GCA_001768615.1). Taxonomy (GTDB): domain Bacteria; phylum Acidobacteriota; class Vicinamibacteria; order Vicinamibacterales; family UBA2999; genus 12-FULL-67-14b. The sequence goes on along the minus strand of MELE01000002.1, from coordinate 11,213 downwards.
AGCAACAATGATTCGGCGGAGGTCTTCACAAGGCCGACCTGCTCGCGCTGGTCGTCCGAGAGTTCGGTGTCCAGCACCAAGTCGGTCATCCCGAGCACGCCGTTCATCGGCGTCCGGATCTCATGACTCATGTTCGCCAGGAACTCGCTCTTCGCCCGGCTTGCCTCCTCGGCGCGCTCTTTTTCACCGAGGAGCTGGCCGTTGAGGGCCCTCAGTTCGGCGGTGCGGGCGGCCACATCCTCTTCAAGCGAGACTTGATGCCGCTGGAGCTTCTGGTCACGATCCTGAATCTGAGCGAGCATCTCGTTAAAGCTGGCCACCAGGGCACCAACCTCGTCGCGGCCCCTCGGGGTCACGCGAATCGCGTAGTTCTTCTCGGAGGAGACCCGCTGGGCAGCACGGGCCAGTTCGACAATGGGGTCCGAGATCACCTTCTCAAGAGTCGACGAAACCAGTAACGCGATGAGCGTCGACACCAGCAGGACCAGGACGATGATGCCGGCGAAGCGCTGGAGCCTGGCGCGCTGAGCGCTGCGATCGGACTCGAGATAGACGGCGCCAACGGTGGCGTCTCCAAGGAGAATGGGCCGGAACACCGCAATCCGCTCCCACGTCACCGCCGAGCCGTCTTCCGACGGCGCCACCAGCTCCGAGCCGGCGGTGCCAGGGCGTTCATAGCTGGCAAAGAGCCGCCCGTCGGTCGAATAGACATGAGAGCGAGTAACGCTGGACTGGGCCTCCAACGTCCCGAGGATTCCCTGCGCAGCCGCCGAATCGCCCTGCGAGAGGCCCTTGGTGACGCCGACCCCGATCATGTCCGCGAGTGTTTGTGAGCTGCTGACCTGCTGCTCGCGGAACGTCACGTAGTCGTAGGTCAGGAAGGCCGCGCACGCCAGCACGAGCGCGACGGTCATCGTGAACATGTTGCTGTGAATCAGTTTCCACCGGATGCACACCCTGTCCAACAGCGCGAAAGCAAGAGTCATGTCGACTCGCCAAGTGCAACAGCGATGCCAGCCGAGCCGATGGGGCTAAGTGGCTATTCCGCGGGGTTTCGGGGCTGCCTCAGATTCCGCCAAGGGCCCCCGGGAGGGTGGGCGCACACACGGGCGCCGTGCGGCTGTGCGGACTGCGCGGATTCCCCCTAGGCAGGCTAACGGACGACCCCACGCCGGGCGCGGACGCGGTAGGCGTCGTTCTTCACGCGGACCCTGACGGAGTGGTAATTGCCGTCGCCGCTCCTGGTGGGCGTGTAGCCGATCATGTACTGGTGATTGAGCTCGTCGGCGATGCGGGCCGTGGCCGGGCCGAGCTCTTCGGTGGTCTTGATGATCTCGGTATAGCCGCCACCCTGGTTGGTGAGGTCGTTGAGCGTGAACGGGTTGATGCGGGTGCTCGCGCGCGCGTCGCTCGAATCGATGCCGATCGCATACAGGAACACGTCGCTGCGCACGAGCGTCTGCTTGACGATGGCGGGCGTGAGATCGCTGGCCGTATCGGCGCCGTCCGACACGAGCAGCAGCGCCGCGCGCGGGTGCAGGCGGTTTTCGAACAGCGGCAACGATGCCGCAATCGCATCGAAGAGCGCGGTGCCGCCTGAAGGCCGAATCGCATCCAGCTTCGATCGCAGGCCGAGCCGCCTCGTGGTCCATTCGCCGAACAGCTTGGTTTCGTGGTTGAAGCCGACGAGCAACGCCTCGTCTTCGGGCGCCAGCAACTGATCGAGGAACGTCGCCAGTGCCGCGCGCGCGTCGGTCATGCGCTGCCCGCGCATGCTGTCGCTCACGTCGAGCGCCAGCGCCAGGCTCACCGGCACGCGCTCTTTCGTGAATTGCGTGATCGGCTGCGGGATGCCGTCTTCTTCGATGGTGAAATCCGATTGCTGCAGCGTGGTGACCAGGCGCCCGTCGGCATCGCGCACGGTGACGGCGGTGGTCACCAGCTCGGCCGCGGCGCGGAAGCCCTTGTCCCGCAGGTCGATCGGCTGTTGCGCCAGAAGCGGCAGGACCAGCCAGATCGGAACGTGGGTCTTCCTTCGGACCACCAGCCGACTATACCTAACTTCAGCGGGAGGGTACGGCGAAGTTGTAGAGCGCGCTCCGTGTCTGCACGAACAGTTCACCGTCGGCGGGCACGGGCGTCGCAAACACTTCATCGTCCAGCGTATTGACCTGCACCATCTCCCAGTCGCCCCTGGCGGTGACCACGGAGATGGTGCCGCCCTGGCTCGCAAGCCAGACCTTGCCGTCGGCGCCGATTGGCGACGCGAAGTACTTGTCGATGGCGCCCTTCAACCGGCCCTGCTTGATCACGTTGCCGGTGGCGGGATCGAACGACAGCAGGATGCCGCTGTCGTTGACCATGTAGAGCACGCCCTGGTAGAGCACGGTCGACGGCACCTGGGGCACCGGCCGCAGGTACTTCCACTTCACCGCCGTGCTCGTCATGTCGCCGGAGCCGCCGAGCGTAATCGCCATCAGGCCGTTTTCGGCCGCGAGCATCGCGCGGAACACGTCCCAGTCACGGGCGTCCAGCTTGCCGTCGCGATTGCCGTCGAAGGCATCGAAGCCGGCCTCGGGGCGCAGCATGCGATCCATCCGCTCGGTCCCCGTAATCTCGTCGCGGCCGACGACGCCGTCGCCGTTGGCGTCGAAGCGCTTCAGGCCCGTCGCGAAATCGACCGTCGGGATCTGCGTGCCCGCCTGGTTCTGCCCGAAGCCCCATCCGTTCACGTAGAGCGTGGTGCCGTCGATGCTGGCCACCGACTTCATCTCGCACGCCAGTCCGCGCACCCACCAGATCTTCGAGCCGTCCGCCACGGAATACGCGGTGAGCTGGAACGACTCGGGGATCAGGATCTGCGCCGGGCCGGTCCGCGGCCGCCAGATCGTCGGCGTCGAGTAGCCGGAGATGACGTGCGGGCGTGACACCTTCCAGCGCTGCTTGCCGGTTTTCGCATCCACCGCGAGCAGGTACGGATCGATGTCCTGATCGACCGGCAGGATCAACGTCCCGTCCTCGAGGATCGGCGAGGCGCCGAAGCCGTAGAACATGTTGAACGGCCCGAGCGGCAGGCGCCAGCGCTCCTTGCCGTCGGCGGTGTAGCTGATCAGCCCGAAGTCCTGGAAGAACGCGTAGACGTTGGCGCCGTCGGTAACCGGGCTCGGCGACGCGGGACCGTTGAGGTTCTCGCGGCGTCCCGTCTGGCGCCGCGGCACGTTGCGCTGCCACAACTGCCTGCCGGTCTTGCGATCGAGCGCGATCACGAACAGCGTGTACGCGTCCTTTTCCGGCGAGTGCGCCGTGAGGAAGATGTGCGAGTCGGTGAGCACCGGCGACGAGTGCCCGTTGGGAAGCGCGGCTTTCCACTTCACGTTCTTCTCGGGGCCGAACTCGACGGGCAGGTTCGTGGCGGTCGAGACGCCGGTCCCGTTGGGCCCGCGAAAGCGCGTCCAGTTCTCGGCGGCCGCCGCGCCCGAGCCGGCGGCGATCAGCATGGCGCACGCGAGGGCGGAGCGAGACGGAATCGGCATGCGAGCGATCTTAGCCAAGATCGCCCGGTTCCCGGCCGGGAAAGCTTCTTGACTGGGACAGACCTCGTGACGAGTGCGGCTGAGCCCTGGCACACCGCGCCGACGCTCGCCATCCTGATTGCGGTTGCAGGAATCGCCGCTACTTCCCGCAGCGCGAACGGTCTCGATCGACCCAGCCTTGGCCCGGCACGGGGAGTAACGCTCAACGCGGACACTTGACATACACTCCCATGCCAAGATGTCCGCGACCGTGATTCCCGCTGCGCCAACCGCATCCGTCGGCCCGTTCGCGTGGTGGCAGGACGCTGATCTTCGTGCCCGTCGAGCATTCATCGCCGCTTCCCTCGGCTGGATGCTCGACTCGTTCGACGTCATGCTTTACTCACTCGTCCTGGCGTCGCTGCTCCAGGATCCGACGCTGCACCTCACGTCGACCGTCGCCGGATATCTGGGCTCGCTGACGCTGGTGGCCGCCGCCGTCGGGGGCGTGGCGTTTGGCGTGATCGCCGATCGCATCGGCCGCAAGCGCGCATTGATGGCCGCGGTGCTCATCTACTCGATCTTCACCGCCGCCTGCGGACTGGCGCAGAACGTCGCGCAACTCGCCGTCTTCAGGATCCTCCTCGGCTTCGGCATGGGCGGGGAATGGGCCACCGGTGTTGCGCTGGTGTCCGAAACGTTTCCGGCGCGCCATCGCGGAAAGGCGCTGGCCTTCGTGCAAAGTTCGTGGGCGATCGGCTATGGCCTGGCCGCGCTGGTCAACTTGCTGGTGATGCCGGTGTGGGGCTGGCGCGGCGTGTTCTTTGTCGGCGTCGCTCCGGCGCTCTTCACCATCTGGGTGCGCCAGCGCCTCGAAGAACCGCCGATGTGGCGCGCGTCGGCGCCGGCCGAGCGCGGGCGAATCGGTCAGCTCTTCACGGGCGCCATTGCGAGCACGACCATCTTCATCATCCTGATGAACGCGTGCTCGCTGTTTGGCTGGTGGGGGCTCAATCTGTGGGTGGCGGCGTATCTCAACCTGCCCCCGGAACGCGGCGGCATCGGCCTGTCGTCGTCGACCATGTCGCTGTTTGTGATCGCCATGCAGGTGGGCATGTGGCTCGGGTATATCAGTTTTGGCTTCATCGCCGACGCCATCGGGCGCAAGCGCGCGTACGTGGTGTTCCTGGTGAGTGCGGGCATCTTGTTGCCGATCTACGGCAACCTCCGCGCGCCGTCGGCGCTCCTGTTCCTCGGGCCGGCCGTCGCGTTTTTTGGCACCGGGTATTTCAGCGGCTTCGGCGCTGTGATCGCCGAGCTCTACCCGACCTCCATTCGCGCGACGGCGGCCGGCGTCTGCTACAACGTCGGACGGCTGGCCAGCGCGGTCGCGCCGTTCGTGGTCGGATCGCTGGCGGCGTCGAGCGGCTTCGGCGTGGCCTTCGCGATCGTCGGCTCGGCATTCTTCCTGGCTGCGCTCATGTGGTTCGGCATTCCAGACACCGGAAACAAGGCGCTCGCATGAGATCCTTCGCCGTTGGCGCCGCATTGCTGGCGATGGCGTCGGTCGGCGCGCAGGTCCCGAGTCCGCAGAATCCAAGACACCAACACAACGCCGGTCCGGAACTGTTCACCATGCGAGTGGTGGCAACAGAACTCGGCAATCCGTGGGAGCTGACCTGGGGACCGGATGGGTATTTGTGGGTCACGGAGCGATCCGCGTTTCGCGTGACCCGGATCAATCCAGCCGACGGCGCGAAACACGTCGCGCTGACGCTCGAGGGCGTCCATCAATCGGTCGATCAGGACGGCCTGCTCGGCATGGCGCTTCATCCTGATCTCTTGAAGGGCCGCGGTCGCGACTACGTGTACCTGGCGTATACCCACGACATCGATCCCGGCGCTGGTGTCACGCGCAACCTGCGGGTTCGCCGATACTCCTACGACAGCCGAAGCCAAACGCTGATCGCACCACTCGATGTGATCGACGGCCTGCCCGCCCACGACGATCACGGCGGCGGCCGGATCCTGTTCGGCCCAGACGCCACGCTGTATCTCACCCGAGGCGACCACGGCAGCAACTGGCTGGCCAACTATTGCCACGCGATCCGCTCCCAGGAGTTGCCGACTGCCGGCGAAATGCGGGCTCATGACTGGAGCAAGTACCAGGGAAAGATCCTGCGGATCAATCTCGACGGCTCAATCCCCGACGACAACCCGTTGATCAACGGCGTTCGCAGTCACATCTATTCCTACGGTCACCGGAACCCGCAAGGCCTGGTCTTTGGTCCGACGGGCCTGCTCTACGCGGCCGAGCACGGGCCGAGCACAGACGATGAGATCGACCTGATCGCGGCGGGCATGAATTATGGGTGGCCGCACATCGCCGGCTTCAAGGACGACCGAAGCTACGCCTACGCCAACTGGTCCGCCTCGTCGCCGGAACCGTGCGCGACGCTGAAGTTCAGCAGCCTGCGGCCGCCGGCCTCGGTGCCACAAGCCAGGGAATCGAGCTGGACCGAGCCGTTCGTGGCGCCGCTCGCCACGTTCTTCACGGTGGCCGAAGACTACGAGCTCGGCAAGTACGGCACGGCCACCATCGCCCCCTCCGGAATCGATCTCTACACGTCGACGGCGATTCCAGGGTGGGCGACGTCGATCCTGGTCACGGGAATGAGAACCGGCGCCGTTTATCGAGTGAAGCTGAGCGCCGACGGCCGATCGACGGCTGGCGCACCGGTTGAATACTTCAAAGCCGCCACGCGTTTCCGCGACATCGCGCTCGGTCCGGACGGTAAGCGTATCTATCTGAGTACCGACGATCATGGTTCGACGATGGGTGGCGCCGGGCAGACGATGAACGTGTTGACGAACCCGGGCGCGATCCTTGAGTTCAGTTACCGTCAATGACGGAGAAACGCATGAATCGTCGAACATTCCTTGGCGCGGTGTTGGGAGTCGCGGCGACACGGGTCTCGGCGCAACCAGCGCCGCAGGTGTCGCCGACGCCGGCCGAACGCGATTGGTCGGGCCAGAATCCGGTCCGCTACCCCGATCCCGACATCATTGCCCTCGATAGTCGATTCAGGCGCTACATCATCGGCAACACGGCGATTCGCCGGTTGCACACTGGCACCTTGTGGGCCGAGGGTCCGGCCTGGAACGGTGTCGGCCGTTATCTGGTGTGGAGCGACATCCCCAACAACATCCAGCTGCGCTTCATCGAAGACGATGGGCGCGTCAGCGTGTTTCGCAACCCGTCGGGCCACAGCAACGGCAACACCTTTGATTTCGAGGGCCGCCAGCTGTCGTGCGAACACGGCGGGCGCCGCGTCGCGCGATACGAAGCGAATGGCACCGTCACCGTGATTGCCGATAAGTTCCAGGGCAAGCGGCTGAACTCTCCCAACGACGTCGTCGTTCACCCTGACGGCGGCATCTGGTTTACGGATCCGATTTACGGCATTCGCGGCAACTACGAGGGCAACAAGGCCGATTCGGAGATCAAGCCGGGCGTCTATCGCTTCGACACCAAATCGGGCGAGCTGGCGTTGATCACCGACGAGGTCGCCGGACCGAACGGCCTCTGCTTCTCGCCCGACTACAAGCGGCTCTACGTCGCCGATACGGGCACGGGCCGGGAGATCCGCGCCTACGATGTTGAGGGAAGAACCGTTCGTAACGGACGGCGCCATGCGCAGCTCACGATCCCGGGCGCGACCGGCACGCCCGCCGCCGCAGACGGCATGCGCTGCGACACTGATGGCAACATCTGGGCCGGCGCGCGACCGGGCGTTCAGGTCATTGCGCCCGACGGTGTGACGATCGGCATGATTCGGCTGCCCGAAAACTGCGCCAATGTGTGCTTTGGCGGAGCGAAGCGAAATCGATTGTTCATGACCGCCAGTCAATCGCTCTACGCGGTGTATGTGGATGCGCAAGGGGCAGGAGTGGCGTGATGAGGGTTGTGGCGACCACGACCCGTTTTGCGGTTTGCGCCCGGGCGACGATCGCCCGCGCGTCGGCGTAGGTGCGGAGATAGAACACATTCGGATCGCTGGCACCCGGCGGTCAAGTCCGGTCCAGGTGTGCGTTTTGACTCGCTCAAATGGATTTGAGCATATCCTTCCCTTACTCGGAATCCGCCTCATGCATTTTCGCGACTTGACCGAACCGCAACTCCTCGCGCTGGCGATTACGGCTGAGGAGGAGGACAGCCACATCTACCGCGATTTCGCGGAATCGCTGCGCGCCGACTTTCCCGCCTCAGCCGCGCTCTTCGACCAGATGGCGGTGGAGGAGGACGGCCATCGCCACCGGCTGACGGAGCTCTTTCGGCAGAAATTCGGCGAACACATCCCGTTCATCCGGCGCCAGGACGTGCGCGGCTTCATCGCGCGCCGGCCGTCGTGGACGACACGCACGCTGCGTCCCGAGCGCGCCCGGGGCGAAGCGGCGCTGATGGAGATCCAGGCGCGACGGTTCTATGAAGCGGCGGCGCAACGCGCCGGCGACGCCGGCATCCGGCAACTGCTGAACGACCTCGCCCAGGAGGAACAGCGGCACGAGGCCACTGCCGAAAACATCAGCCAGGAACAGGCCGCCTCCGGCCAGCTCGGATCCGAAACCGAAGCGGCACGGCGGTTGTTCGTCCTGCGCTTCGTCCAGCCGGGGCTCGCGGGCCTCATGGACGGCTCGGTCTCGACCCTGGCGCCGTTGTTCGCCGCTGCCTTCGCCACCGGCAACACGATCGACACGTTCAAAGTGGGTCTGGCCGCATCGGTCGGCGCCGGGATCAGCATGGGATTCGCGGAGGCGCTGTCCGATGATGGCAAGCTCAGTGGCCGCGGCGCGCCATGGCTGCGTGGCATCGTGTGCGGCTTCATGACCACGGTCGGCGGCATCGGCCACACGCTGCCGTACCTGATTCCTGATTTCCACCTCGCGACCACCATCGCGATCATTGTCGTCGCCATCGAATTGGCCGCGATTGCGTGGATTCGAAGGCGTTACATGGATACGCCCTTGTTGTCCGCGATCTACCAGGTGGTCGTCGGCGGCCTCCTCGTGTTTCTGGCGGGCTGGTTGATCGGCTCGGGGTAGTGAGGGCGGGATGTTGCCCTTGAGATCACCGTCTCCCAGCGGGGAGGCCGCGTGGCCTGGCCCACCCAGCTCCTGCCCGGGCGCGCGGATCGGACCTCGCGCATCAGAAACCCCTCAAGCTGCTACAATGAAGGGTTGTGATAGCCGTCAATAACGTCTCCATGCGCTTCGGGTCGAAGGTGCTCTTCGACGAAGTGACCACCAGTTTCCTGGCGGGCCGCCGCTACGGGCTCACCGGTCCCAACGGATCGGGCAAGTCCACCTTCATGAAGCTGCTCACGGGCGAGCAGCCGCCGCAGAAGGGCGAGGTCTCGCGCCCGAAGAAGCTCGGCGTCCTCAAGCAGGACCAGTTTGCCTTCGACAGGTTCCGCGTGATCGACACCGTGATCATGGGCAACCACCGCCTGTGGAGCACGCTCGAGGAGCGCGACCTCCTCTACGCCAAGGGCGAGATGACCGACGCCGACGGCATGCGCCTCGGCGAGCTCGAGGGCATCGTCGGCGAGGAAGACGGCTACGAGGCGGAAAGCAACGCGGCGATCCTGCTGCAGGGCCTCGACATTCCCGACCAGCTCCATCACCGGACGATGGGCGAGCTGCAGGGCGGGCAGAAGGTCCGCATCCTGCTGGCGCAGGCGCTGTTCGGCAATCCGCAGGCGCTGCTGCTCGACGAGCCGACCAACCACCTGGACCTGGACTCGATCCACTGGCTGCGCGACTTCCTCGTCCGCTACCAGGGCACGCTGATCGTGATCTCGCACGACCGCCATTTCCTCAACGCGGTGTGCACGCACACCGCCGACATCGACTACCAGACCATCATCACCTACACCGGCGGCTACGACGACATGGTCGTGGCCAAGACGCAGATCCGCTCGCGGCTCGAGTCGCAGAACGAGCAGCGCGAGAAGAAGATCGCGCAGCTCAACGACTTCATCCAGCGGTTCTCCGCCGGCACGCGGTCGAGCCAGGTGCAGTCGCGGCGCAAGGAAGTGGAGCGGCTGCAGACCACCGAGCTGGCGCGGTCGAACATTCAACGGCCGTACATCAAGTTCGCGATGAACCGACCGTCGGGCCGCACGCCGCTCGAGTGCGAAGGCGTCTCGAAGTCGTACGGCGCGCTCGCCGTGGTCTCGAACTTCAGCGCCATCATCAGCCGCGGCGAGAAGATCGTGCTCGTCGGCAGGAACGGCGCCGGCAAGACGACGATGCTGAGGGCGCTGCTGTCGGATGCGCCGGGCTTCGCGGCCTCGGCCGCGGACATCGACGCCGGTACGATCAAGTGGGGGCACGAGGTGTCGATCGGGTACTTCCCGCAGGATGCCACCGGGCTGATCGACCAGGGGACCACCGCCGCGGAGTGGCTGCACCGGTTCGACCCCGCCGCGTCACGCCAGGACATTCACGGCCTGCTCGGGCAAATGCTGTTCAGCGGCGAGGAAGGCCTGAAGCCGACCGCGGCGCTGTCGGGCGGCGAAACGGCGCGGCTCCTGTTCTGCCGGATCATGCTGCAGAAGCCGAACGTGCTGATCCTGGACGAGCCGACCAATCACCTCGACCTCGAGGCGATCAACGCGCTCAACGTGGCGCTGCAGAAGTTCGAGGGCACGGTACTGCTGGTGACCCACGACCAGGATTTGATGGAAGAAGTCGGCACGCGGGTCTGGCATTTCGACCACGGCCGGATCCGCGACTTCAAGGGCGCCTACGAAGAGTACGAGGCGTCGCTGGCGTAATCGACCCCGTAATCGACCCTGTAGGGCGCCCCTTTATGGGGCGCCGCTGCAACCGATCCGAAACAACTCCACGCGCCTGTTCTTGGCGCGGCCGAGGTCGTCGTCATTGTCGGCGATCGGCCGTGTCTTGCCGTAGCCCTTCGACGTGATCCGCGACGCCGCCACGCCGTGCGTCGTCAACCAGCCGGCTATCGCCTTGGCGCGCGCCTCCGACAGGAGCTGCCTGGGCGCGTCGCCTTCCGGGCCGATGTTGTCCGTGTGGCCCTGCACCTCGACGCGCCATGATCGCCTGGTCTTCAACAGCGCAGCGGCCTTCTCGAGCGTCGGCGTGGATTCGGGCCGGATCGTCGAGCGATCGAGGTCGAAATGGACGCTGTGGAGCCGCACGCGGCACTGCCTGTCGAGCGCCGTGTCCCAGTCTTCGCCGCCGACATCGGCGACGTTGATCTCGTAGGGCCCGCCTGGCTCCTGAGAGAGCCGCGCGTAGAGGCTGCGGCCGTTGAGCGAGAACTGGGCGGCCACGTTCACGGTTTCGGGTTGGATGGGGATCTCCTCGAGCCTGGTCACGTCGATGAGCTTCCAGCCGGCCGCGAACAACGCGTCGCGGTAGGCGTTCAGGAAGACGATCGCGGTGATGCGGCCCGGCCGCTCGTAAACCTTCTTCACATACGACGTGCCGGCGAGCACGGCCTCAGAGTCCGCGGTGGCTGGCTTGAGCTCGAGCGGCTCGTCGATGTGCCTGGTCGCGATCAGCCGCGCGCCCGGGAGCGGGGAGAGCCCGGGAAGGTCTTGCGCAGCGGTCAGCGTGGTGAGCGTCGCCGCTGCGAATGCGACCAGTGTCCGCGCCACGACTGCCATGGAT
>MELE01000001.1 GCA_001768615.1 Acidobacteria bacterium RIFCSPLOWO2_12_FULL_67_14b | reverse complement strand
CGGGCCAGGCCTGAGACACGGTCCCCGCCCGCGCGATTTCCGCATCGTCTTCAGCCGCAAGGATGACGAGCGCACGCGAGACGCCCGCGGCCCGAGCACGTTCGACGATGGCGTCGAGGTCGGCCGCGAACTCCTGACCGGCGATGTGGCAATGCGAGTCGGTCATGTTGGAAAAGGGATGATTGGGGTCAGGCCCCCGAAATCACTGTTGGTCGATTGACGAAAGGGTGATTTCGGGGGCCTGACCCCAATCATCCCTCACCGAACTCGGGTACCGGGCGTGGCGGGCTCGGCATTGAGCACGATGGCGGCGCCGCCCTCCGGGCTGGCCGCGAGGACCATGCCGTTGGATTCCTGGCCCATCATCTTCCGCGGCGCCAGGTTGGCGACAATCACGACCGACTTGCCGATCAGGGCCTCTGGTTCGTACGACTCGGCGATGCCGGCCAGAATGGTTCTTGGCTCGGCCTCGCCCGCGTCCACCTTCAGCTTGAGCAGCCGTTGCGACTTCGGCACCTTCTCCGCTTCGAGGATCCTGGCCACCTTCAAGTGCGCCTTCATGAAATCATCGATCGTGATCACGGCAGGTGCGGCAGGTGCAGCAGGTGCTTCAGGTGCCTTCGGGGTTTCGTCGCTCACGCTCACCACTCCCTTGTCTGCTTCAATCCGGGGCCACAAGGCACCCGTGTTCAGAATCTGTTTCTCGCCCGACGTGCGCCACGCCGTGTCGGCGTCCAGCCGGCGGTCCCTCTGCGCGCGATCGTCACCCAGCCGCCGCAGGATCTCGGCCGATGACGCGGGCATGATCGGCGACAACAGGACCGCGGCAATGCGCACCGCTTCCGCGGTATCGGCCAACGCGCCGTTGAGCTGACCGGCCTTCGACGGGTCTTTCGCGAGCGCCCACGGCTGCGTTTCGGCGATGTAGTTATTGGCCGCGCTGACCAGGCGGAACGCCGCCGCCGCGCCGTCGTGCAGCGCGTGCACGTCCATCGCGGTTCGGTAGGCGGCCACGCTGTGGGCCGCGATCGCGGCCAGGGCGCCCCCACCCGTGGCGGCAACCCGCCCGCCCTGGTAGCGCTCGGTCATCGACGCCACGCGATTCACCAGGTTACCGAGGTTGTTCGCGAGGTCGGCATTGTACTTCTCTTCGAAGCGTTCCCAGGTGAAGTCGCCGTCGCCGCCGTACGGGATCTCCTTGGCGAGATACAACCGCAGCGGATCGGGCCCGAACCGATCGGCCGCGTCCAGCGGATCGACGATGTTCCCCATCGTCTTGCTCATCCGCTCGCCCTTGAAATAGACCCAGCCGTGGCCGAAGACCTGCCCCGGCAGTTCGACCTTCGCGCTCATCAGCATCGCCGGCCAGATCACGCAGTGGAAGCGCGTGATGTCCTTGCCGACGATGTGCAGGTTGGCCGGCCACCATTTCTTGAAGAGCGCGTCGTCCCACCCGTAGCCGACGGCGGCCGCGTAGTTGATGAGCGCGTCGAACCAGACGTAGACGACGCTCGACGGATCGAACGGAACTGATATACCCCACGACTGCCCCGCGCGGCTCATCGAGATGTCTTCGAGGCCGCCCTCGACGAGGCGGAGGATCTCGTTGCGGCGGATGTCCGGCTGGATGAAGGTCGGATGCTGTTCGTAGTGCTTCAGCAGCGGCTGCTGATACTTCGACAGACGGAAAAACCAGTTCTTCTCGCGGATCCACTGCGGCTTGGTGTTGTGGATCGGACAATTCCCCTCGACGAGGTCCTTCTCCTGCTTGAACGCCTCGCAGCCCACGCAGTAGAAGCCTTCGTAGGATCCCTCGTAGACGTCGCCGTTATCCAGGCAGGCCTGCGCCATCGCCTGCACCGCCGGCTTGTGGCGTTTCTGATCGGTCGTCCGGATAAAATCGTCGAACGACAGGTCCAGGCGCCGCCACACGTCGCGGAACACCTGCTCCATCTCGTCGCAGTAGGCGAGCGGATCCTTGCCCTGCTCGATCGCCTTGCGGAACACGTTCTGCGAGTGCTCGTCGTTGCCCATCAGGAAATGGGTGTCGAAGCCGGCCAGGCGCCGGTAGCGCGCAATCACGTCGGCGGTGATCTTTTCGTAGGCCGTGCCCAGGTGCGGTCGGCTGTTCACGAAATCGATCGCGGTGGTCAGAAAAAACTTCATCGTTCGAGCCACGCCTTTTGCGCGAGCGCCTGGACGTCCTTTACCGGGATGCCGCGCTCGGTCGAGAGTTTCGTCAGGTCGTCGAATTCCGGTTGCGCGTTCAGCACGCGGCCGCCGCGGCTGGCCACCTTGAATCGCACGGGGCCGATCGGGGTCGGCACGATCACGATTTCCCGCTCGAGACACTCCCGCGCCAGCTCCTGGTAACGAATGCCGATCGTCGTCGATTCCCGGAACACGAGATCGGTGAGCGTCTCGCGATCCTCCGGCCGCGCCACGATGGTCATCAGCGTGCCCGGTCGGTTCTTCTTCATCTGCACGGCCGAATAGAACACCTCGAGCGCGCCGGCGGCATACAGGAGATCCATCAGCACGCCGAAGATTTGCGGATTCATGTCGTCGATCTCGCATTCGAGGGTGACGACGCGCATGGCCTGTGGCGACACACCTTTAGGTGTGTCGCCACCCGTACCGACCAGGACGCGGACGACATTCGGCGTCTCCGGTAGATCGCGATCGCCGGCGCCGTACCCCACGCGCTCTACCGTCATCGCCGGCACCGGGCCGAAGGCCGACGCGTACTCGGTGAGGATCAGCGCGCCCGTCGGCGTCAGCAACTCCGCCTGGATGCCGCTCGAATAGACCGGCGCCTGGCCCAACAGCCTGACCGTGGCCGGCGCCGGCACCGGAAACACGCCGTGCGCGGAGCGCACCATGCCGCCGCCGACGTTGAGCGGCGACACGACGACGCGGTCGGCGGCAAACCACTCCATGGCGAACACCGACCCGACGATGTCGATAATCGAGTCGATCGCGCCCACCTCGTGCAGGTGCACCTGATCGATCGGCATGCCGTGAATATCCGCTTCCACCTCGGCCAGTCGTCCGAACATCGCGATCGCCCGCGCCTTGCCGGTATCCGGCAGCGCTGACCGGCCGATCGCCGCTTCAATCTGCTTCAGGGAATGGTGATGGTGATGATGGCCGTGCTGATGATCGGAGCCCGGCGCCCGGAGCCCGGAACCGGTGTGTGTAGGCTCATCCGCCTTCGCGGCCGAAGGCCGCTTCGGCGGGACCTCGCTGAAGCTCGCCATTGAATGCTGGGCGAGCGCAAGCGGGTGTACACGGAACTTCGTCGCGGTGACGCCGGTTTTCAGCACGCGATCGACCGACACATCCCAGCCGTCGACCGCCAGGCTCCCGAGCGCCCGCTTGAGCTCGTCGAACGGCAGCCCGGCATCGAGCAGCGCGCCGAGAATCATGTCACCGGCGGCGCCGGCAAAGCAGTCGAAGTACAGGATCCTCACGCGGTCCGGCCCTCAGAAAAACTGAAGTAACACCCGTTGCCCAGGATGATGTGGTCCTTCATGTCGATGCCCATCAGCTGCCCGGCTTCATACAGGCGCTTGGTGACCAGGTAGTCCTGTTCACTCGGCAGCGGATCGCCGGACGGATGGTTGTGAAACACGATCACGCCGGCCGCCGAGGCCAGCGCGGCCGCCCGGAAGACCTCCCGGGGATGCGCCAGGCTCGTGTCACCCGATCCGGTCGACAGGATGATGGTCCGTATCACGCGGTCCTTCTGATCGAGCAACATCACTCCAAACCGTTCCACGCGCACACCCGAATAGCGCGGCAACAGGAACGTCGCGGCGTCTTTCGGCCTCGTAATCTGCAGCCGCTCGGGCACCACGGGCGCCATGGTCCGCCGCCCCAGCTCGACGGCGGCCTGCACGCGGGCCGCCCGCGACTCGGCCACGCCGCGCACCCGGTACAACTCGTCGAGGCCGATCCGCGCCAGTCCCTGCACGCCGTGCGCGGCCTCGAGAATGTCCTGCGCCACCGTGAGCGCGCTCCTGAACCTGGTGCCGGTGCCCAGCACCAGCGCCAGCAGCTCGTTGTCGCCAAGCGCTTCCACGCCCGCGCGCGCCAGCTTCTCGCGCGGGCGGTCCACGGCGGCGAGCCGCGCCATCGCGCCGGACCCTTCATGGTAGCTGATCGATGCGCGATCCGGCGCGGGTACGCGCCGATTCCGCCGTGACGCTGTCGTATACTCGTCACGAATGGTTCGTTTTGCCGGCCTTCTGGCGCTCGCCATCCTCGTCCTTTCCGCCAGCAGTTGCGCCGCGCCCCCGAGCAAGGAAATGAACCAGGCCCAAGGGGCGATCGACGCCGCCCGGGCCGCCGCCGCCGATCGCTTCGCCGCCGCCGAGTTCAGCGCCGCCGTCGACGCCCTCAAACGCTCCGAGCAAGCCGTCGCCGCCAACGATTACCGTCTCGCCCTCGGCCTTGCCATTGACAGCCGCGAGCGCGCGCAGAACGCCGCGAAGATGGCGGTCGAAGAGCGCGCCAACGCCCGCGGCGCGGCCGAACGCGCGATCTCGGAGGCCGCCACGCTCGTGCAACGCGCGAAGGCGCAGCTGAAAGACCCCGACCTCGCGACCCTGAACCCGAGGGTGCTCCGCTCGCCGCGGATGACCGTGGAATCGGCCGAGAAGGTCCTGCAAGAAGCGCGCTCGGCCCTGGAAAAAGAGGACTACCCCGCCGTCACCAGGGCGCTCGGAGGCATTACCGCCGAACTTCAGGCGGCTTTGAGCCTGATCGACGCCGCCGCCTCGCCCGGCCCCGCGCGTCGCCGCCGCTAGGGCTCTCGCCCGCGCTTCGCAATTCCCGCTATGGCGGCGTTGATTACGTGTTGAGATTTCTGATCAGCCAAGAACCACCGAGAAAACAGGCCACGTCGTGACACCCGTCTCGGTGGCGCGACTAATGGCATGTAAGTTCGATATCTAAAGCGGGCCGTTCCTACGGAACGGCCCCTGTAGCCTCGTTGAGCGACGATGCCAAATACTTTCGATTTCGTTGATACGCTCCACTAGAACAGCCGCGGCCCCAGCACCATCACCGTCGTTACGATCACGACGAAGGCCACGAGGTCGAGCATGACGCCGTGGCGCATCATCTTGCCGATCGGCACGAAGCCCGAGCTGTAGACGATCGCGTTGGGCGCGGTGGAGACCGGCATCATGAAGCCCATGCTGGCGCCGAGCGTGGCGCCCAGCACCGGCTCGATCGCGCGGATCCCGGCCGCCTGCGACACCGCGATGGCAATCGGAATCACCATGTTGGCCGACGCCGTGTTGGACGCGGCCTCCGACACCAGGATCGCCGCGCCGGTGAACAGCATGGTCAGGGCCAGGGTCGACTGCGACGGCAGCCAGCTCGTGATGCCCTCGCCCAGCGCCTGGGCCAATCCCGTCGAGAACGTCATCTCGCCCAGCGCCAGCCCGCCGCCGTACAACAGCGTGATTCCCCAGTCGATCTTCACGGCCTCATCCCAGGAGAGGGTGAAACGGCGCTCGCGCCAGTCGACCGGCAGCACGAACAGCAGGAAGGCGCCGAACATCGCCGCCACGCCTTCGGGCATCGCCCGTGCATACCTGAGGGCGAACCACGTCTGGTCCATCTGGAGGATGGCCAACACGCCGGGGGTAATCCACAACGCCACGGTGACCCCGAACGCGAGCAGCACGTTGCGCTGCCCCACGGTCATCGGCCCCAGCCGTTTCAGCTCGTCGTGCACGAGCGCCGTGCTGCCCTCGGCGACGTCGAGCCCGCGGACCGAGGTCCAATAGAACTGCAACAACAGGTAGCCGAACAGAATGACGACAACCGGTACGCCGATCGCCATCCAGGAGAAGAAGGGGATCTTCGATCCGACAATTTTCTCCAGCATCCCGATGCCGATCAGGTTCGGCGGCGTGCCCACCGGCGTGCCCATGCCGCCGATCGACGAGGCGAACGAGGTGATCAGCATCAGGCCCAGCGCGAACGAGCGGACCTGGACCCTCTGCCCCGTCGCCGTCCGGCCCAGGTGCGCGATGATCGACAGGCCGATCGGGAACATCATTGCGGTGGTGGCGGTGTTGCTGATCCACATCGACAGCACCGCGCAGACTGCACCGTAGACCAGGAGGATCCGGAACGCGCTCGTCCCCACGCCTCGGATCGCGAGCGCGGAATACGCGATCCGCCGGTCCACGCCGTGCACGAACATCGCCTGCGCCAGCATGAAGCCGCCGATGAAGAGGAAGATGATCGGATCCGCAAACGGCGCCAGCGCCTGCCGGCCGCTGGCGATGCCGAGCACGACGGCCAGGCACGGCCCGAGGATGGCCGTGACGGCGAGCGGCAACGCCTCGGTGAGCCACAACGTGACCACCAGGCCCATGATCGCGGCCATGCGATGCGCCAGCACGGGAATGTCCCCAAGCGGCGCCAGCAGCAGGATGATGAAGATGGCGGGCGCCAGAAACAGCCCCGCCGTCCGCCGCCGCCGGTTGAACCGCTCTTCGGCCGGCGAAAACGCCTCGACGGCTTCCAATGCTGTGTGTGTTCGCAGGCTCAATCGGGCGCTCCGTTGTCGCGCCCGCGACGAGGCTTGCGAGCTACTGACGCTTCATGAAAAGTCCGCATACGCCGGCACCCAGCGGCCCTCGAAGACGACCTCGGCCCATCCGGTGAGGTAGATACCGTCGCTTCGCCATTCGACGCGCTGGGTCCCCCCGGGGGCGATCACCTCCACGTCGCGCTCGGCGCCGCCGTGCGTGATCGCCGCAATCGCCGACGCGCACGCCCCGGTCCCCGACGCCATCGTCGGTCCGACACCACGCTCCCAGATCAGGATGCGCACGCGAGACGGCGCCTCCACCACCGCGAACTCGACGTTGGTGCCTTCGCTGAACCGGGGATGGGTGGCCAGCGCCGGCCCAAGGCGATTGAACCGGGCCAGGTCCGGCAGCTCCGCCATCAGGGCCACGCACTGCGGGTTGCCGATCGCCAGGGTCGTGACCTTCAGCGACTCGCCTGCCGCCTCGATGCGCTCCTCGAATACGCGCTCGGGCGGGCCCATCGCCGCGCGGAAGGTGTAGCGTCCGCCCTGGCGGCTGATGAGCGAGAGCGTCTTCCATCCGGCATCGGTATCCACGCGCACGTCGGTGATCGGCACGGTGTTGCCGGCTTCGCGCTGGTGCAGGACGAGCGCGGCGAGGCAGCGCAGCCCGTTGCCCGACAGCTCCGACGGGCTGCCGTCCGCGTTGATCAGCTTCATGCGCGCCGTACCGTCGGGCGCGGTGGTGTAGTAGATCACGCCGTCGCCGCCGAGGCCGGTGTGCCGTTCGCAGAGGCGGCGCGACAGCTGGTCGAGCTTCAGGCCCTCGGCCTGCTCGGCGGGAACGAACAGGAAATCGTTGCCGTACGCGTGGGCCTTGGCGACCGACAGCATCACGGCACGCGGAACGCGTTGAAGACCCAGGTCAAGCCGGCCGTGAACCCGATCTCCGGATCGCGGGGCGTGAGCCCGAGCAGGATGCCGCCGTCGAGCCGGACGCCGGCACGCGTGTAGCGCATGCCGAACCGCATCAGGCCGCGGTCTTCGGCGCCCGGGGTCACGATGTTGGCGAAGTTGGCGCGGCCGACGAACTCGCCGACCACCTCCGCGCCCGCGCTGATGGCCCGGGCCACCGACAGGCTGTAGACCAGCAGATCATCCTGCGCCGCCGCCTTCGTCGGATTGCCGAGAATGAGGAGGCCGATATTGGCCACCACGCGGATCGACTGCACGGTCTTACCGACCAGCAGCGAGGTCGTGAAGTCCTGCACGTCCTTGCCGAGCCCCGATTCGTTGCTCGCGTTGGGCAGGCGCGTGGAAAAGCGCACCGCCATCGACGGACGGCGCCCGGCCGACTCGCTGACGAAGCGAATCTTCGCGCCGATGTTGAGGTCGTCCACATCGGACGTGCTCAGGCCATCGAGCGCCAGCAACGGCGAAAACGGCGCATTCGCCGTCTGCCCGGTGATGGACAGCTTCTGGTAGAGGCCGCCGTCAATCTGGATCTCGGCGATCGAGCTCACGCCCACGCTGATTCCCATCGGCGGCACCGTCAACAGGTTGCCGCGCAGGCCCGAGACCGGCAGGAAGACGTCGCGCTCGTAGTCGATTCCGGCCTCGAAGAGGATGCGGCCGGCGCCGATCACTTCGGGGTCTTCCGTCTGCAACGGACGCTGTTGAGCGAAAGCGGAGGGGGCCGCCATGACGATGGCGGCCGCGATCACGGCCGCCTGAACACATGAGCGCATCATCGGATCAAAACGTCTTCCGGCTGTCGAGAAGGATGGTTACGGGCCCGTCGTTGGTCAGCGCCACCTGCATCATGGCCTGAAACTCGCCGGTCGCGACGCGCAGCCCACTGGCCTGTAATTCTCGCACGACATCCTCGTACAGCGCGCGCGCAATCTGCGGCAGCGCCGCGGACGCAAACGACGGCCGCCGCCCGTTGCGCGCATCGCCCGACAGGGTGAACTGCGACACGACCAGGATCTCGCCCTTGATGTCGAGGACGGAGCGATTCATCTTCTGGTCCTCGTCCATGAAAATCCGGAGGTCACGAACCTTGGACGCGATGTACTGGACATCGGGTGGGCCGTCGGCCCGATCGACGCCGACGAAGACCAGAAGCCCCTGGCCGATCTCGCCCGTCGTGCGATCGCCCACCGTCACCTTCGCCGAGGTGACGCGCTGCACCACAGCTCTCACGGTTTGGCCAGCATCAGGGGAATCAGCGGCACGTGCGCCGGGACATCGTCGTACTGCTCGAGCTTCGCCGACACCGCCTGTCGGATGTCACCAGCGGGGTTGAGGCGGCGATCGAGCAGGTGTCGCGGCATGACGTTGCCGAGCGCCTTGATCATCGAGGCCTTGACGTCGGGATGCTCCCGCTCGAGCTCGACGATCAGACGCTTGACGCGCTGGCGCTGGAGGCTCAGGTCTCCGCAGGCCGGGCAGCAGCA
This sequence comes from Acidobacteria bacterium RIFCSPLOWO2_12_FULL_67_14b, assembly GCA_001768615.1. GTDB lineage: Bacteria > Acidobacteriota > Vicinamibacteria > Vicinamibacterales > UBA2999 > 12-FULL-67-14b. Next base: position 6,439 of record MELE01000001.1, on the reverse strand, counting down.
GCCGATGATCGGCAGCGCGCTCTCCTTGCAGTACGCGCCCGCTTCGGCTTCGGTCACGTAGACCAGCGGCCGGATCACGACGTGGGCGCCGTTGTCGGAAATGAGCCGCGCCGGCATGGCCTTGAGGGCGCCGGCGAAGAAGAGGTTCAGCAGGACGGTTTCGACGAAGTCGTCGAGATGATGTCCCAGCGCGATCTTGGTCGCGCCCGTCTGCGTCGCCAGCCGGTAGAGCACGCCGCGCCGCAGCCGCGCGCAAAGCGAGCACGGCGTGTCGTCGCTGTCGAGCTTGTCGTCGATCACCGCGCCGATCGAGGTGCGCTCGCTGTGGAATTCCCACCCGCGCTCGCGGCAGGCCTCGGCGACCTGTTGGTGTTGATAGCCCTCGTAGCCCGAGTCGACGTTGACGGCGACGATGGAGAAATCGATCGGGGCGCGCTGGCGCAGCACGTCGAGGATCTGGATGAGCGCCCAGCTGTCCTTGCCGCCCGAGAGCCCGACCATGATCCGATCGCCGTCCTCGACCATGTTGAAGTCGACAATGGCCTTGGTCGTCTTCTTGGCGAGGCGCGTTTCGAGTGGAGAGCGGTAGCCCATGGAACGTCAACAGTCTAGCAGGCGAGTTGCGCGGAGGCCATTAACAGGAGATTAGAAGATCAGGAGGTCAAGAAGGATCTCATTCTTCCTTCTGATCTCTTGATCTCCTGTAAAGGATTCTCGTGATCTCTACAGCAACAGTTTCTGGACGGCCCCCGCCCAAGTCATCTTGCGCGCATCGAGGTTGCCGGCCTGCCCCATCCTCATCGCCAGGTTCCGATCGTCCATCACCCGGCGCATCGCGACCGCCAGCGCTTCCGCCGTCGGCGGCGTCACGAAGCCGCTGTCGCCGTCCCTGACGAGCTCGGCCGGCCCGCCGCTGTCATGACACGTGATCACCGGCTTGCCGCACATGAACGCCTCCACCGTGACGAAGCCGTAGTCTTCGCTGAACGGCGGGAAGATCACGGCGCGGCAGCGCGCGAGGTGATCGATCAGGGCGGCCTCGGTCAGCCGGCCGACGAACTGGACGCGATGGCCCAGCTCGAGGTCGCTGCGCAGCCGCATCAGGGCATCGGCCTCCGCACCCTCGCCGGCGATCACGCACTTGATGCTCGCCGCCATCGGCTCGGCCAGCGCCCGCAGCACGAGATCGAAGCGCTTGAGCGGCGACAACCGCGACACGCCGAACAGGTAGTCGCCGTAGGTGTCGTGGCGATAGTCGCGCCTGGGCGGCGGCGGATACAGGACGTCGGACTGGATGCCGCCAAAGCGGCGCAGGCGGGTCTGCACCGTGCCGGAGATCACGAAGCGCCGCTTCATCTTCGACAACAGGTAGCTGTCGGCGCGGTGCAGGATCGCGCGGCGCGTGCGCTCCTTGATCTGCTGCTTCCACGTCAGATGCGAGCGGAACTGATCCCACAAATCGTAGTACTCGCGCATGCGGTGGTTGAGCCACAGCACGTGATTGGGATGCCGCACGGCGTAGCCGGGGAAGCGCAGGCTGATCACCTGATCGACCGGACGCTCCTCGTGCGCCAGGCCGACATCGGTGCACCACGCCGCCAGGTAGGCGCTCGCCTGCCGCCCGAACCGGTTCTGCGGCGTGACCACGAGGCCGGCGTGATGCCCTTCCTCCTGCAACGCGCGCACGAGCTCGCGCGCCATCACGAGATGGCCGCCTTCCGCGAACGGGGGACTGGAGGTGACGACGGCGATCGTCGCCACTACGGCTGGCCCTCATAGTGAGGTACGAGGCGCACCATCACACCGAGAAAGCGGCTGTCGGGACTGCCCGCCTCGAACATCGGCACGAAGCCGCTGCCGGAGGTGATCGTCACCATGTAGACGTAGTTGGTCGGGAACCGCGGATCCGGGCGGTACGGCACGCCCGGCGGCATGAACAACTCGAACGACTGCCGCGAGCCCGGCGCCATCTCGACGACGCGCCGGTCGGCGCCGCTGGTCACGATCACCCGGTTGGCCTTCGGCCCGGTCTCCAGGTCCACAGTCAGCTTTTCGATCCGCAGCGACTGCCGCGGCGACACCGCTTCCTTCGTCTCGATCGCGATCGGCGCCCGCAGCAGGATGTCCGCAGTCGATTCCCCGCGCACCCAGAACGCCTCGCCCTCGCGGTTGAAGACGCTGTCGTCCAGGAAGTAGGCAAACACCGGCGGCGATCCGCTCAGCGGCTGCCGGGTGCGCGACGGCGTCACATTCACCGGCAGGTCGTTCACCATCGTCAGCTCGGTCGGCAGGCGGCGGAACAGGCCCGTCTTGCTGTGCTCGGATGGATGGGTCGAGGCGTAGAACGGGTTCGACAGGATCGGCGCGACAAACAGCGCGCTGATGGCCATGGCCGCCAGCCCGGGCACCGCCGTCTGCAGCGGCGGCACGAGGAAGAGGAACAGGCCGTAGGTGCCGAGGAAATAGCGATTGCCGACCGGCCCGCCGCCCCCCGAATACGTGAACGGCATGTACAGCAGCAGCACGACCGCGGAGCCGAGCCCGGCCGCGAGCGTGAGCCACTGCCACACGGCGCGATCGCGCGTGGCGAGCAGGAACAGGAACACGGCCATCATGCCAGGGAAGAAATACACGGCGAAGCCCGTGTGGCGCCCGATGAAGAAATACGCGAGGTTGTGGCGGAAGACCTCGAACACGGCATCGCGGCTGGTCAGCACCTCGAGCTGGACGGCGTTCGTCGTGCGATCGAGACCGACCGTATCGAACGACTGGGCCTCGGATTGATACGGGAACCCGCCGCCTTCGGTACTGTAGAACGTCTTGCGATCGCCGCCTTGGTAGTTCCACTCGCCGGTGATGGCGATGTTCAACGCGAACAGCGCGGCCGTCACCGCGCCGAACACCCCGCCGATCACCAGCGCCCGCTGCCATTGGCGGCGCAACAACGCCGACGCCAGCAGCGGCGCAATCAGCATCACGTGCGTGGGCTTCGAGAAGGTGGCGATCCCCAGGAACACCGCGGCCACGATGTCGGACCTTGGCGAGAGCAGCCACCGCGTGCGAAGCGACCTGTCCGACGCCAGCGGGCTCGGGCCCGCGACCTCCTTGTAGCACCAGAAGAAAAACGCGAAGAGCACGATCGCGAAGTTGAAGAAGTCCGGCGCAATCTGCACCATGTATACGGGCGCCACCGACACGAACAGGAACGCCGCCGCGAAGATTAGTGCGGCCACCGGATGGCTGCGCGCCGACAGGAACGCATAGGCGCACAGGAAACAGCCCGCCATCAGCACGCCGTGGAGCACGAGGAATCCGTTGGTGCCGAAGAGCCACACCAGCGGCGCCGCGAACAACGGGTAGATGTACGACTTGGCGTAGAACAGCTTGAGCTCCCGCCCGCGCTTCAGGAAGAGGCCTTGCGGTCCGCCCGGGAACTCCTTCCACACGCGGACGAGATCCTCGCGGCGGTACTCGAAATCGAAATCCCCCGAGAGGCTGTGGGCCAGGCTGTAATACGTGGCGCCGTCGCCGAAGAAGCCGCCGGACGAGGCCTTGACGAAGTCGACCGAAAGCGCCCAGGCCATGAGCACCACGAAAATGGCTGCCGTGGTGCTGGCACCGAGACGCCACGCCAGGCTTCTCCCCTGCAGACGGGACGCCACGCCGGTGTCGATGGTCATCGTTTGGTGGCCAGGAAGCTCAAGTCCTCTTGCAGGATACCCGCGCGGCGCGTCCGGCGCGAGTTCTCGTGCAACAACTCGTAGAGCCGCTCCATCTTTCGGACGAACGCGGCAATGTCGTAACGGGCGCCGGTCGCCCGGGCCTCGTTGCCCAGGGCGGCGGCCACATCGGGCCGGTCGAGCAGGAACGAGACCGCATCGGCGAGCGGCCCGGCGTCGCCTTTCGGCACGACGATCGCATCCTTCCGATCCGTCAGGACATCCAGCAGCCCGTCGGCATTGGTCGCCACAATCGGCTTCCCCATCGCCAGCGCCTCGAACAGCGTCAGCGGCGTGCCCTCCCACAGCGACGGAAACACGACGAGGTCGAGCGCCGACAGCGCGGCGGCGACGTCGCGCGTGAACCCGGTAAAGACCAGGCGATCGCCCAGCCCGAGCGCGCGCGCCTGGGCCTCGAGCTCCGGCTGCAGCTCGCCCTCGCCGACGATGAAGAAACGGACGTGGGGATGGTGCTGGAGGATCTTCGGCGCGGCCTCGATCAGGTACTGATTGCCCTTCGACGGCATCAGCCGCGTGATCGTGCCGATGCTCGTGGTCCCCGGTGCGATGCCAAAGGCCGCGCGGGCGGCGGCAATCTCGTCCGCGGTTCGCGGCCGGGCGAACTCGTCGAGCGGCGCGCCCAGGTAGACGACCTTCGTCCGCTCGGCCGGCATCAGGCGCGCGCGGGTCGTGAACTCCGCCGTCGACTCCGACACGGCGATCGCCAGGTCCGTGTGCGGCGCCAGGATCCGGTCCGCCACCTTCTGGAACCAGGGCGTGTCACCGAGATTGGCGTGTTCGTGGAGGATCGCGGGCACGCCCATCCTCCAGGCGCAGAGCCGCCCGAACGTGGTGGCGCCGTAGCCGTGCATGTGCAACACATCCGCGCGCTTGTCCCGCAATACCTTCAGGAGCGTCGCGTAGGTGCCGGGATCGAACTTGTGACGCGCCAGGTAGGTGACGTCGATCCCGAATTCCTCGAGCGTGTCGGCCGACAGGTCCTGCTTGCGCAGGCTGATCAGCGAGACGTTGAAACGCGACTGGTCGAAGCGCGGAATCATCCACGCAAACAGGCGCTTCACGCCGTGCATGCGCGACCCCTCCCACCCCAGGTGATCGCAGATGTGGACGACATTCAGCCGGGCTCCCCTCGACTCCGCTCGGGGCAGGCCGGGATCCGGGCTCCGGGATCCGGGGCTCATAGCAACCCCTCACTCCGATACCAGGCGGCCGTCCGCCGGATCCCCTCTTCGAGATCGACCATCGGGGCGAACCCCAGTTCGGTGCGGGCGCGCGTCGTGTCGAAGGCGCGGCTCTTCGTATAGAAATCCACGCGGCGGCGATACAGGGGCGGTTCGATCCGCAGCGGGATGCAGACCATCTCGCACAGCAGGCCCGCGGTCCAGACCGGCCACACCGGCAGGTGCACCTTCGGCGGATCGACCTTCAGCTCGGCTGCGACCAGGCCAATCAGCGCCTCGAGCGTCGTGTAGCGGGGACCGGCCAGTACGTAGGTCCGGCCCCTCGCGCCAGGCACGGTGCCGCACAAGCGGAAGCCCTCAACCAGATCGTCGATGAACGTCAGGTGATAGAAGACCTGGCCCGACCCGATCAGGGGAAATCGCCCACGCGCCAGGCCGCGGAACATCCGGAGGAACCGGGTGTCGCCCGGGCCGTAGATGCCGATGGGCCGGGCGACGACCACGTCCAGCCCCGTCGAGGTGCCGAACTCGCGCGCGAGCCGCTCGGCCTCGAGCTTCGTCTGCTGATACACGTCACCCGGATTGAAGGGCGCGGCCTCGGTCGCCGGCGGATGGGCGATGTCACCGTGCACGCCACCGGTACTGCAATGGACCACGCGGCGGACGCCGGCCTCGCGGGCCGATTCGAGCACGTGCCGGGTGCCCTGCACGTTGATCGCACGGTACGCCGAATCGGGCTGCCCGGCTTCCCGGTAAGTCGCGGCGATGTGGTACACGACCTCGATGCCCTCGGTGGCCCTGCGCATCGACGCAGCATTGGTCAGATCGCCTTCGGCCGCGGTCACGCCGGCGGCCGAAAGCGGCGATCGATCGAAACGGGCGCGGCTCTTCGGTCTCACCAGCGCCCGCACCTCGTCACCTCGCGCGGCCAGGGTGGCGGCAAGGTGGCCACCGGTAAAACCGGTTGCGCCGGTCACGAGCACTTTCACCGGGGCGCGAGCTCCCCGGTTTTCGACAAACCTAAAGGTTTGTCGCCACCAGTCCCTAAAGGTTTGTCGCCACCAGTCCCTAAAGGTTTGTCGCCACCAGTCCCCAGGGGGTTGTCGCCACCCAACCTCTCGTAGGCCTGCGCGGTGCGCCTGACGTACGACTCGCGGCTGTACTTGTCCTGCGCCACCGCGCGAGCCGCCGCGGCGAATCGCGCGCGCTGCTCCGGATGTTCGATCAAGTCGAGCACGGCGTTCGCAAACGCCTCGGGCTCCGGCGCGACGAGCCTGGCGATCTCCGGCGTCAACACCTGTGTGTGCGTCAACAGGTTGGTCGCCACGATCGGCTTGCCCGATCGCAGGTACGAGTAAATCTTGAGCGGCGTGTTGGTGCAGCGAATCCTCGGCGACACGAGCAGGTCCGCCGCCGCCACGAAGCCGGGAATCTCGCGCGGCGGTTGCTGCCCGGTGAAGATCATCACGCCGGCCGCTCCGGTCACGGCGGCCCGGGCCTTCGCCGCCTCCACCTGCG